>CAYXUE010000077.1:0-10538 GCA_964467885.1 uncultured bacterium | reverse complement strand
GCCGAGATCCGCGGCCACCGGCGCACCTACATAGGTTCGCTGCCGGGGCGCATCATCCAGGGCATGAAGACCGCCGGCACCATCAACCCTGTCTTCCTGCTGGACGAGATCGACAAGATGACCTCCGATTTCCGCGGCGACCCCTCCTCCGCCCTGCTCGAGGTGCTGGACCCGGAACAGAACGACACCTTCACCGATCACTACCTCGAGATCCCCTACGACCTCTCCAAGGTCATGTTCGTCACCACGGCCAACAGCCTTTCCACCATCCCGCGGCCGCTCCTGGACCGCATGGAGGTCATCCAGATCCCGGGTTACACCCTGGACGAGAAGATCCAGATCGCGCGGCGCTACCGCGTGCCGCGCCAGCTGCGCGACCACGGCCTCAACGAGCACCTGGACATCACCGACGACGCCCTGCGCCGCATAGTCACCGAGTACACCCGCGAGGCGGGCGTGCGCAACCTGGACCGGCTCATCGCCAAGGTGGCTCGCAAGAGCGCCAAGGAGTTCCTGGAGGAGCCCTGGGAGGGCGTGCGCCAGGTGGGAGTCGACGAGGTGCGCGAGCTGCTGGGCGTGCCGCCCTACCGCGACGAGCAGGCCGAGAAGGAAGCGCAGGTCGGCCTGGCGCACGGCCTGGCCTGGACTTCGGTCGGCGGCGTCACCCTGGACATCGAGGCGGTGGCCATCCCCGGCAAGGGCAACGTCACCCTCACCGGCCAGCTGGGCGACGTCATGAAGGAGAGCGCCCAGGCCGGCATCGCCTACCTCCGCAAGCACGCGGACGAGTACGGCATAGCCCCGGGCTTCCACGAGTCGCGCGACCTGCACGTGCACGTGCTCGAGGGCGCCACTCCCAAGGACGGCCCCTCCGCCGGCATCGCCATCGCCAGCGCCGTGGTCAGCGCCCTCACGGGCCGCAAGCTGCGCGGCGACGTGGCCATGACGGGCGAGATCTCGCTGCGCGGCCGTGTGCTGCCCATCGGTGGCGTCAAGGAGAAGCTCCTTGCGGCGCACCAAGCGGGCATCAAGACCGTGATCCTGCCGCAGGAGAACGAGGCGAACCTCGAGGAAGTGCCCGAGACCATCCTGGGCGAGCTGGAGGTCATAGCGGTCAGCGACTTCCGCGAGGTGCTCGACGTCATGCTGGTAGGCGAAGCCATCACCGACGCCGCGTTCGTGCCGCCCGCCAGCGAGGAGCAGCCGGGCAAGAGCGCGCCCGGGGCGGCCCTCTGAGGCCACCGATCCCGAGCTAGAGAAATCCGGGCCGGCGAACGCATCCGCCGGCCCGGTCTCATGTCGGCCTAGTCGTCCTGACCCTCCTGCTTCTTCCTCACCGCAGCCTCGTCTCCCAGTTCGAGGTAGCGGATGAAGTCACCGTAGTTCCGGAACTGCGCCGTGGTCCCCCGTCCCATGTCCATCACCACGATGCGACGTTCCCCCTCCCGGACGGTGATCCTCAGGATGAAGCTGGCCAGCAGCCGTTCGCCCGACATGGCTCAAGCTATACGGAGGCAGTTCCAGCAGCGTTCCGCGACGAGCGCAGGTGCGCCGCCAAGCGCTCTACCAGACCCACGACCTCGCCCGGTTCCGTCGGTGTCGCCTCGGCCCGTTCGTCCGCCGCCGCCTCCGTGGGCGCCTGGCTGATGCGCGTCATGAGTTCCTCCGCCTGCGTGCGCAGCACCTCCACCGTGCCCGCGGCAGCTTCCGCCAGGATGCTGGCAGCCTCCAGCGCCTCCGCGAGATGCCCGTGGGCCTCCAGGAGCAAGGCCGAGGAGTAGAGCGTGCCGAGGAGCTCCGCCTGCGAGCCCGCTTCGAGCGAGTGCTCCGTGGCCTTGGCCAGGTGCTGAACGGCGTCCTCGTGCAGCCCCAGCTGGATGAAGGTGCGGCTGAGCTGGCTATGGCACTGCGCCATGCCCGCGGTTTCGCCCTGGGCGCGGTAGAGCCCGAGGGCCTCCTGGAAGTCGCGCCTGGCCTCCTCGTAGCGGCCGGTGCGCGTGGCCAGGCGGCCGCGGCTGAAGAGTACGTTCGCGCTGCCTATGCGGTTGCCCAACTCCTGCCGCAGTTCCAGGCTGCGGCTGAAGCGCTCCCTGGCGCTAGCGAGGTCGTCCCTGGCTTCGGCCAGCGCACCGAGGTTGTTGAGCAGAGCCGCCTCGCGTTCGCGGAAGCCCACGCGGGCTGCCGTGGCGGCCGCCTCGGACCAGAGGTGCTCCGCCTCGGCGTAGTCGCCCAGGTCGAAGCGGCAGGCGCCCAGGTTCGTGAGCGCGCCCGTGACGCCCTCGAGGTTGCCCACGTGGGTGTGAGCCTCCAGGCTCAGGCTGTAATGCTCCTCGGCACGCCGCACGTCGCCCTCCAGGTAGGAGAGGACGTTGGCAAGGCCGTTATGCGCGGCGCCTTCGAGGTAGAGGTCTCCTTCTTCCGCAGCCGTGGTGAGCACCTGCTCGAAGAGGGGGCGCGCCTCGGCGTAGGCCGCGTACCGCACCAGTCCGTTCCCCTGCACCAGCCTGGCGCGGGCCAGATCGGTGGCCGTGCCGTGCTCGGCCAAGGTCCTTCCGGCCTCCTCCAGGCGGTCCAGGGCCGCCTGGAAGTCTCCGGTCCAGAACTCCTTCTGAGCCACGTTCACCTGGAGCCGCGCGCGGATCCTGGCCGCGCGGGCCTGCGCCGGTCCCGGCGCTTGTGCCAGCGGTGTAAGCGTCTCCAGTCCCGCACCGAAGGCGCGCCGTGCCGCGTCCAGCTGGCCCTTGTAATAGAAGTACTCGTCCAGGGTGGGACTGGCGCCCTCGATGGCGTCCAGGTCCGCGCGCTCCACAGCGTGGTACCAGGCGGCTTCGAAGTTGGCGCTGTCCGCCTGAACGGTAGCGAGTGCCTGCTGGACGGCGGCACCCTTGATGTCCGCGGTCAGGTCGGAGAGCAGGTCCGTGAAGTAGCGGCTGTGTGCGGTGCGCGCCCGCTCCAGCTCCCGTTCCTCGGCGCGCCGTTCGGCGTACTGCCTGATGAGTTCGTGCAGCACGAAGCGCCCCTCCGCCTGCCGCCTTACGAGGAGCCGGTTCAGCATGGCGAGTAGCGTTTCCAGGTCGGCGCCGGCCACCGCCCTGGCCGCTGCCAGGGTGAAGCCGCCGCGGAAGACGGTGAGCCCGGTGAGAACCTGGCGCTCCGCCTCGCTCAAGCGCGACCAGGTGTGCTCGAACACGTTCCAGATGCTGCGGTGGCGCTCCGGCATGTCCTGCAGCTCCGCGGTGAGCACCGGGCTGCCCGCTTCCAACTCCTGATGGAGTTCATCTACCGTCAGGAGGCGCGTCCAACTGGCGGCCAACTCCAGGGCCAGGGGCATGCCTTCCAGCAGGCGGCAGATGCGGCCCACTGTCTCCAGTTCGCCCCCGCCGGGAGCGAACTGCGGCGAGGCGCGCGCGGCCCGTTGCAGGAAGAGGCGCACGGCGCCGTACTCGCTGGTAACCTCTTCGCCCGCAGCGGGGGTGTCCAGGCCCTCCAACTCCAGGCGGACCTCCCCGGTCACCTGGAGCGACTCCCTCGTGGTGACGAGCAACCTGAGGCCGGGCGCGGCTTCCAGCAGGCGCGTGAGGAGCGGCGCAGCGGGCAGCAGCGCCTCGAAGTTGTCGAGGACGAGCAGGAGATCGCGGCGTTGCAGCTCGGCCACCAGCGCCTGCTCCGCGTCGACGTCTTCGGCCGTTAGCCCGAACGCCCCCAGCAACGTCCGCAGGAGCCGGTCCTCGTCGCTGGTGCCAGTGAGGGGTACGTACGCCACCTCGCAGTGGCCGCCCTGGAGCACCGCCCGCGCCGCTTCTACGGCGAGGCGCGTCTTGCCACTACCGCCGAAGCCTACGATGCTCACCAGGCGGTCACGCCCGCTCCGCAGCAGGCGACCCAGTTCGTCCAGCTCCCGTTGCCGGCCGATGAACGGCGTCAGCGCCTCAGGGAGGCTGGCTCTCGGCGGTCCGGCCACCGCCTGGGCGGAGGGGGCCGACCGGCGCAGATCGTCGGCCAGGGCGATGGTGGACTCGAGGGGATCCAGGCCCACCTCTTCGTTGAGGGCGCGGCTGAAGTTGTCGAAAGCATGCAGCGCTTCCCTCGGGCGGCCGTCGGCCGCCAGCGCCCGCATGTAGTCCTGCAGCTGTTCCTCCGCCAAGGGCTCCGCCTCCAGCACCTGCCCGAGTAGTTCTGCTGCATGCTGATGCCGGCCAGCCTTCATGGCCCCGTCTGCCAGGGCTTCCAACGCTCCCAGCCAGGCGGCCTTCAGCGCTCCGGACTCGAGGTCCTGCCAGGAGGAGAAGCCGGGGGCGTCCCGCACGCTGGCGCCGCCCAGAAAGGGGCCACGGTACAGATCCACCGCCGCTGCCCACTCCTTGGCGCCGATCAGGCGGCCGAACTCCGCCACGTCGCTGCCCACCACCCAGCGCAGCCGGTCCGGCTCGACCTCGAGTCCCTCGGCCCAATCGAGCTTGCGGGCCCGGTGGACGAGCTTGCGCAGGTAGTTCTGCGCCTCGTCCTCGGCGGCGTGCGGCCTGTAGAGCAGCGCCAGGTCCGTGCGTCTCACCCAGTCCGCGCGGAGGCAGAGGTAGATGAGGAGAGTGACTGGCCTCTCGAGCGCGAGGCGCTGCGTGACGCCCCGATGCTCGACAGAAACGCCTCCGAGGAG
The DNA here is from genome assembly GCA_964467885.1 of uncultured bacterium. Lineage (GTDB taxonomy): Bacteria > Deinococcota > Deinococci > Deinococcales > Trueperaceae > JAAYYF01. Next base: position 5,884 of record CAYXUE010000077.1, on the reverse strand, counting down.
GCGCAACCTTACGGACATACGGCAGAGTGTAACAGGACGTTAGAAGCTCCGCCGGGCCGCCCCGTCTCGGTTCAGCTGGGTTGCAGCCATGGTATCAGCGCCAGGACCACGGCGGCGGTGTAGAGATCGGGCCGCTCTACCAGGCCACGAGTCAGTACCCCCACGGCGCCCGGTCCGTCCTTGGCCCGGACGAGGCCGTAGGCTCTGTCCAGCGCGTCGCCCAGTTCCAAGCCGCGCCGCACGTCCGCCGCCAGTCGCTCGGGAACGGCGAACGTGGCGCTGCGGGCGGCGCCACGTTGACCGTCGCGGGAGAGGGCCACGATCCAGGCGAACGTCCAGAGCGGCCACCCGGGCTCCTCGCTCACGCCCGCTTCTATGCCCAGCGCTATCTGGGCCTCCGGGTCAAGCTCGAGCGCCCCTCGAGCGCGGTTGAGGGCCCCGCGACGGGTTTCCTCCTCGCCCCACGGCTGAGCGCGCACGCCGGAACCGGCGGCGGTGGTTGTCACGGTGATCTCGCGCCCGTAGAGCTGCTTCAGGGCCTCCTCCACCGCCCGGCGCTTGGCGGGGCTCTCGGATCCGAGCACCACGCGGGGTGCTGTGGCGGTTGGATCGAGACGGGTGCTCATCTTCGGCCACCGCGGGCCTGGTCCCGCTCCCGGAGGTCAGCCTGGTCACTGTGGGGGCCACGCGCGGCCTCCGCCGCGGACGCTTCTCTCACGTGATGGGTGGGTGGCGGCACGGAACTCCGCAGGATCTCTCCGTCCCCCCGCAGCACGTAACCGCCCCCGCTCTCCTCGTCACCCTGGGTCAGCCGCTGCGCCGCCTTCGGTCCACTCACGCCAGCCCGCGCCCCGCCCTGGGCGGTGACCCGCGCCAGGCCGGCCGGCAGCAGCACCGTGCTTCCGGGACTCAGGTGCAGCGCGTCCCAACGGTGAGCGGCGCCCTCGGAGGGCTCCAGTACGGCCTCCCCGCAGATCAGCGTGATGAGCTGGAGGCTCGCGGATGTGACGCTGCCTGCGGCCACGGATCCAGCCGACAGCTGCGCTCGGTCGAGCACGAACTCCGGGCGCTGCACCAGGCGCTCCCAGCCCCCTTCCAGCGGTCGGGCTGGGCGCTGCTCGAACGGGACGCCGGAGAGGTCGGCCACCGCCAGGGACTTATCCAGGTGCAACTGGCGCGGCTGGCCGTCCGCGCCGACCCGCCCGTGGTCGTAGAGGCGGTACGTCAGGTCGCTGGCCTGCTGGATCTCGTAGAGCCTTATGCCCGCTCCTACCGCGTGGACGGTGCCGGCGGGGTTCACGACCACGCTGCCGGGTCGCACTTGCACCTGCTGCATAAGCTCGGGCAGTGTCCCACCAGCCACGGCCCCGCGCACCACGTCACCGGTGGTCCGCTGACGGAAGCCCCAGAGCACGCTGGCGCCCGGCTCGGCGGAGAGCACGTACCACGCCTCGCTCTTGCCCAGGTGCCCGCTGGCGCGCTCCTCGCTTAGCGCGTACGTGTCGTCCGGATGGACCTGTACGGAGAGGGCGGTGGCGGCGTCGAGCAGCTTGGCAAGTAGAGGCATGCGCGGGCCGTAGCGCTCGTGGGGCACGGTGCCCACGAGCTCGGCGCCCAGCTGCGCGGCCAGCTCGCCTACGCTGCGGCCGGCGTAGGCGCCGTTCCGCACCACGCTCGCCCCGTCGGCCAGCCAGCTCTCGCCCACCGGTTCCCCCTCCGGGCCGTGCTCGGGCAGGTCAGCCCCACCACCATGGAACTCCTTCAGCCACTCGCCGCCCCACACGCGCCGGTGCAGCTGCGGCTCCAGTGCCAGAGGGTACGGGGCCATGCCATAAGGCAGACCGCTCACGACGCCTCCGGCAGCTTCTTCCCAGGGTTCATGATGCCCGCCGGGTCCAGCAGCTGCTTGATGCTGCGCATGAGCGCCAGGCTGGTGCCGTGCTCGCGCTCCATGTACTTCAGCTTCCTGAGACCTACCCCGTGCTCGCCGGTGGCGGTGCCGTGCACGTCCAGCGCCCGGAGGGTCAGGCGGTCGACTATCTGCTGGGCGGAGGTCCGTGCGGCCTCGTCGCCGGGCAGGTAGAGGGTCAGATGGAAGTTGCCGTCGCCCACATGGCCCACCAGGTTGGCGTCGAAGCCGGCGGCGGCGCAGTCGGCCAGGGCGGCCGTGAGGGCGGCGGGCAGCTCGGAGATGGGCACGGCCACGTCGGTCACGATGCTGTCCATGCCCGGGTGGGCGGCGTTGGAGGCGAAGAACATGGTGTGGCGCGTCTCCCAGATGCGGGCGCGTTCTGCCGGGTCGGTGGCGGCCTCGAAGGCGCCGGCGCCCGACAGCTCCGCCAGTTCCCGAGCTAGCTCCACCTCCGCGGCTATGCCGGGAGCGTTGCCGTGGAACTCGAGGAACACCGTCATCTCCTCGGCATAGGTCGTGCCGGAGTAAGCGTTGGCTGCCCGGATGCTGTGCTCGTCGACCAGTTCGCAGCGCGCTACGGGCACACCTGCCTGGATGAGGCGCGTGACGAAGGTGGTGGCCGCGAACGCGTCCGCGAACGGCACGCGTGCCGCCGCCGCTGCTTCGGGAAGCCCAACCAGCTTCACGGTCACCTCGGTGATGACGCCTAACGTACCTTCCGCTCCGCAGAACAGCGAGCGCAGGTCGTAGCCGCTGGCCGACTTGCGGGCGCGGTTGCCCAGGCGCAGCACCTCGCCCCGCGGCGTGACCACCTCGAGCGCCAACACGTAGTCGCGCGTGGTGCCGTAGCGAACCGCGGCGGTGCCCGAGGCGTTGGTGCTGACCATGCCCCCGATGGAGGCGTGCGCGCCGGGGTCTATGGGGAAGAAGAGCCCGTGGTGCCTTAGCTGATCGTTCAGCTGCGGGTAGGTGACGCCGGGCTGCACGACGGCCAGCAGATCCTGGGGCCGCAGTTCCATCACGCGCGCCATGTGCGTCAGGTCGAGCGAGATGCCGCCCTTCACGGGCACCGTCTGCCCCTCCAGACTGGAGTTGGCTGCCACCGGGGTCACGGGCACCCGGTGCTCGGTGGCGTACGCCAGCAGTTTGGCCACCTCGGCCGTGGTCTGGGGGAACACCACCACGTCCGGCAGCACCCCACCCGCGTACGACTCGCCGCGTGAGTGCTGCAACTTGACGGCCTCGCTGGTCTCCACCCGTGTGGGGCCCAGCAAGGCCTGGAGATCGTCCGCGAGGTTCATGCCCCAACTCTCACGCCGGGAGGTGGGCCGGGTCAAGGGCAAGGGCCGGTTGGCCGCACACGCGCCTCAGTTGAGACGCGGATCGAGCGCGTCGCGCGCGGCGTCGCCCAACAGGTTGAAGCCGATGACCGAGAGGAAGATGGCCAGCCCGGGGGCTATGGAGAGCCAGGGCGCCTCCCGGAAGCGGTTGTAGCCGTCGGCGATCATCACGCCCCACTCGGCTGCTGGCGGCTGCGCGCCAAGCCCAAGGAAGCCCAGGGCCGCGACGTCGAGGATGGCCGTGCCGGTGGACATGGTCAGCTGCACCAGTAGCGGCGAGAGGCTGTTGGGCAGGATGTGCCCGAAGATTATGCGCGGTGCCCCGGAACCCAGGGCGCGAGCGGCCTGCACGTACTCGCTCTGCCGCAGCGCCAGCGTGGCCGAGCGCACTATGCGGGTGTAGATGGGCACCTGCGTGATGCTGATGGCTATGAGCGCGTTGGTGAGGCTGGGTCCTAGCACGGCCACGATGGAGATGGCCAGGAGGATGCCGGGGAACGCCAGGAGGATGTCCACCAGCCACACCACGAACATGTCCACGCGACCGCCGAAGTAGCCGCCGATGAGGCCGAGGATGGTGCCCACCGATAGGGCCATCAGCACCGCCAGCAGGCCCACGCGCAGGCTGATGCGCCCGCCGTACAGCACGCGCCTGAGCAGGTCGCGGCCCTGCGCATCGGTACCGAGCGGGTAGTCGCCGCGCGAGAGGCCGCGCCGCTCGAGGTCCGCCCCGCTCATGATCAGCGTGGGCGGGATGTTGCGGGTGCTGAGCGTGGTGCGCAGCGGGTCGCCGGGCCTGAGCACCGGCGCGAAGATGGCCGAGAGGATGAAGATGACGATGATGGCCAGACCCGTGATGCCGGTGGGGTGCCGCAGCAGGCGCTTGAGGACGTCGCGTCCCAGCGAGCTGCCGCGCGTTCCTGCCAGTTGCGCTTCGTTGACTGCCGTGTCGCTCATGAGTACTGGATCCTCGGGTCGATGAGGCTGTAGGAGAGGTCCACGACCAGGTTGACGAGCACGAACACCAGCGCCACGAACAGGACCCCGCCCTGGATGACCGGGTAGTCGCGGCTGGCGATGGCCTGGTAGATCCAGCGTCCGATGCCGGGCCAGGAGAAGACCGTCTCGGTGAGGATGGCGCCCGACAGCAGCGAGCCGAAGCTGAGTCCGATGATCGTTATCACCGGCAGCAGCGCGTTGCGCAGGGCGTGCTTGTTCGTCACGGTGCGGCGCGCCAGTCCCTTGGCGGACGCGGTGCGGATGTAGTCCTGGCCCAGGACCTCGAGCATGGAGGAGCGCGTCATGCGCACCACGATGGCCAGCGGGATCGTGCCCACGGCTATGGCCGGCATGATCAGGTGGCGTAGCGCGTCCACCGTGAAGTCCCAGCGGCCGGTGAGGATGCCGTCCAGAACGTAGAAGCCGGTGATGCCGGGTACGGCCGAAGTGACGCTGATGCGCCCCGAACTGGGGAGCCAGCCAAGGTTGACCGCGAAGATGTAGATGAAGATGATGCCCAGCCAGAAGACCGGGAACGACACGCCTGCCAGCGCGATGATGGTGACCCCGGTATCGAGGAACGAGCCGCGGCGCAGGGCCGCGATCACCCCCAGCGGTATGCCTACCACGACCGCGAACAGCATGGCCATGAGGGCCAGCTCCACCGTGGCGGGGAAGCGTTGGAAGAGCCCGTCGCGGACCTGGATGAACGAATAGATGGAGCGACCGAAGTCGAGGGTGAGGATATTCCCCATGAACTCAAAATATTGCGTGTCGAACAGGGCCGAGATGCCGCGTTCGGGCACGCCCTGGATGTCGAGGAAGAGCGGCCGGTTGAGGCCCAGCTCCTCGCGCAGGCGCTCGCGGTGAGCTTCGGAGGAGCGCTCGCCCAGCATGATGGTTGCCGGATCGCCCGGCACCAGGCGCGGGATAAGGAAGACGAGAAGGCTGACCCCGAAGAGCACGGGTATCAGGCCCAGCAGGCGACGTGTGGCGTATGCGAACACTCAGTTACTCCGTAGCAGGTTTCTCATGGGTGCAGCGGTGGGGGACGAACTCCTCCCACCGCTGCACACGAGCGTGAGTTGTCAGCTCACTCCTTGGTGATGGTGTTGAACGGAACCGTGCTGCCGAGCGCGTTCGGGTAGAAGCCCTGGACGTTGTTCCACACACCGTTGAGCGTGCGGGGGTTCACGAAGGGCAGCGCGGGCAGGTCGTCGTGCAGGATCTGCGCGATCTGCTGGTAGAGGGCGTCGCGCTCGTCGAGGCTACCGGCCTGCTGCGCGTCGGCGATCAGGCCGAAGAGCTCGGGGTTGTCGTAGCCGAAGCCCTGAGCGTTGGCCTCGTTGAAGAAGGAGGAGATGAAGTTGTCGGGGTCGGCGAAGTCGGCGCTCCAGCCGAGCATGTACATGGGGAACTTGCCTTCGAGGTAGTTCTCGAGGTAGATGCCCCAGTCCTCGGTCTGCAGGGTGGCGTTGATGCCTACCTCACCGAGGTAGCTGACAACGGCTTCCGCCACGTCGCGCGGGGCCGGGTAGTAGGGGCGCGAGACGGGCATGTACCAGAACTCGGTGTCGAAGCCGTCGGGGTAGCCAGCTTCGGCCAGGAGTTCACGGGCGCGCTCGGGGTCGTA
>CAYXUE010000076.1:4789-10569 GCA_964467885.1 uncultured bacterium | reverse complement strand
CAGTAGTAGTCGTCTTACCGTGGTCAACGTGACCGATCGTGCCCACGTTCACGTGCGGCTTCGTACGCTCGAAAACACCCTTAGCCATGGTCCTTCATCCTTTCGCGGCACCCTGCTGCGCCGCCTGCTATTTCGCTTCGAATTCTACTGCGTGAAGCATGTAGGGGCCACAGCCTTACAACTGGTGGCCCGGCAGCCAAGTGGAGCCGCCGCGCGGTTGCGCTTGGCGGCCCTACTTGGCTTGGCGGGATCTGGAGCTCGTGGTCAGGATTGAACTGACGACCTCTCCCTTACCAAGGGAGTGCTCTACCACTGAGCTACACGAGCCAACATCCGCCGTGTTGCGAAGTACCGGGCGCCTGGCGCTCGGGGCTCCACTGGAGCGGGAGACGGGATTCGAACCCGCGACATTCAGCTTGGGAAGCTGACGCTCTACCAACTGAGCTACTCCCGCATGTGGGAACCCTCTCGGGTTCCCGTTGGGCTTCGCAGCCGACCCGGGGCGACCCCGCGGCCTGGGCTGGTGGGTAGGACTGGATTCGAACCAGTGTAGGCGCTAGCCAACGGATTTACAGTCCGTCCCCTTTAACCACTCGGGCACCTACCCAAGTACCACCAGGGCCACTTCCCTACTGGAGCCACCCATCGGAATCGAACCGACAACCTTCCGATTACAAGTCGGGTGCTCTACCAGTTGAGCTAGGGTGGCAGGTGGCCACGAGCCCGAAGAGATAAGGTAGCATGCCCCTCGAGAGGGTGTCAACTTGCGTGCTGGACGATGTTGCTAGCGCCTGCAACCTAGCTGGTGGCTGCATTGTCATGCTTGTAAGTGCGGGCCGGGCGCCGGCTTGCTAAGGTAGGGCGACTGGAGGGGTTCTGATGCCCAAGATCGGTTCGCTGGGAGTCCTCGAACTTCTGATAATCCTGGTGGTGGTCCTGTTGATCTTCGGACCCCGTCGTCTGCCCGAGATGGCCAAAGGTCTCGGCCAATCCGTCCGCGAGTTCCGCAAGGGCATCAAGGACATGCGCAAGGACATCGAAGAAGACGTAGCCGAGGCGCCCAAGGCGGCGCCCGTGTCGGCAGCCACAGCCGCCCAACCCGCCGAGGCCAGCACCGCCGAAGACGGCTCCGACAGGGCCTGAGGCACAGCCGCAAGCACGGCCTAAGTAGCATTCCGTTCGTAGGTACGGGTTCGGGCCCTGACCGGTATCCCTGACGGCCGGGTTCCCGGTCAGGCGCTAGCGAGGTGGCACACGCCTTGGAAAGACAGCCTCTCCCCCCTCACGCACCACGTCGCGCAGGAGGGGCAGCTTGACCCTCATCGAACACTTCGAGGAGCTGCGCAAGCGGCTCTTCATCGCGCTCGGCGCCTGGGTGGTGGCGTCGGGCGTGGCTTTCGTGTTCCGCTTCGAGGTCCTGGAGTGGCTCAGGGCCCCTTTGCCCGAGAACATGGTGCTCAGCTTCTTCTCGGTGCTCGAGCCGTTCACGGTCTCCATGCAGATCGCCTCGTTCTTCGGCCTGGTGTTGGCTTCCCCCGTCGTGCTGGGCCAGGTGTGGGGCTTCGTGGCGCCCGGGCTCTACAAGGAGGAGCGGCGCTACGCGGTGCCGTTCATCCTCTTCGCCGCCCTGGCGTTCGCCGCCGGCGTGGCCTTCTCCTACTACGTGGTGCTGCCGTTCACGCTGCCGGTGCTGCTCTCGTTCCTGGGTGGCGAGGCGCAGGGCCTGCTCTCCATCGGCCGCTACATCTCCACCCTTCTCATGCTGATGGGCGTGTTCGGCATCATGTTCGAGATGCCCGTGCTGGGCTTCCTCTTCGCGCGCATCGGCCTGCTCCGGTCCGAGCCGCTCGTCAAGAACCGCCGCTGGGCCATAGTCATCGGTCTGGTGGGCGCCGCCGTGCTGACCCCCACCGGCGACCCCTTCAACCTGGCGCTGGTGGCCGTGCCCCTGCTCGTGCTGTACGAGCTGACGGTAGTCGTAGTCCGCGTTTCGCAAAGAAGGGTCGACCGGACTAGGATGGACCATGCTCGAGAAGATCCAGAGCCTACGGGCTGACATAGACGAACTGAACCTCCAACTGCTGCAGTTGCTTTCCAGGCGGGCTGACGTGGCGCGGCGCATCGGCGCCCTGCAGACCGAGAGCGGCGCCTCGCAGTACGACCCCGTGCGGGAGCAGGAGATGCTCGATGCGCTGGTGGCCGCCAACGAGGGTCCGTTCGACGACGCCACCATCAAGAGCCTCTTCAAGCAGATCTTCCAGGCCAGCATGCAGGTGGGCCAGGTGCAGCAGAAGAAGAGCTACCTCACCTCCCGCACCTCGCAGTCGGCGGACACGGTGGTGGAGGTGCGCGGCACGCCCATCGGCAGCCAGCACTCGCCCGTTCTCATAGCCGGGCCGTGCGCCATCGAGTCCGAGGAGCAGGTCGACGCCGTGGCGCGGCACCTGGCGGACGCCGGCGTGAAGCTCTTCCGCGGCGGCGCCTTCAAGCCCCGCACCGACCCCTACTCGTTCCAGGGACTGGGTGAGGAGGGCCTCGTCATCGGCCGTCGCGCCGCGGATCGCTACGATCTGGCCTTCGTGAGCGAGATCATGAGCGCCTCCGACGTGCCGCTCTTCGAAGAGTACGTGGACGTGCTGCAGATCGGCGCTCGCAACATGCAGAACTTCAACCTGCTCAGGGCGGTGGGCCGCAGCCGCAAGCCGGTGCTCCTCAAGCGCGGCCTCTCCGCCACGGTGGAGGAGTGGCTGATGGCGGCCGAGTACCTCCTGTACGAGGGAAACCCCAACGTCATCCTGTGCGAGCGCGGCATAAGGACCTACGAGCGCTACACCCGCAACACGCTGGACGTCTCCGCCGTGGCCCTGGCCAAGCTGGAGAGCCACCTGCCCGTGCTGGTGGACGTGACCCACTCGGGCGGTCGACGCGACCTGCTGGTTCAGCTCACGAAAGCGGGACTGGCGGTGGGGGCCGACGGCATAATGATAGAAGTGCATCCCAACCCTGAAGTTGCCCTCTCCGACCAGAAGCAGCAGATAGACTTCGCCGCCTTCGACGCCTACCTGGAAGACACCGGCTACCACAGCAAGCTCAGCGAGAAGCGCGTCGAGCTGTACGGCTTCTGACGTGAGGAGGTGAGGTAGCAGGTGGCGGGACTGGCGGACCTACTGGGCCTGGCGCTGAAGGCGCTGGAGGTGGCGCCTCTGAACACCACCTCCCGCTGCCTCAACGTCACGGAGGGCGTGGGCTCCTGCACGGCCTGCTTCGACGTCTGCCCGCACGAGGCGGTGAGCTTGGAGCGCCTCGTGGAGATAGACGGGGTGGACTGCACCGGCTGCGGCATCTGCGTCAGGGCCTGCCCCTCGCAAGCACTGGAGATGGAGACGCGCCTGCCTGCCGGCAGTAACGCCGTGCGCTGCTCGCAGGTGGGCGGCGAGGCGCCCAGCGTCAGATGCTTGGCCCAGCTCTCCGCCACCGACATGCTGCGCCTGGGCGCCAGCTCGGGTTCGCTCACGCTGGCTCACGGCGCCTGCGCAGCCTGCAAGATCGGCGACGCCACCGTGCCCGACGTGGCCCGCGCCACCGCCGAGACGGCCACCGAGTTGGCCGCCCTGCTGGACAAGCAGCTGGAGATCAGCGTGGAGCCCCGCGAGACCCTGGAGGAGGAGCGGCGGCGGCGCACCGTGGTATCGCGCCGGCAGCTCTTCGGTGGCGGAGTGCGGGAGGTGCAGCGCCTGGCCGCGGACGCGCTGGCGCCGCTGGAGCGCATGCTGCCGCTGGAGCAGGGGGCGCAGGCCGGCGAGCTGGAACCCCTGCCGTTGGAGGCCAGGCGGCGCTACCGCGCCCTGGAGATAGCCGACCCCGAGCCCGGCGCCCCCGTGCCGTGGCGCCTGCCGCGCGTGGACGACGGCTGCATCCTCTGCCCCGCCTGCACCCGCGCCTGCCCCACGGACGCCTTCTCTCGCGACTTCAGCAGCGGGGAGGGCGTGCTGCTGCTCGACCCCGAGCGCTGCGTGGGCTGCGACGCCTGCATGCGCGCCTGCCCGGTGAAGGTGATAACCATGGACGACGACGTAGCCTGGGAGGAACTCTCCGGCGGCCGCCAGGAAGCCTATCGCGCCACGCCCGACAAGCGGGCGCCCGGCTCGTTCCACCGCTGAGTCTCCACCGCGGCTACCCCCTCACGGGAGAGTCGTACACTTGGACCATGACCGTCGACGCCTGGGTGCTCGAAGCCGTGGAAGCGGCCGGTGCCAAGGGTGCCACCTTGCGCGATGTGCAGAGGCACATCGACGAGAAGCACTTCGAGGAGCTGGCCGTGGATACCTTGGAGGCCTCGCTGGCCGGGCTGTTGGAAGCCGGTCGCATCACCGTAGAGGGCGAGCGGTACCATCCCGCCAAACGCACCTCCAAGGAGGACGCCCTCAAGAAGCTGTTCGGTGACGGTTGAGCCATCACCGCAGAGCGCGCCCGCCATCGAGCACGGGCGGCGGCGCGAGCGTGCGCCGTCACGACTTTAGGAGGGGTGGATGACCACCACCATCGCTAAGGGCTCCGCACTGGCCCTCACAGACTTTTACGACGTCGAATCTCTCTACGACAGCGAGGAGCGGCTCATCCAGGGCAGCATCCGCGAGTTCGTACGCTCCGAGGTGCTGCCGCACGTGGGCGAGTGGTGGCAGGAGGGTCACTTCCCACCAGATCTGGCCCGGAAGTTCGGCGAGCTGGGCGCGCTGGGCGTGACCCTGCCCGAGGAGTACGGCGGCGCGGGCGCCAGCTACAGCGCCTACGGCCTGGTCTGCCGCGAGATCGAGTACGTGGACTCGGGCATGCGCTCCTTCGTGAGCGTGCAGTCGAGCCTCGTCATCTACCCCATCCACACCTACGCCACCGAGGCGGTCAAGCGCGAGTGGCTGCCGCGCCTGGCCTCAGGCGAGGCGGTGGGCTGCTTCGGCCTGACCGAACCCGACGCCGGCTCCGACCCGGGCGCCATGCGCACCCGTTGCCGGAAGGTGGGCGACGAGTGGGTCATCAACGGGGTCAAGCGCTGGATCACGAGCGGCTCCCGCGCGGACGTGGCCGTGGTGTGGGCGCGCGACGAGGGCTCCGGCCGGGTGATGGGCTTCGTGGTCCCCACCGACACGGAAGGCTTCCAGGCCGTGGACATAAAGACCAAGGCGTCCATGCGGGCCAGCGTCACGTCCGAGCTCTACCTGGACGACGTGGTGGTGCCCGACGCCAACCGCCTGCAGGTGGAGGGCCTCCGCGGCCCGCTGTCGTGCCTCAACCAGGCGCGCTTCGGCATCGCCTTCGGTGTCATGGGGGCCGCGCAGGCCTGCTTCGACGAGGCGGTGGAGTACGTCTCCGATAGACCGGCCTTCGGCGAGCCGCTGGCGGCCAAGCAGATCGTGCAGGAGCGCCTGGCCGACATGCTGAGCGAGATAACCAAGGGCACGCTGCTGGCCTACCGGCTGGGCCGGTTGAAGGAGGAGGGCAAGGACCATCCCTCCCGTGTGTCGCTGGCCAAGCGCGACAACTGCCGCAGCGCCCTGACGGTGGCCCGCTCCGCGCGCGACCTGTTGGGCGGCAACGGCATCACCACCGAGTACGCTGCCATCCGGCACATGCTCAACCTGGAGACCGTGGCCACCTACGAGGGCACGGACACCGTTCACACCCTGGTGCTGGGCCGCGAGATCACGGGGCACAACGCCTTCTGAGCGCCTGAGCCCACGCCGGTTCTATCGAGGGCTGTATCGAAGGATGTACCGAAGGATGTA
>CAYXUE010000076.1:0-4689 GCA_964467885.1 uncultured bacterium | reverse complement strand
CGAAGGATGTACCGAAGGATGTAACGAAGGTCGTATCGAGGCCGCGCCGACCGGGCGCGGCCTCTCTTCAAGGTGGCTGCACTGCCAACGCTGCCGGCCGGGCGCCGGCCGGCCGGTCCCCCGCTACTCTCCCCTGACCCTCAGCCGAGGAACCAGGCCGCCACCACCACAGCTGCCAGAGCCAGGCCACGGATGAGGTGGTTGAGCCACTCCACCCTGCCTAGGACCAGCTGCGCGTTGAGGAACGAGGCCACGAAGGTGAGCACGGACCCTGCCAGAAGGCCCCACCAGGCGATGTCGAGCCGGTAGGCGTACGCCACGGCGGTGACCGTGAGTACGGCGGCCGCCAGCAGGAAGAGCCAGGAGACCAGCCGCCGGCGCCGGCTGACCGCCCAGGAGCCGAACGTATTGATGACGGTGAGGACGATCGCCACCAGCAACAGCAGCAGATGCACGCCTCAGTCTAGCTGCAAGTTGGAAAGCGTGTCGACCGCGTCCTGGCCCGCCAGGGCGTCCTGCAGGGTCACGACCTGCACGGGTTTGTGCACGGTCCTCTCCACCCGGCGGGCCAACCAGGCGTCCGAGCCGGAGCCGGAGTCCACCAGCAGCCGGAGGCGGCTCACCGCCGAACGTCTGGCCGCCAGGCGGGCGGCGCCCAGGACCTCGGCGTCGCTGTCCACCAGCTGAGGGTCGGCCCGGTGGCCCTCCTCGCGCAGCTCCTGCGGGTCGAGTCGGTGCTGCGAGACCACGTGCTCGCCCTCCCCAGCCACGGTGGCGGCCAGCTCGTCGTTCAGCAGCCATGGCTGGCCGATCAGGGCCACGGTGGCCAGCTCGCCCGGACGGTAGTTCCACGTCACCGGCGCCGGCTTGTACGGCCTGGCCTGCGTACGGACGCGGCTCCAGATGCGGCCAACATGCGCGGCGTCGCGCGTGAGCCCCTGCAGGAAGGCCACCGCCTCGCTCTCCACGCTGGCGTGGAGGTCGGCCAGCACGGGGGTGAACGGCGGCAGTCCGGGCACGGTGCTGCGGAGCGCGCCCGGGAAGTCGGCTATCCAGGGATCCTGGCCTGCTCCTCGCGCCACGTCGGTCTCACGGATGAGCCTGGGGACCACAAGCAGGTCCACCTCCTCCACCAGGCTCAACGCCTGCGCGGCTGCCAGCCGGAAGGCGGCGCCGGGCACGGCCTGCACGTCCGGGTCCTGCAGGGCGCTCTGCACGCCCTCCAGGGTGGGGAACACAGCCTCGGCCCCGGCGGCCTCGGCGAGCTGCCGCCAGAAGGGTCCGTAACGACGCCACAGTAGTTGGGTGATGAAGCCGACGCGCACGGCCTGCGAGTTTAGCATCAGGCGGTGGCCCTGCTGGCCACCGGGTCGGCACCGGAGAGTTCCAGACGCAGTAGCAGCGCCTCGGCCAGCCGCAGCGCCGCGCCTTTGTCCAGGAACTGGTTGCCGTTGCCGCACTTGGGCGAGAGCACGCAGCGGGGGCAGCCTGCGGCACATGGGCAGGCGGCCAGCAGTTCCCTGGCGGCCTCGAGCCACGCACCGAACGACGACGCCCCGGCCCGCGCGTAGCCCACTCCGCCGGGAGCCCCGTCGTAGACGAACACCAGTGGCCGGCCGGTGGGCGGGTAGAGCGGGTAGGAGACGCCACCCACGTCGGCGCGCTCGCAGAGCACGAAGGAGGGCAGCAACCCGATCAGCGTGTGCTCCAGCGCGTGCAGCGCGCCGGGCAGGTCGTTGCCGTCCGGTGCGCCGGTGACGCCCTCGATGTCGAACCAGAGCGCCTGCGTGTCGTAGCTCACCTCCGGCAGGTCCAGCACGCGCTCCTCCAGCACGGCCTCGGAGAAGTAGCGCTTGCGCACGTAGCCCACCACCTGATGCCTCACGCGCACCCGGCCCACGTGCACCCCGGCGGGCGGCGCCTCCAGTTCCCCCGGGACCAGCTGGCGCTGCGGCAGCGGGCCGAGGATCTCGATGTCCGTCTCGGAGCGGGGCTGGGTGTAGTAATCCTCGATGTGTGGCAGCAGGCGGGCGAGGCCGCGCTCGAGATCGAGAGACGCCACGAGGTAGTGCTCGCCCTGGTGCAGGTACACGGCGCCCGGATGCAGCTCGCGCAAGGCCGTAGCGAAGTCGGTGGCGCCCAGCGAGCGCCCCAGGCCGTCCTTGAGCCGTATGAGCTTGCCGCCCGTGCCACGCAGCTGCACGCGCCTATGCGGGTAGCGGCTTATCGAGCGGTAGCGCCCGGCGGACTTCACCAGGCCCTCCACCTCCGCCAGCTCGAGCCAGGGCGCCACCACGGGGTCACCCGGCTCCAGCGCCATCTCCGCCGCCGCGCAGAGCACGTGCCGCGGGTGCAGCTCGTCGTTGAAGGGGTCGGCCACGGCGTTCTCCACTGGACCGTCCACCAGCGCGTCCGGGTGGGTGCGGTAGTACTCGTCAAGGGGGTCGGCGCCGGGGATGAGCAGGGTCAGCGCTCGCCGGCCCTGGCGGCCAGCCCGGCCGGAGCGCTGCCAGAGCGCCATCTTCGAGCCGGGGTAGCCCACCAGCACCACGGCGTCCACGCCTCCTATGTCCACGCCGAGCTCCAGCGCGCTGGTGCTGGTGAGCACCGTGATGTCGCCCTGCCGGAAGCCCTGTTCGATGAGCCGCCGGTCCTCCGGCGTGTAGCCGGCGCGGTAGCTCTGGATGGTGGTGCCCAGAGGCTCGCCCACCAGGCCGGCCGCGTAGCGCCGCACCAGCTCCGCGCCCTTGCGTGAGTTGCAGAAGAAGAGGCTCCTCACCCCGTGCCGCGCGAAGGTGGCGGCCAGGCGCGCCGCCTCGCTGTTGGCGCTGCGGCGTCTCTCCTCGGCCCTGTCCAGCGCGGGCGGCTGCCAGATCACGAACTCGCGGGCTGCGGCTGGCGCCTCGTCCTCCTGCACCAGAGCGAAGCGGCGGCCGGTGAGGCGCTCGGCGTGGGCGTCCGGGTTGCCCACGGTGGCGGAGGCCGCCACCACCACGGGCCGGGCGCCGTACGCCTCGGCCAGGCGCAGCAGGCGGCGTACCACGTTGGCCACGTGCGAGCCGAGCACGCCGCGGTAGGCGTGCAGTTCATCCACCACCAGGTAATCCAGCGAGCCCAGGAAGCCCGCCCAATCCGTGTGGTGCGGCAGGATGCCGTAGTGCAGCATGTCCGGGTTGGTGAGGATGACCCTGGCCTCGGCGCGGATCTTCGGGCGCTGCTCGGCCCTCGTGTCGCCGTCGTAGGTGCGCACGGCCTGGCGCGCCTCCTCGGGCAGGCCCAGGCGGCCCGCCATCTCGTTCAGCCGCAGCAGCTGATCCACGGCCAGCGCCTTGGTGGGATAGAGCAGAAGGGCCGAGCGGCCCCTCTCCAGGGCGTCCAGCACCGGCAACTGGAAGGCCAGCGACTTGCCGGAGGCGGTGGCGGTGGCCACCACAACGTCCCGGCCCGCGCCGACCTGGGCCAACGCCTCGGCCTGATGCCCGAAGGGCGCGAAGCCCAGGCGGCCCAGCAGGTGGGCGAAAGGCCCGTCGTAGGCCGGCTCGCTGCGTCCACGTCGGGGTGGGAAGAAGTGGTAACCCACCACCTGCTCCTCGTAGTCGTCCAGCTGGGTGAGGAAAGCGTGGAAGCTCTGATCTGGGTCCTTGGCCACGTGACCTCAGGGTACCGGAGCCGAGCGAGGCCAGCGCGAAGCGAGTGCTACACTCCCACCTGTGATGGTAGCGAGGTTCGGACAGGCGTGCTAAGCGCACTTATCGCACTGCTTTACCTCTTCGGCGTCCCTTACATCTTCCTCATGGTGATGGTAGTTGCGGGCATGTTCCGGCCCAAGCCCCAGCTCAGCGCCAGCGGCCTGCCCAGCGTGAGCGTAATCCTGCCAGCCCACAACGAAGAGGAGAAGCTCGGCGCTACTCTGACCTCCCTGGCGCAGCAGCGCTACGCCGGCCGGCTGGAGTTCGTCATCGTCGACGACCGCTCCACCGACGGCACCAGGCGCATCATCGAATCGTTCGTGCAGGCTGACCCACGCTTCCGACTGGTGAGCGTCAGCGAGCCGAGCCGTAAGCTGGCGCCCAAGGTCAACGCCGTGAACCAAGGGATACGGCACTCGGTCGGCGAGATCATCATGGCCACGGACGCCGATTGCCGTTACCACCCGGAGTGGGTGGCGGGCATGGTCCAGCACTTCGAAGACGACGTGGCCATGGTGGTGGGTTACGTCTCCACCAGCCGCAAGGGCGAAGCGCGCACCCTGCTGCAGCGCTTCGAGAGCGTGGACTGGTTCACGCTCATGCTCGTCTCGCGCTCCATGACACGCTTCGGGCTCAAGTTCGCCAGCAGCGCCAACAACCTGGCGTACCGGCGCGGTGCCTTCGAACGGGTGGGCGGCTTCGGCGCCGCCGGCCGCGCCCCCAGCGGCGACGAGGACCTGCTCACGCAACGCGTGGGCCGCCTCGACGGCTCGCGCGTGGTGTTCGCCGAGGACGAGCGCACGCGTGTTCTAACGCAGGGTGCCCCCTCCACGCGCGCGCTGCTGCGGCAGCAGCGCCGCTGGGTCAGCCGTTACCACCACGTCATGCACTACCACTTGGGCTTCATGACCGGCATCGCCTTCCTGGGCCTGCAGAGCGTGTTCCTCACCCTGTGCGTGCTGCTCACTCCGTTCATGCCGGAGCTGCTGCCCTGGGTGGC
>CAYXUE010000075.1:0-10599 GCA_964467885.1 uncultured bacterium | reverse complement strand
GCAGCCCCAGGGTGATGGTGGCCAGCGGCAGCGTGGTGAGGAACACCCCGTGCGACAGCACCACGGAGTACGGCTTGCCGTAACTCTGCAGCATGATCCAGAGCACCAGCGCGCCCAGGGCGGTGATGACCGGTGGCAGCGCGAACGGCGCCAGTCCCAATCCCGTCAGCAGGCCCGCGTACCGCACCCGGTAGCGCCAGGCGGCGTAGGCCAGCGGCAACGCTATGGAGATGGCCACCAGCCCCGCGAAGAGCGCGATGACGAGGCTGTTGATGGCCGGCTGCGACCAGGTGGGGTCCTGGAAGAACTCCCGGTACCAGGCCAGCGAGAGGCCCTGGGGCGGGAAGAAGAGCACCTTGCGCTGGTTGAGGGAGACCCCCAGGATGACCACGATGGGTGCCAGCAGGTAGAGGGGCACCAGCAGCATGAAGGCGCGCCTGAGCCAGATGAACGGCCGCAAGCTGGCGGCGCCGGTGCGGGGGTGCGCGGGCGCCCGGTTCCCGGCGGAAGTACCCTCCGGGGGAACCTTGCGGTCGGGCTTGGCGTCGCTCACCGCGTCACCCCTCCGGCGGCTCGTTCGGGTGCGCCTCTCCCCCGGCCGCCCAGCGCCAGGATGATCAGCGCCACCAGCGAACTGGCCACCAGCAGCACCATGGCCAGCGCCGCGCCGAGCGGCAGGTTGGACTTGAGGATGGCCTGGTCGGTTATGTGCACCGGCAACGTCCACTGCGCGGGTCGACCCAGCGTCTGCGGCACCACGTACGCGCCCAGCACGAAGATGAAGACCAGGGCGGACGAGCCCGCCACGGCGCGCCGGAGTACGGGGATGACCACCGTACGGAACGCCTGCAGCGGGTTGGCGCCCAGGGTGGCGGCGGCTTCCACCAGCTCGTCGTCCAGCCGCGACACGGGCGGGTAGAGCAGCAGGATGGTCAGGGGCAGGGCGATGAACACGAAGCCCAGCAGCACCGCCATGAAGCCGGGGCTCCAGGAGACCGGGCTCTCCATGAGCCCCAGCCACACGAACAGGTTGGATATGCCGCTGGTGCGCGAGAGCAGCAGGCTCCAGGCGAAGGCGGCCACCACCTCGGAGAGCGACAGCGTGGCTAGCACGAGCACCAGGTAAGGCGCCTGGCGCCGGCGCGGGAGACGCGTGAGCAGGTAGGTGAACGGCACCGCCACCAGCACGCAGATGAGGGTGGCCAGCAGCGCCAGCCCTAGCGAGACCGCCAAGCGCTCTAGGTTGAAGGCCGAGAGCGCACGCGCATAGTTGTCCAGCACGAAGCTGGGCTGGAAGAACGACGCCACGTCGCGGCGGAAGAAGCTCACCGCCAGCATGGCGCCGAGGGGCACCACGAAAAGCACCGTTAGCGCCAGGGCGGGCCACGACAGGAGCACGTGCGGCCATGGCCCGTTGCGCTCGCCGGGTCTGCGCTCGGTCCGTGCGCTACTCACCTTGCAGCACCCCGATCATCCTGCCAGCACCACGCCCGCCTCGGGTGGCACCTCGAGCCAGACGGGCGTGCCCTCGGCCAGTGCGGGGGCGCCCAGCACGCTGAGTTCGTGCTCGCCCACCCGCACGAAGGTCTCCACCGTGCGGCCCAGGTCGCGCACGAAGGTCACGCGCCCCTCGAAGGCCGCGCCGGCAGGCTTCTCGGTCGCTAGGCGCAGGTCCTCCGGGCGCACGGACAGGGTGACTTGACCCGCCGTACCGGCCGGCACCGGCAGCATGAGCCGCTGGCCCAGCACGGACACGGCACCCTCGCCCAGCACCTCGGCGGGCAGGAAGTTGTTGGAGCCCAGGAAGTCGGCCACGAAGCGGTTGATGGGCCGGCGGTAGACCTCCATGGGGGCGCCGACCTGCTGCACGCGGTTATGGCCCATGACCACCACCAGGTCGGCCATGGTCATGGCCTCCTCCTGGTCGTGGGTGACGATGATGGTGGTAATACCCACCCGCCGCTGCAGCCGCCGCAGTTCCACCTGCATGGCCTCTCGCAGCTTGGCGTCCAGGGCGGAGAGCGGTTCGTCGAGGAGGAACAGCTGGGGGTCGAGCGCCAGAGCCCGCGCCATGGCCACGCGCTGACGTTGACCGCCTGAGAGCTGCGCCACCCCGCGGGAGCCCAGGCCCTCCAGTTGCACCAGCGCCAGGAGTTCGTCTGCGCGTCGGCGCCGCTCCTGCCGCGAGGCGCCGCGGATGCGCAGGCCGTACGCCACGTTCTCCGCCACGCTCAGGTGCGGGAACAGCGCGAACGACTGGAACACCATGCCCACGTTGCGCTTGTGGGTGGGCACGTCCGTGAGCTCCTCGTCGCCCAGCCACACGCTGCCGGCGCTGACGCTCTCCAGGCCGGCGATGATGCGCAGCAGGGTGGTCTTGCCGCAGCCTGAGGGCCCGAGGAAGCAGATGAGCTTGCCGCCCGGCAGCTCCAGGTCGACGTCCTGCAGCGCCAGCGTGGCGCCGTAGCTCTTGGACACGCCCCGGATGCTCAGGTCGGCTCTGGATCCGCTCATCTACTATCCGCAGCGTAGGCCGGCTGGGCCGAAGAGTACCCGGGCGCACGATCGGCTGCGCCCGGGTGGAACTGCGTGCTCAAGGTCAGCGGGTGATGCGCTCGGCCCAGATCTGGTTGATCCAGTCGCCCATCTCCAGGTAGATGTCGTAGCGCGGGATGATGGGCTCGATCTCGCTGGAGACGGCCGCGAACTCCTCCTCCGACAGGGAGAGGTGCTCGCGCTCCACGGTGGGAGCGGTGCCGATGCTGCGCGCCACCAGGTCCTGGACGCGCGGCTGCATGAACCAGTTGATGAAGACCTGCGCCTCCTCCAACTTGTCCGAGGCGCGCGTCACGGCCCAGGAGCCGGAGTCCAGCACGCCGCCCTCCTGCGGGAAGGTGGAGCGAACGGGGAAGCCGTCCGCCGCGGCCAGGCCCGTGACGTCGTGGTAGTACTCGCCCATAGGGATCTCGCCGGACTGCAGGGCCTGCTGGAACTGGCCCTCGTCGCGGTACCAGAGCTGCACGTTGTCCTGCAGCTCCTCGAGCTTGCCGATGACCTCTAGGACGCCGTCCTCCGTGCTGAGGATGTCCGTGCCGCCGAAGAAGGTGGTGGCGGTGATCTCCAGCAGGAACGAGTTGGCGGGCAGGGCCAGCAGACCGAGCTGGTTGGGGTAGTCGCCCCACATGTCCGCCCAGGAGGTGGGCTCCTCGGGGATGACGTCCGTGTTGGTCACCAGCGTGATGTACCAGGACACCGCGCCCACGCCGATCAGCTCGCCGTCCGCGTTGCGGTTCAGAAGCTGCTGGCGGGCGTACTGCAGGTTGGGCATGGCGCTCTCGTCGAGCGGGGCCCAGAGGCCCGTGGCGGCGCCGCGCTGGAACGGCACCTGAGCGATCATGGAGACGTCGGCGGGCGCCTGCCCCGCGCGCGCGGCGGCCTCGAGCTGCACGTACCACGCCTCGCCGGTGGGTTCGGCGATGGACTCGACCTCTATGCCCGTCTCCTCCGTGAACAGGGGGAAGATGTGCTCGTCGAACGAGTCCTTGAAGTAACCGCCGTAGACGCCGATCTTCAGCGACTGCTGGGCGAGGGCCGTGGACCCGGCCAGCAGGGCGGCCAGCGCCAGTGCGGATAGAAGCCTGAAGACGTTGCGTACCTTGATCATGGTTCCTCCACTGGGGTGAACAGGCGCTACGGGTGCGCCGGATGCCGCATGAGGCTCGCCGGCTGCACCGCCGCTTCTGCTACCGAAATCACTCCCGATGATAGCCGTAGCGGCGTGCGCGTGGGGCAGCAACGTTGTGCCTGCCGGCCACCCGTCTTAACGGTTCCCTTAGCGCTGGCCCCTACGGCGGGCTCAGCCCGGCGTGATGGCCGCCTGCACGGCGGCGCCCAACCGGCGGGCGCCCTCCTCGAGTTCGGCGGGTGCGTAGTGGCTGAAAGAGAGCCGCAGGTAGTCCGCGAAGCGGGCGCCGGTGGAGAAGGCGGCGCCGGGAGCGTACCCCACGCCGTGCCGTTCGGCCTCCTGCCGTAACCGCTCCGGCTCGGCGCCCGGCGCGCTGGCCCAGATGAAGTAGCCGCCCGTGGGCTGGCGGAACTCGAGCTGTGGGGCATGCTCCCGTAACCCCTGCGCCAACGCCTCGGCCCGCTGGCGGTAGACCTCCCGCAGGTAACGCACGTGTTCCCGGAAGCGGCCGTCCTCCAGCAGCTGCCCCACCACGGCAGCCACGAACGGGTTGAGGCCCCCGCCGCTGCGCAGGAAGCCGCTGCCGGCCACCCGCTCGAGTACCGGCGCTGAACCTGCCAGCCACCCGAGCCGCAGGCCCGGCGCCAGCGTCTTGGAGAACGAGTTGAGCGAGACCACGTGCGGCTGACCACCGTCCGCCAGGCCGGCCGGCGGCCTGCCGTCGAACTGCAGCAACCTGTAGACCTCGTCCGCCACCACCAGAGTGCCGCTGTCCGCGGTCACAGCCATCAGCGCGTCGCTTCGCTCCGGCGTCAGGCTCACCCCCGTGGGGTTAGCGAAGCTCGGCACGAGGTAGAAGAGGGCCGGCCGGTGCGTGGCCAGGGCAGCCTGCAGCTCACCGATGACGGGGCCCTCGTCGTCGCAGGGCACGGGCACCACCTTCAGTCCGCGGTCGGCGAACATCTCCAGCGCCAGGAAGTAGGTGGGCTCGGCCACCAGCACCGTCTGGCCGGGTTCGGTGTACAGAGTGCAGATGATGTCCAGACCCTGCGAGGCGCCAGCCGTAACGAGCAGGCCGCCCGGGTCGGTAGCCACGCCCGTCTCGGCCTCGAGGCTGCACGCCAGGGCCCGTCGGAAATCGGCGTCACCCGGCTCGGCACCGTACTGCAGGTAGCTGGCGTCCTCGCCCGCCAGCAGTTGCCGGGAGGCCGAGCGCACCAGCTCGAGGGGCAGGAGGTCGTCGGAGGGGTGGCCGGGCGCCAGGTCTATGACGCCCGGGCGCCAGGTGGCTTGGATCTTGGGGGTCAGGCCTTCGGACGCCCCCGCGCCGGACGGCGGGCTGCCGGTGGCCTGCTTCTCGGCCGTACCTTCGAACTCGGAATCCACTAGGCTCAAGATAGTACACCGGTCCCCAACCGGATCACTCGGTCACGCGTCCGCACCTGCGCTCGGCGCGCGACGTTCTAGGAGTCACCCATGCCACGACCCCCGTACAAGCCCCTGGACGCCATGGTCTATCCCCGCTTCGAAGGCATCCGCACGTTCATGCGTCTGCCCCACGTCACCGAACTGGAGGGGGTGGACCTGGCCATAGTCGGCGTGCCCTTCGACACGGGCGCCACCTACCGCGTGGGTGCCCGCTTCGGGCCCTCGGGCATCCGCAACGAGTCGCTGCTGCTGCGCCCCTACAACCCCGTGCTGGACGTGAACCTCTTCGATCACCTCTCGGCGGTGGATTACGGCGATCTGCCGGTGACCCCCGGCTACCTGCCCGAGTCGCACGCGCAGATCACCGAGGCGGCCAAGCCCCTCTTCGCCGCGGGCGTCACGCCGATCTTCCTGGGAGGCGACCACTCCGTCTCGCTACCGCTACTGCGCGCGCTGGCCGCGGAGTCGGGCCCCGTGGGACTCATCCACTTCGACGCGCACAACGACCTGTGGCACAGCTACTTCGGTGGCAAGGACACGCACGGCACGCCGTTCCGCCGCGCCGTGGAGGAGGGCCTGCTGGACGTGGAGCGCAGCATCCAGGTGGGCATCCGCGGCTCGCTCTACGGGCCCGAGGACGCCGCCATCACCGAGGAGCTGGGCCTGGGGCTCATCACCGGCCCGGAGATGCACCGCATGGGCGTGGACGCGGTGGTCGAGCGCATCGTGGAGCGCGCGGGCGAGGGTCCCCTCTACCTGAGCTTCGACATCGACTTCCTGGACCCGGTCTACGCCCCTGGCACCGGCACGCCCGAGGTGGGTGGCGCCACCGGGGTGCAGGCCCTCGAGCTGCTGCGCGGGCTGGCGGGACTGGAGTTCGTGGCCTACGACCTGGTGGAGGTCATGCCCACCTACGACGCGGCGGGCGTCACCAGCCTGCTAGCCGCCAACCTGGTGCACGAGATGATGGCGCTGGCGGCGGTCGGGAAGCGCGGGTAGCGGGAACGGTAGGAGCGGCAAGGGCACCGAGGAGCGCACCCGGGTCGTGCTACTATCCCGGCCAACCTGAGTAAGTGGATGGGGGGATAGTCATGCACCGAGTACGTTCCTCGGTGGGCCGGCGCCGCGTCGCCTACCTCGTCCTGCTCTCTTCGCTGGTTGCGGTACTAGGCGCCTGCGCACCCACGACGGCAGCGCCGCGCGGTGCAGGCGGCGCGCAGGCGTCTGCGCACGCCGCGTGCGTGGGAAACGACTTCGTGGTCACCGTGCCTGACCGGGCGCTGTTCGAGGCCATCGCGGGTCCGCGGAAGGCGCAGGAGAGCCCCACGAACGAGCTGAGCTGCTCGGAGTTCGCTCGCGTCGTCCACCTCCGCGCCAACGGCGTTACGGACCTGGAGGGTGTGCAGTACGCCGTCAACCTCAGCACCGCGGCCCTGCGGGACTCGCCCGTCACGGACCTGGCGCCGCTGGCCAACCTGCCGCGCCTCCAGACCCTCACCATCACCGGCGGTCGGCTGACCTCGCTGGCGCCACTGGCCAGCATGCCCGCGCTCGTGTCGCTCGACCTCAGCAGCAGTTCCGTCACCGACCTGACGCCGCTGGCCGCCGTGACCAACCTCGTCTACCTGAACGCCGATGGCAACGCCATCGCCGACATCTCGGCGCTGGAGAACCTATCGGCACTTGCTTGGCTCGACCTGAGCAACAACCTCATCGCGGACGTGTCCGCTCTGGGCGGCAACCGCAGGATAGAGACGGTGATCCTCAACGACAACCGCATAGTGGACGCCGGTCCGCTCGGTGGCATGACCCAGCTGACCCGTATCGAGCTGGCCAACAACGGGTTGACGGAGCTGGGTTTCCTGGCGTCCCTCAAGCCCTTGAGCGTGAACCTGTCGGGGAACCGAATAGCGACCGTGAACGCCGTGGCGCACAACGACCACTTCGACGGCAGCCGGACGCTGGACCTGCGCCACAACTGCATCGACCTTCAGTCCACGGACCCGTTCACGCGGGACGTGATCTCCACGGGTGGGCGCATACTGCTCGAGCCGCAGAGGGACGACTGCGCCGCGGAGGTGGCCGCTTCGGAGTAGTCGGATCCTCGGCAGAGGGGCATCGGTAGGCGAGTCTAGGGCGCGCTGCCGGCGTGAGCTCGGGGCGCGCCCGTTCGCCGCCGGCTCCCCGGGGTTCGGGGATGTTACAGAATCTAGGCATGGACCTACCCACCGCGCTGTCCAAGGTCGAGGCTCTCGGCAACCAGAAGGTACGCGACCGCAACGTCAGCCGCGGCGCGGGTAACGCGCCGCAGTTCGGCGTCATGCTGGGCGACATCCGCAAGGTGGCCAAGGAGATCGGCAAGGACCACGACCTGGCCCTGCAGCTGTGGGACACGGGCAACATAGACGCCCGCCTGCTAGCCATCCTGCTGCTGGAGCCCAAGCGCCTCTCGGCGGACGCACTGGACGCCATGGTGCGGGAGCCCGGCTTCGTGCAGGTGTTCGACTGGCTGGATTCGTACGTGGTGCGCAAGCATCCGGAGCGGGAGGCGTTGCGGCAGCGCTGGCTGGAGGACCCCGACCCGTGGGCCGCGCGGGCGGGCTGGAGCCTGACCGCGGAGCGCATCAACAAGCAGCCCGAGGGTCTCGACCTCGAGGCGCTTCTTGCCCGCATCAAGTCCGAGATGGGCACCGCCCCGCCCGAGACGCAGTGGACCATGAACAACAGCCTGGCGGGCATAGGCATCAACCATGCGCCCCTGCGCGAGCGCGCCATCGCCATCGGCGAGGACTTGGGCGTGTTCCGGGACTACCCCACGCCCAAGGGCTGCACCTCGCCCTTCGCACCACTCTGGATAGCGGAGATGGTGGGGCGCAACGAAGGCGGATAAGCGAGGGCGCGTAGGCGAGGGCGCGTAGGCGCCCGCCGCCGCGCCCTCCCCGAACCGAACGGCTCAGGAGGCCGTAGTCCGCGGGGCCGAGGCGGCCCCTACCAGTGCACCATCACCAGTGCACCATGGGCAGGCCCGCCACCGGCGAGCGGAAGGCCGGGATGCGCGTGCCGCGCAGGCTGCCGATGTACACAGTCCTCAGGTCGGGCCCGCCGAAGGTGAGGCTGGCGAACCAGGGCGCTATCTTGCCGCCCGCCGCCAACATGAGCTCCGGGGTGGCCTCACCGCGCCAGAAGGCGTCCATCAGCGTGCGCGAGGCCTGCGGGTCGCCGTCGTCTAGGATGACCCGCATGTCGCCCTCCGGCGTGAGGTAGAAGAGCTTGTCCACCATCACCAGCGTGCCCCACAGGTTGCCGTGGGCGTCGAAGGCGATGCCGTCCGGCGGGCCGCCCAGGTCGCTGGGGCCGAACACCTCGCGGTCGGTCAGCGAGCCGTCCTCCCGTACGCGCAGGCGCGTTATGCAGGGCCCGGCCGTCTCCACCACGTAGAGGTACTCCTCGTTGGCGTCCAGCCGGATCTCGTTGGTGAACCTGAAGCCGTCGGCCACGATGCGCAGGCCCTTATCGTCCAGCAGCGCCACGTAGCCGTCCGCCACGTGCGGGTTGACGGCCTGCATCCAGTTCTTGATGCGGGTGGAGATGGTGAGCCAGATGCGGTCCTTGCTGTCGCGCAGCACGAAGTTCACCTTGCCGATGGGCTGGCCGTCTATCTGGTCCACCATCACGGTGGACTCGCCGGTGCGCTTCATGCGCTCCAGGCGGTCCGT
Source organism: uncultured bacterium (assembly GCA_964467885.1). GTDB lineage: Bacteria > Deinococcota > Deinococci > Deinococcales > Trueperaceae > JAAYYF01. The sequence goes on along the minus strand of CAYXUE010000075.1, from coordinate 1,770 downwards.
GCCGAAGTTCGACACCAGCAGGTCGCCGTTGGCGGCGAACGCTAACCCGTTGGGCAGGGTGCCGCTGGTGAAGCGGTCGGCGTCGTCGGCCGCGCCCGCGAAGCTGCCGGACTCCACCTGGGCGATGAGCTCCTGCGTGCCGTCCGGGCTGATGCGCATGACGCCGCCCCGGGCGTCGGCCGACCAGAGCGTGCCGTCCCTCTCGGCCAGGATGCACTCGGGGCGCTGCAGGTCCAGGCCCACGTACTCGATGGCGCCCGGGTCGACCTGGAAGCCGTCCAGTGGGTTGGCCACCTAAACGGCCACCCTGTCCTTGCCCTTGAGCTGCAGGATCTCCCGCACCTCGTCCGGCGTGGCTATCTCCATTCCCAGTTCCTCCAGCACGGTGCGGGTCTTGCTCACCAGCTCGGCGTTGCTGCTGGCCAGCTCGCCCCGGCCGATGTAGAGGTTGTCCTCCAGCCCCACGCGCACGTTGCCGCCCGCCAGCGCGGCCTGCGTGGTGAGGGGGATCTGGTGGCGGCCCGCCGCCAGCACGGACCAGACGTACTCGTCGCCGAACAGCTTGTCCGCGGTGCGCTTCATGAAGAGCAGGTTCTCCGGGTCCGGCCCGATGCCGCCGAGCACCCCGAAGATGGTCTGGATGAAGAACGGCGGCTCGATCCAGCCGTTGTCCACCACGTGGGCCAGGTTGTAGAGGTGCCCCACGTCGTAGCACTCCAGCTCGAAGCGCACGCCCAAGCCCTTGCCGAGCTTCTCTGAGATGTGCCGGATGTCGGTGAAGGTGTTGGCGAAGATGTTGCCCTCGGACCGGCGCAGGAACTCCTGCTCCCAGTCGAACTTCCACTCCTTGTAGCGGTCCGCCAGCGGGTGCAGTGCGAAGTTCATGGAGCCTAGGTTGAGCGAGGTCATCTCGGGCTCGAAGGTACTGGCGGCCGCCAGGCGCTCGTCCAGGGTCATGCCGAGGCCGCCGCCGGTGGTGATGTTCATGATCACGTCGGAGCCGTACTTGATGGGCTCCAGGATCTGGCGGAACAGCTCGGGGTCGGAGCGCGGCCGGCCGTCCTCCGGGTCGCGGGCGTGCAGGTGCACGATGGCGGCGCCGGCCTCGGCGGCGTCCAGCGCCTGCTGCGCGATGTCCGCGGGCTTGTAGGGCAGCGCGTCCGACATGGTGGGCGTGTGGATGCCGCCCGTGATGGCGCAGGTGATGATGGTCTTCTTCAGTTTCCTTGCCACTTACTACCTCATTTCCATTTGGGGGGAGCCCCTATCAGAGGAGCCCCGTCGCGAACCACGGCACCATGAACAGAAGCGCCAGCACGCTGGCCATGACGAGCGCGAACGGGGCCGTGCCCGCGAACACGTCGTTCATGCTCACCGTCTTGTCCCTCAGGGCCGCGTGGATGACGTAGACCGATAGGCCGAGCGGTGGGGTGAGCAACCCGATCTCGATGGCCACGGTCATGAGGATGCCGAACCAGATGAGGTCGACACCGAAGGTGTTGAGCACCGGTAGCGCCAGCGGTACGAGGATGAGCATGATGGAGGACGAGTCGAGGATGGTGCCGAGCGCAACGGCGATAAGCAGGATGCCGATGATGAACACGGTCACGCCCAGGTCGCCGCCCGTGAGCCAGTTGGTCATGGCCTGCGGCACGCCGGTGAGAGCCAGCATGCGGCTGTACATGCTGGCGGCGATGATCAGGAAGAGCACGCCTGCGGAGATCTGGCCCGTCTCCACCGTGACCTTCCACAGCTTGCGCCAGGAGAGGC
>CAYXUE010000074.1:0-10916 GCA_964467885.1 uncultured bacterium | reverse complement strand
GCTCTCCGGCTTGGTGTCGCCGGTCCGTTGACCGGCTCGGCGCCTGAACATGCTTCCTTATACCGCGCAGGGCCCCTCGCCATGAACTTGAGGGGACTCGTTGCCCGTCGTATCCTTCAGTTGTGGAGAGCGCCCGAGTCGTCCTGGTCACCAACGTGGGCCAGGGGTATGGTCGAGCCGTTGCCTTGGCCTACGGGCGAGCGGGTTACGACGTCGTCTGCGCCGACAGGGACGTGGACCTAGCCGCCAAGACCGCTTCGGAAGTCGAGGAACTGGGTGGCCAGGCCATACCCATCCAGGCCGACATGACCACGCAGATGGACGTGCTGTCGGCGTACCAGAAGGTCACGGAGATCTTCGGCGCGCTCGGCGGAGTCGTCCACACCGCTGCACAGGTAAGTACCACCCCCTTCGAGGAGCTGGCCGAGGGCGAGTTCTTCGAGATGATGGCGGAGAACGTGCGTAGCACCTTCCTGGCCCTCAAGGCCGCCTCGCGCTTGCTCAGCGGCGGCTGGGTGGTCATCATCGCTCCACCGTCGCTAGGTTCGGTCCAGATGCACGCCGCGCAGGGCGCCCTGCGGGAGATGATCCACGGGTTCAGGCGGCGCTTCGCCTACCCCAGGGTCAACCTGGTCCTGCCGTCGCGTCCGCCGTCGGACCCGCGGCACGACCAAGCGCTGGTGCGTGCGGTGCGATATCTGGGCTCGCCCGAGTCCGCCGGCGTCACAGGCCAGGTCATGGACGTCGACCTGCCCAATCCGCCCCGCATCGCCGACTCCCTCCTGCCCGAGGTGCGGGCCGCGCTCGACCCGACCGTGCGTCAGAGCGAGGAGCACGACGCCATGCTCTGGCTGGACGACTGGGACGACGAGGGCGACGGGGACTACGAGGCCGCCGACTCCGGAGACGATGAAGGCCTCGGCCTCGGCAGGCGGAGCGTGACGACCGCCGACGACGGCTACGAAGACGGCGACGACTACGAGGAGTTCGACGAGTTCGACGACTACGATGACTCGGAGCAGTGGGCCTACGATCTGGGTCTCCCCGAAGGTCCGGCCCTGCGGCACCTGGTGGCCAACGACGACCCGCTGGAAGGCGACGCCTACGCTTCGGGCCACGAGACCGCCAAGGACCTGTACGGCGACCTCTCGAGTCTGGACATGATCGAAGACGACGACGACCTGCGCGGCTCCCTGGACGAGCCCGGCCGCTAGAGGCCATGCGCTGCCCCTACTGCTCGGCGGACGACACCCGCGTGATCAACTCGCGCCCCTCCGACGAGGGCGCGGCCATAAGGCGCCGCCGGGAGTGCGTAGCCTGCTCCAGACGCTTCACCACCTACGAGCGCGCCCAGTTCGAGGCCCTCATGGTGCGTAAGCGCACGGGGCGGCTCGAGGCGTTCGATCCGGACAAGCTCCTAGGCAAGCTGCGCATCGCGGCCAACAAGAGACCCGTCAGCGAGAAGCAGATCCGCGAGTTCGCCTACGGGTTCGAGGACGAGACGAACGCGCCCGAGATATCCAGCGAGGAGATCGGTCGCCGCGTGCTGCGCTTCCTGCAGGAAGCGGACGCCGTGGCCTACATCCGCTTCCTGAGCGTCTATCACGACTTCGACTCGGTGGACCGCTTCATCGAGGAGATCCAGCAGCTGCCCGGCAAGCCGGCGGAGGAGCCGCCCGGAAGTGCCGGCGGCCAGCCCGAGGGGCAGCCGACGGAGCGCGCGGAGGGGCAGCCGACTGATGAGGCAGACGTGCAGCCGACCTCGGCAGCGGAGACCGAAGACCCCGCCAACTGAGATACCCGCTCCGGTTCTACGAACTCACGTGTCCCACGTAACGGTCGAGCCGCTCGGCTCCTTGGTGACCACCAGCCTGGCGGGCAGGCGGGCACTGAGCTCTGGCACATGGGTGATGACGCCCACCATGCGGCCCTCGTTGGTGAGGGACTCCAGCACCGAGGTCACCGACTCCAGGGTGGCGCGGTCTAAGGTACCGAAGCCCTCGTCCAGGAAGAGCGCGCCGAGCGCGGCGTTGCCGGCCAGGGTGTCGGAGAGCGCCAGGGCCAGCGCCAAGCTGGCGACGAAGCTCTCGCCGCCGGACAGCGTGCGAGCGGAGCGCAGCTCGCCATTCGCCCAGGCGTCGGCCACCAGGTAATCGCCCGCCTCCAGCCGCAAGTCGTAGCGGCCGTCCGTCACCAGCTGCAGGATGGACGAGGCCCGCCGCGCCAGCACCCGTTGCACCTGCGTCAGCAGGTGCTCGGGGAAGCGGTGGCCGTGCAGGTCGGTGTTCAGCTGATGGTGCAGGGCGTGCTTGTCGTCCAGTTCCTTGAGCTCGCGTCGCAGCTGCACCGAGCGTTGGAGCTTCGCTCGCGCCTGCTCCAGCCGGCCCCGCTCGGCCCCCAGGCGCTGTCGCTGGTCGTCCAGTTCTTGCTTACGCCGCTTCAACTCCGCCTCGGTGGACCGCGTCAGCTGGGCCGCGTGCTCCACCTGCTCCGGCAGGGGCTCCGGGGCGTCCGGCAGGGGCGGCAGATCGACCAGGGCTGCGGCTATCTCCACGTCGCGCCGCTCAACCTGGGCCATGTCTTGTTCGAACGCCTTGATCTCGGACTCCATGGCCTGCAGTTCGGCCGCCGGCAACGCCGCCCCGGCGGCCTCCTCCACGTTAGCGAAGCCTGCGGCGGCCACGGCGGCGAGGAGGCCCTCACGGGCCTTCTCCTCGTCCTTCAGGAACATGGCGTGGTTATCGGTGGCGGTCTTCACGCGCTCGTTCGCGAGGGCCACCTGCGTGGCGGCCGCGTCCATCTCCTTCTCGAGCGCCTGCAGCTCCGTCTCCAGCTTCTGCAGCCGGTCCTGGCAGCGTTCAGCCAGTTCAGCCAGCGCGCTGCCTTCGTGGGGCTCGACACCGGCGGCTGCCAGCCGGTCGTGGATGGCCGCGGCGTGCGCTGCCAGGGCGGCGGCCTGCCGCGCCTCCACCTCCGCCCGGAGCTGCCGGCCGGCGTCCGGGGCGTAGGCGACAGCGCTGTCCGGACCGGTACCGGCGGAGTCGACCGTCCCCTCGGACGGTTCAAGGCCGCGCTCCCTGAGCGCCTGCACCGCCGCGCTCAGTGCGGCGCCAGCTTGCGAGACCGCGGTCTCGGCCGCCTCGGTGAGCTCGACCGCGTTGCTCAGGTTGGTCTCCCGGCGTGTCAGCGCGGTGCGCGCCGCCTCGTACTCCCGCCGCGCTGCCGCCAGCGCTTCGTCGGCGGCAGCGCGTGCCGCCGTGGCCGCCTCGAGCGCCCCAGCCGTCTCGTGGTCCGTTACCTCGTGCTGCCCAACCACCCCGCCACAGACGGGGCAGGGGTCTCCCTCCCGCAGGCCGGCGCGGAGGGCGGCGGCCAGGTCGGCGCGGCGTGCGCTTTCCAGCTCGGCCTCGGCTGCCTCGTACCGCTCCCGCAGGCCCTTGCCCTTCTCCACCAGGGCCGTCAACTCGTCCGACTCCTTGCTTACCGCCTCCTCCAGCTGCCGCTGCTGTTCGCGCCGTTGGGAGAGCTGGCGCATGGCTGCCAGGTGGGCAGAGGCAGCCTGCTCGAACGGCGCGATGAGGGTCGCAGCGTGCCGCAACGCCTGCCAGGCGGCGGCGTCCAGCAACTCGCTTCTGTCAGCCTCCACGGCCATGCTGAGCGAGCCGCCGCGCTCCAGGAGTACCGCCTCCAGGGGCTGCGCCTCCTGCAGGGCCGCGATCTGGCGCTTCAACTCCCGGGTCTGACCTTCGCCCTCCTGCCGCTTGCGCTCGGCCGCATCCCGGACGCTCTCCAGCCTCTCCTCGGCCGCCGCCAGCTCTCCAGTACGGCTCTCGATCGCCGCGCGCGCCTCGGCAGCCCTCCGGCTGCTCTCTTCCACTCTCTCCACGTGGGGCGTGACCGTAGTGGCCCGCTTGGCGCGCTCGACCGTCCGTGCCAGCCCCATCACGCGCTCGGCGGTACTCCGTAGCCGGGCGCGCTTCTCCTGCAGGGCAGCCTTCTCGCTCAGCAACTTATGGCTCTGGCGCCACGACTGAAGGTCCGACTCCAACCGGCCGGTCGCCTCGGCTTCCCCGGCCACCCAGGCGGAGAGTCGTTCCACCTCCTCCTCGATCTGCTTGATGGCCTCGGGCCCCACCTCGCCGTACTCGGAGGCGAGGAGAGCGCGGTGCGCGTCGGCCTGGCCCTTGAAGCCGCTGGCGCGGCTGGAGGCCAGCTGCTGGATGCGCTCGACCCTGTCGAGGCCGAGTAGCGAGGCCAGCAGTTGACGGCGCAGGCCGGCGTCGCCCCGCAGGAACTCGTCGAAGGCGCCCTGGGGTAGCAGAACGGCGCGGGTGAAGCCGTCGTAGTCGAGCCCGACGATCTCCTCCAGCGCCTCATTGGCGTCCTTCACGCGTTCGCTCTCGGGCAGCTGGCGCCAGCCGCCCGCCGCCTGGGCATCCGCCACCTCGATGCGCACCTCGGTGCCCACGCCGCTGCTGCGGCGCTGCGCCACGCGGGTGGCACGGTAGACGCCGCGGCCGGTGCGGAAGGTGAGTTGAGCGAACAGCGAGTCGGCGCCGGGACTGATGAGCCCGCCCAGTCCCTTGCCGCCCAGACGGGCGGTCTTGCCGTACAGCACGTAGGTGATGGCGTCCAGCAGCGTGGACTTGCCGGCGCCCGTTGGTCCGGTGACGGCGAAGAGGGCGGTCTCCGCACCCTGCCAGTCGACCGTAGTGTGCTGCCGGTAGACGGTGAAGCCCTCCAACTGCAACTCCAGGGGCGTCACGCGCTCACCTCGTCGTGCAGCTCCTGGAAGAGCGCGACCAGCTCCTCGGGTTCCTCCATGCCCTTCTCCTCCTCGAGGTAGGTGCGGTAGGCGTCCACCAGCGAGAGCGCGTTGAGGTCGATCTTCTCCAGTTCGTCGCTGCTCTCCCCCGGCAGGACCTGCTCCACCGTGAGCAGGTTGGGGAGGTTCTGCTGCAGCCGCTCCTTCAGGCCGGGCCGCATGCGCTCCAGGTCGATGACGAGCTTGAGCCAGCCGTCCAACTCGGCCAGCTCGTCCATCCGGCCGTCCAACTCGTCCTCCCTGACCTTCACGCGGAAGAGCCGCCGGCCGGCGCTGAGCGGCAGCTCGTGCACCCGGCTCGGCTTGCCCGGCTCCGCCTCGACCAGCAGGGCGAACTTCTCGTCGCCGACCTCGCCGAAGTCGAGTTGCAGCGGGCTACCCACGTAGCGCGCCTTGTTCCGTGGCAGCCCCTCGATGGACTGCGGCTTATGGATGTGGCCCAAGGCCGCGTAACTGGCGGAGTCCGGCACGAGGGACGCCGGCACGGTGTAGCTGGAGGTGGAGTGGAAAGCGTACTCGGAGTTGGCCAGGGTGGCGCCCTCGAAGGTGGTGTGCATGGCCAGCAGGTTGACGCTGCGGTGATCGAAACCTGCGGTGAGGTTGTTGACCAGCTTGCGCATGACGTCGCGGTAGCTGTCGCGCTGCGCGCCCAGGTCCTTGGTGAGGAGCGACTGCGCGTCGATCATGCGCCGCTCCGAGAGGAAGGGCAGAGCCGCCACCTTGAGGTGGCCAGCCTCGAGCTCGAGCTCCACCAGCCCGCCCTGTCCGGCCGGGCGGAAGGAGCCCACCGTGCGCACCTTGGCCAGCTCGAGGACCTTGGAGACGGCGTCGAAGCGCGCCGGCGAGTCGTGGTTGCCGGCTATGACCACGCTGGGGATGCCCGCTGCGCCCGTGCGCAGGAAGAAGTCGTAGACCGCGTCCTCGGCGGCAGCGCTGGGGTTGCGCGAGTCGTAGACGTCGCCGGCCACCACCACGGCGTCCGCCCGTTCGGAGATGGCCATGTCGGCCAGTTGTTCGAGCGCGGCCCGCACCTCGGGCGTGCGGTCGGCACCGTGGAGAGTGCGGCCCGCGTGCCAGTCCGCGGTGTGCAGTATCCTCACCCGCGGACCTCCTTGGCCATCACGAGTAGCGGGGAGGGCTGGGCCGAATCCGCTACGGGTTCCCAGGGATGGAGCTTCATGCCTCCGAGTGTACGCAGCCAGCGCGACAGCTAACGACGCGCGGGTTCTGCAACGCGGTTCCCCCGAGCGGCCGAGCGCCGCCCGTTCGTGGGGCGGTTGCTATCATCCCCGAGATGCCTCCCAGGACCCCCGGCCAGAACGGACCGCGGTACGCGGACGACCCCGATCCGCACCTACCCCCGCAGTTCGTGGACCGCATGCGGCAGCTTCTGGGAGACGAGGAAGCCGCCGAACTGCTGCACACCCTGGCGCAGCCGCCGGACGTGGGTCTGCGCCTCAACGGTCTGCGGGGCGACGTGCGGCGCCTCCTGGAGAGACTCCCTTGGGATCTGACCCCGGTGCCATGGTGCTCGACGGCGTTCGTGGTGCAGGACCCTTCCCCTCCGGGCGAGCACGTGAACGGTCGGGCAGCTCACGAGCAGCCAAGTAGCATCCCGCCGGGCCGCCACCCCTACCAGTTGGCCGGTGCGTACTACCTGCAGGACCCCGCCGCCACCGCCGTGGCGGAGGCCCTGGCGCCCCGGCCCGGTGAGCTTGTGCTGGACTTGGCGGCCGCGCCCGGCGGTAAGAGCACGCACCTTGCTGCACTTCTGGGTGGCAGCGGCTGGCTGGTAGCCAACGACGTGCACCCGCAGCGCGCGCAGGCTCTGGTGGGCAACCTGGAGCGTTGCGGCGTGACGAACGCCACCGTCACCAACGAGACGCCGGCCAGGCTGGCGCAGGCCTGGCCGGCCCTGTTCGACCGCGTTCTGCTGGACGCACCCTGCTCGGGCGAGGGCATGTTCCGCAAGTCGGCTGACGCCCGCGAGATGTGGAGCCTGGCCAACGTCATGCACTGCGCCGCGCGCCAGGACGACCTCCTGCTGGAGGCCGCGCGGCTGGTCAAGCCCGGCGGCTACCTGGCCTACTCCACCTGCACCCTGGCGCCCGAGGAGAACGAGGGCTCGGTGGCGCGCTTCCTCGCTGCCAGCGGTTTCGAGCTGGTGCCGCTGGCGCTGCCGGGCACCTCGCCCGGCAGAGCGGACTGGTCCGGTGGCGCACCGCTGCCGCAGCTGACGGGCACCGTACGGATCTGGCCGCACCTGGCGCCCGGGGAGGGGCACTTCGTGGCGCTGCTGCGCCGCCCCGAGGACTCCACGCAGGTGACCGCGCAGGAGGGCGACGGCCGCTCCACGCGGCGGAAGCGCGCGGAACTGCCAGCGCCGGGTCGGGCCGTTCAGGAAGCCTGGCGGGAGTTCGCGGCAGGCGCGTTGACCGGAGAGGCGGCGCGGCAGCTGGCTCCGACGGCGCTGCAGGGTGATTGGCTACTGCACTTGCCTGCCGGAGTACTGCCGGCGGGCGGCGAACCCGATCTGCAGGGGCTGCGCTGGCTGCGTCACGGCCTCCAGCTGGCGCAGGTCCGGCAGGGCGCCCGCTCCACGCGTGTCGAGCCTGCCCACGCACTGGCCATGGCCCTGCCTGCGGGCGCTACGGCCAGGCGGCTCGAGCTGGAGCCCGACGACGAGCGCTTGGCGCTCTACCTGCAGGGCGCCGACGTGCCCGCGGCCGGTGAGGCCGGCTACCTGCGCGTGGAGGTGCAAGGCCTCCCGCTGGGCTGGGGCAAGCGCAGCGGTGGAGTGGTGCGCAGCCTTCTGCCGAAAGGCCTGCGGCGACCCGCTTGACCGGCCCCTAGCCCAGCCTCAGCGGAGCAGCGCCGTGGCCTCGTCGTCGCTGACGACCAGCTGGCGCTCCTCGGCGCGGGTGGCCCAAGCCGGGAAGGGGAAGGTGACCAGCACGGGCGTCGGCACGTCGGGCTGGTGCACGACCATGGTGCCGGGCGCCAGGATGGTGGTGCGCAGGCGCGTACTGGAAGGCATGAAGCGGTACTCGGGCCGCTCGGCCTCGGCGGCGTCCAGGCGGCCGGCTACGCGCACGGCCGCGTTGGAGACGATGCGCCGCTCCACTTCGCTGGCGGTCTGCTGCGCGCCTATCAGGATGACGCCCAGGCTGCGGCCGCGCTCCGCGATGTCCAGCAGAACGTCCTTGATGGGGCTGTGCCCCTCGGCGGGAGCGTACTTGTTCAGCTCGTCCAGCACCACGAAGAGCTTGCCGCCCTGGCCCTGCTCCTTGGCGGCGAAGAGGCCCTTCAGCACCACGCCCACCACGAACATCTGAGCCAGCGGCGCCAGCTGGTGGATGTCTACCACGTGTACCTGGGCTTCGCCGCCCAGGATGTCCAGCCGGGCGCCGTCCCGCGCCTTCCGGGCCAGGTCGCCACGGATGAGGTTGGCCAGGTGCTTCTGCGCGCCCCGCAGCCGGCGCACCAGGGCCTCGCGCGTGCCGCGACCCTGCGCCGCGATCCAGCGTGGATCGCCACCCTTCTGGCGACCGCCGTCGTCGTCCTCCTCCTCCGCGCCCTGCAGCAGGAGCTTGTGCTCCACGTAGTCCACCAACTGCCCGAAGGTGCTGAGGCGGGTGACGGGGGCCACGCGCTGGAGGAACTGCTCGGAGGTCAGGCCGTCGTCCTCGCCGATGCGGCCGGAGGCGCTTCGCTCCTCCTCCGGCGGAACGTAATCGGTGACCTCGAGGTAAGGCGCGTCGCCCTTCTGCGCCTGCGCCAACTGGAAGAGCCGCTCCTCCACGTGCTGCAGGAGGAACTCGAGCTGGGACATGGCGCCTACGTCCGAGAAGGCGAAGGGCAGCATGCGCTGCTGGCAGAACTCGCGCACCGTCCAGACGTAGGGCTTGACCCCCTCGCGCTGCGCCACGTCGGCCACCAGGGCGTCGCCCGCCCCCGCCCTGGGCGGACTGTGCAGGGCGCAGCTCTCGAAAGGCCCCGCCTCGAGGTCCAGCACCTCGTAGCGGCTGCGCTTAGCGCCCTGGCGGGAGGCGTAGCGCGCCTCCTCCTGTTCGTAGCGGGCGTTGGGCTGGTCAAGGAAGAGCAGGTCCTCGCCCTTGACGTTGAAGACCACGGCGCGCCCGGCACTGGGGTCGCGCAGGAGCGGCGCGCCGCTGGCGGCGTCCTTGCCGTGGAAGAGGGCGTAGAGCAGGAAGAGCGCGTAGCTGGTCTTGGTGGCCACCCCCGAGATGCCGGAGATGTTCACGTGGGCGCCGCGCGTGCCGTCGATGAACTCGAGGTTGAGGTAGGCCGGGTCTCCGCTCCTGAGCACACCTGCGGGCAGGCGCGAGCTCATGCCGTCGACGTAGAGCGCCATCTCGAGCGCCTGGCCCTGCGCCAGGTAGACGACGTCGCCCGGTCTGGGCGGCAGGTAATCCTCCGGGTCGAGCCTGGTCACCAGCACATGGGCGGCGTAGCTCACCTCCGCCGGCATGAGGCCCTCCGCGATCAGTTCGGTGTCGCTGTCGAACTGCACGCCCTCGTGCCGGCGGCGCACCTGATCTATGACGCCGTAGTAGGTCACGCCGCGGCCCTCGCCGGCAGGGTCTTCGGTGGTGAGGGTCACCACGTCGTCGAGCCGCGCCCGGCAGCCGGGACTCACGGCGAACCAGAAGGAGACCGGCGTGGCATCTTCCGTGCCAAGCACCCGGCCGATGGGCTCGGAACCCGGGGTTCCGCTCACTGCTTCCGTCACTGACTACTTCTCCCTGAAGACAGCGCCGCCATGACTCGGCGCCTGATGAGTGGAGCGCTGCCGAGGCGGCGCCTTAGCGTCTGTTCCAGAGCGCGCACGGGCAGCAGCTGCTGGGGAGCGCGCGGATCCTGATGGCTGCGCGTGGCGTAGCGGGGCAGCGCGGCGCAGCTCCAGTCGGCCACTTGCTGCGCCCAGCCTAGGTGCGACTCCGGTCGGGGGCCGGCGTAAGCCTGCAACCGCACGCTGCCGGCCAGGGTATGCGCCCAGGGGCCCGGATCCCGCAGCCGCAGGTACCACTCGAACCTGGCCGCCTCGCCCGAGCCGACCAGGTAGAGCGGCGATCTCTCGCCCGCAGCCAGCGTACGCACCACGTCAAGCGCCGGGCGCGGCAGCCGCTGCAGCTTGACCGTCTTGATGTAACCCAGCACGCGCGCGTCGGAGCCCAGGAGCGGCCTGGGGCCGTCGCAGACGAGGAGCCCCTCTCCCAGGTCGGGAAGCAGCCGGCCGGCCAGTCGACGCTCCGCCTCCAGCATGCGCTCCTGCAGCAGGCGCACGGGGGCGTCCACGTCGGACTCGTTCGTGATGGTCACCCGGTAGTCCAGGCGTTGGCCCCCGCCACTGGCCTGCACGGTCAGCGTGTCGACGCCCGCGGGAGCGCCGAAGCCGGAAGACGCGCCGGAGCCGGAGGGCGCCCCTGCCAGGGCGCACCAGCGCTGTACCAAGGGCTCGCCGGCGAACTCGGCCGAGCGCGCACCGGGCGTGGAGGTCACGGCGGCCACGGCCGAACTGCCCAGGACGCCGAACGAGAGCTCGGCGTTCTCTAGGAGCAGGCGTGCCTCCACGCGCCTCACCCCGTCCAGGAACACGGTGCGCTCCACTTTCAGGCTGGACCGACCGGTCAGCGGCCGCCAGTCGATCAGTGGCAACTCCACCTCCACGGCGGCGGTGGCCAGCGGCTCGGCGTCTGCGTCGTGGCCCACCTCCGGTGGCGGCTCGGCGAAGTCCGCGGCGTGCTGCACCGAGCCGAGGTAGTCCACACCCCAGGGCTCCAGCCTCACGTTCTTCAGGAGGTCGGGCAGGGAGGCGGTGGTGGGGTCATCGCTCATGTACTTCGGTTCCTGCTGGACTGCGGACCGTTCCGGTTCTGCTTGGCGGCGGCGGAACTACTGTCTACGCAGTGCATCTTACCGGCAAGGTGCGACAGCTAGCGACGCAGCGGATGGGGGGTGACAACGCGGTCCGCCACGCTGGGCCCGGCAAGCCACATCTGTACATGGCGCGGCGGAACGTGCTAGATTAGCGTTTGGCTTCAACTTTGCCGCCCCGATCAGAACGGCA
>CAYXUE010000073.1:0-10971 GCA_964467885.1 uncultured bacterium | reverse complement strand
TCACCTCGGCCGGCTGGCCCTGCGTGGTCTGCGCCCACGCGGCCGTCGGCGGCAGAAGCGCGCAGAGCAGCAGCGCGCAGAGCAGCAGCGCGGCGACCAGCCGGCGGCGCGGCGCCTGAGCTAGGACACCTTCACGGAGCATCACCACCGAGCATAGAGGGCGAGAGGCGCCCGCTGGTTAACCGTTCTGTCATGCGCGCATGATCCTCGCCGGTCGGCCCCACCCCATGAGCGGCAGGTTCGGCGCAACTTCTAGGCACAAGCCTAGATGTTTCAGCAGTTCGGCTCGGGATAGGTATATCGCCGGCTCTTAGCCTTGGTATGATCACGACCATCTGAAGGAGAAACAGATGGTGCGAACGGCAATTCCGTTCGGGCTGGGGGCCCGACTAGTTTCTATCTACCGAGCAGACCTATCCCTTACCGCGGCGAGCGCCGACTCAGGTGCGGCTCCGTTCAGGAGGTGGGGCGCACACCGCAGCGTGGCCATCATGTGGTCGGCGTGACGCCAGGACCCAGTCGCGCTCTGACAGTTCGCTACGCGTTCCTCATCGGCCTGCTGGAACTCGCCATAGCGGTGCCCATGCCCGTGCTGGTGCTGCACATGACCGGCCGAGGCCTGGACCTGGCCATCATCGGTGTAGCGTTCACCATAAGGGCCGTGCTGGTGGTGCTGCTCGAACTGCCAACGGGCGGGCTGGCCGATGCCATAGGCCGGCGGCCCATCGCCCTAGCGTCGCAGCTCTTCACCGCAGCGTCGTTCCTGGCGTTGCTCTTCGTCAGCGGGCCGTTCCTGGCGCTCGTCTACGCGCTGCTCCAGGGCATCGGCGCGGCCCTGCACTCCGGGGCGCTCGATGCGTGGTACGTCGACGAGCTGAAGCGCCAGGAACCGGAAGTGGAGCTGCAGCCGCATCTGGCGGCGGTCAACGTCGCGCAGGCGGTCGGCATGCTAGCGGGCACCGCACTCGGCGGCTTCCTGCCTCGCCTGACCGCGGGGCTCGAACTACCGTTCCCCCTCTCGGACTTCGGCATCGCACTGTTCGCCGGGGTGGCCTTGCGCCTGGTCGTGTGGCTGCTCACGTACGTCCTCATGCGCGAGCCCGTCAAGCCGCAGGGCGCAGATCCGGTCGGCTGGTCGGCCGTACCGACCATCCTGAAGGACGCGTTCATCCTCTCACGCGACATCCCGCAGGTGCGGTGGCTGCTCATCGCCGCCTTCGCCTCCGGTCTGGCCATGGTCAGCATCGAGACCTTCTGGCAGCCGATCGCCGCCTTCACCTTCGGCGCCGACGCCAGCGACAGCGTGCCGTTCGGCGTGCTCGGCACCCTGTCGGGCGTGGCGCTACTGGCCGGCAGCCTGGCCGTCATGCGCTGGGGCAGCACGTTCCCCGGCGGTCCGGCCGCTCTGGCCGGCTTCAGCACCCTGCTACGCGGCGCGGCCATCCTACTCTTCGCCGTCATGACGGGCTCCTTCGGTCTGGGCCTCACGTTCGCGCTGGTCTATTTCGCGCTGGCCACCAGCAACGTGCCGCACGACACCATCCTCCACGACTCCATACCCTCGGAGCGGCGCTCTTCCATCATGAGCGTCCACTCGCTGGTGTTCTTCGCCGGCATCGCCCTGGCCTCGGGGCCGCTCGGCTGGCTGGCCACGGCGCAGGGCCCTCGCCTGGCCTTGGGTATCGCCGGAGCGCTCACCATCGCTTCGGCCCTGGCTTACGTGATGGTGGCGCGGCACCTACCGGCGGCCAGGCCCGAGGCTACGCAGGTGGCCCCGTCGCCTTCCGAGGGAGGCGATATCCTCGCGTCCCCGGCGGAAGAAGCGCGCTAGTTACCTGCTAACCTGAGCGTGTGACATCCGGGAGCATCAGGGAGCGGCTGGGGGCGGCGTACGACGCGCTGGCACTGAAGGATCAACCGCGGATCGGGTGGGTGCAGCATGGGGTGACGGACGCCGAGTCCGTGGCCGCGCACGCGTGGGGCACCGCCTACCTCTGCCTGCTGTTCGCCGACGCCGCCGGCGTAGACGGGAACAGGGCTGTGGCCATAGCCGTGCTGCACGACGTGGCGGAGGCCGTCACCGGCGACTTCGCCGCACGCCTCGCGGCGCAGGATCGCCAGGTCTCGGAGACCGCCAAGGCCCAGCAGGAGATGGCCGCCATGCAGCGCCTCCTGCCCCCGGGCAGCGAACGGCTGCGCGGGCTGTGGTTGGAGTACGAGGAGCGCTCCAGCCCCGAGGGCCTGTTCGTGCGCGACATGAACCTGCTGGACATGTGCCTGCAGGGCCTGAAGTACGAGCGGGACCGGCGCTACGACCCGGACGTTTACATCCCGTCGCAGGGCGGCCACCGGCACCTGGACGAGTTCTTCGCCGGCGCCAGGGCGCGGCTCGCGGGCGAGCTGGCGCTGCAGCTGTACGACGTAGTTCACGGCTGGTACCTGGAGGCGCGCGGCGGTGAAGGCGGGCCGGGCGCCGGGGCCACGACTCCGGAGGCGCACCCGTGAGCCTGGCGATAGAGACGGTGGGTCTGGGCAAGAGGTTCGGCTCGACCGAAGCGCTGGTCGACCTTGACCTGCAGGTGGAGACGGGCGAGGTGTTCGGCCTTATCGGTCCCAACGGCGCTGGCAAGACGACCACCATGCGCCTGCTGCTGGACGTCATCCGGCCCACCTCCGGCCGGCTGGCCGTACTGGGCCTCGAGCCGCGCTCCAACGGACCTCGGCTGCGCGAGAGACTGGCCTTCCTGCCCGGTGAGCTGCGCCTCACCAGCCGCGCCACAGGCCGGGAACTGCTCGACTTCTACGCGCGGCTGCAGGGCGGGGTCACCAAGCGCGCCTACGAGGCCCTAGCCGAGCGGCTGGGACTCGACCTGGCGGCGCGCGTAGGAACGCTGTCGAAGGGCAACAAGCAGAAGCTCGGCCTGGTGCAAGCGTTCATGCGGCCCGCCGAGCTGCTCATCCTGGACGAGCCGACCAGCGGTCTCGATCCCGTCATGCAGCGCGTGTTCCTAGAGCTGGTGCAGGCGGCGCAGGCCGACGGCAGAACGGTGCTGCTCTCCTCTCACGTGCTGTCGGAGATCCAGCAGGTAGCGGGCCGGGTGGCCATCCTGCGCCGCGGCCGGCTGGCGAAGCTGGAGAGCGTGGCCGCCCTGCGCGCGGGTGCGCCCCGCCGCGTGCGGCTGAACGCCCGGCGGGAGGACCTGGCCAGAGTGCGTGGAGTGCTAGAGGCGCTGCCGGGCCTCACCGGCCTGGCGCTGCAGCCCTCGCATGAAGGCGCCGCGGAGGGTGAGTTGGTGGCGCGGTACGCGGGTGCGCCCGGACCGTTCCTCGAGGCCGTGCGGCAACTGCCGCTCACCGATCTGGTGCTGGCCGAGCCGGACCTGGAGGAGGCGGTAATGACGCTCTACGCGGAGGGCGACCGGCCCGTGGTCGGGGGCGGGAACGGAGGGGAAAGTTGATCCTCTTCACGCGCTTCCTACGGGAGAACCGCCGCTCCGTCATCGGCTGGGGCGTCGCTTCGGCCGCGGTCTGTTTCTTGTACTTACCGTTCTACCCATCGATGGGCGGCCCCGAACTGGAGCAGCTCATGAGCAGGATGCCAAGCGCCATGCTGGCGGTCTTCGGACTGAGCGGTCCGCTGGACGGCGTGGGGTTCACGCACGCCACCATCTTCGGGCTCCTGGGCACGCTGCTGTTGATCCTGGCCGCCGTGGGTTGGGGCGCGCGGGCCGTGGCCGGCGACGAGGAGTCGGGCGCGCTCGAGCTCACGCTCTCCTACCCGGTGACGCGGGCACAGGTGGCGCTGCAGCGCGCGCTGGCCATGCTGGTACTCACCTCCGTCCTGGCGCTGGTGGTGGCCCTGTCCATCGTGGCTCTCTCGGGCCCGGCCCAACTGAACGTGGCGCCCGTCAACGCCTTGGCGGCTTCCACGGCATTCTGGCTGCTGGGGCTGCTCTTCGGACTGGTGGCGCTGGCGGCGGGCTGCCTCAGCGGGCGTAAGGGCGCCGCCACCGGTGCCGGGGCCGTCGCCGCCGTCGCCGCCTACCTGGCGCAGACGCTGGGGAACCAGGTGAGGGGCCTGGAGTGGCTGGCGCGCCTCTCCCCCTTCGAGTGGGCCTTCGGCAGCGAGCCACTGCGCTTCGGCTTCTCGGCCGGCGGCCTCGGCCTGCTGGCGGCGCTCTGCGCGCTCTGCGTGGTGGCCGCGGTGTGGGGCCTGCAGCGGCGCGACGTGGGCAACTGATCCGGCCAGGGTCGTCATGCGACTACGCCGGGAACGACCACGCGTCGGGCCAGGGGACTTCACGCATGGGTCCGACTCCGGGTACCCTGGACCGTTACGACAAGAGCGACCGCCTCTATCCTTACAGAACCTCATGGCACGTCGCGGTTAGTCACCCAGAGCCTCGGAGGGTCATGGAGCATCACCTAGCGGAAGGAGCGAGGTTACAGCGTGGACCGTGAGATCCCCTTCTACCAGGAATCGCAACTAAGGAACCTTCTGGTGGACGTACGTAGCCTGGCCGCCCAGAAGCGGCTGGAGGCCGTCTACGAGGTGGAGTTGTTCTCCTTCGAACGCACCGTGGAGGCGGTGCTGGCGGCGCCGACGCGCGAGACCGGGGAGGCGGCGCTGCGGGAGGGCCGGGAGCTACTCCGCATTCTCCGAGAGGCACACGACAAGTCGAGTGACGACCTGCTGCTCCGGTAGGTCGATGTGCCCTGCAGGTGGGGCGGTTTAGGTACGGTTGAGGGGTGGACATCGTCATCCTCCCCACCGCCGAACACGTCGAACGCCTCACCGCCCGTTTAGTGGCCGACCGCGTGAGGGCCAAGCCGAACCTGGTCCTGGGCTGCGCCACCGGGCGCACCATGGAGGGCATCTACGACCAGCTCGTTGCCCTCTCGGAGCAGGACGCGCTCGACTTCTCCCAAGTACGAACCTTCAACCTCGACGAGTACGTAGGCGTGGCTTCCAGCGATGAGCGCTCCTACCGGCACTACATGAACCGCCACCTCTTCTCGCGCGTGAACCTGAACGAGGGCAACACGCACGTACCCAACGGCCTGGCCGAGGACCTGGACGCCGAGTGCGAGGCCTACGAGGCCGCCATCCTGGCGGCGGGCGGCATCGACCTGCAACTGCTGGGCCTCGGTTCCAACGGGCACATCGGCTTCAACGAGCCGCTGTCCGGTTTCCAGTCGCGTACGCGCGTGCAGCCGTTGGCGCCCCACACCCGCGAGCAGAACGCCGGCATGTTCGGCGGCGATCCGGAGGCTGTGCCCACCACCGCCATAACCATGGGCGTGGGCACCATCCTCGACTCGCGCGAGGCCCTGCTGGTGGTGACGGGCGAGCACAAGGCCGAGATCCTGGCGCGCAGTCTCGAAGGCCCCGTGGTGGGCGTCATCACCGCCACCGCGCTGCAGTTCCATCGGCGCTGCCACGTCATCACGGATGAGGCGGCCGCTTCGCAACTCGAGCTCAAGGAGTTCTACCGCGACGAGGTGAGCCACCTGCCCGTCTGGCGCGACTACCTGGACGAGATCCTCTGAGCTGACGCCGCTCGTGGCAGCCGCCCGTGAACCGTCCGTCCCTGAGGACGCCGCGCGGTGCACGGGCGGCGTTACCATCGCCTCATCCCGGGCGGGTTCCGGAACGGGCCTCGCTGCCGGAGAGCACTTGGGGAGGGCACGATGGAGACCTGGCTAACGTCACTCATCACCGACACGCCGCAGCAGGGGTTCGAGCTGGCCATCAAGATGGCGCGCATGGGCGTGAAGTACACGCAGCCGTCGGCGGAGGTCCGCGAATCGCTGCGCGACGCCTACCAGAACGACGCCGATAGCCTCACCTGGGCTTCGCAGGTGGTGGCCGTCAACTTCCAGACGGTGGCAGCGGCCAACGACTACTGGCGCTAGCGGCGGGCGCCGGGCGCCCTGGCCCGTACAGGTTGCACGCCACGACCGTGCGCGCCGTTCCGGGTTCAGGGCGCCCGTACCCCCGCGTGCGGGCCCGGTCGCTCCCGTCTGCTCTCAGCCCGCGGGCCGCAGGGCCCGCAGGTACGTCCAGCGCGTCAGCAGGAAGAAAGCGAACTGCACGGCGGCGAACAGCCCGATGACGATGAGGCTGTAGCGCACGACGTCGGCCATCAGCAGAGCGCCCAGGGCGTCGAGGGCCACGAGTGCGTGTAAGCCACCGAGCGCGAAGGGCAGCAGGAAGATGGCGGCGATCTGCGCCGTGACGGTGCGGGAGGTCTCGCCCGGCGTGATGCCTAAGCGCCTAAGCTGCTCGAAGAGGCGCCTGTCGCCTTCCAGTTCCGTGAACAGCTTGAAGTAGATGAGGCTGCCGGCGCCGATGAAGAAGAGCAGGGAGACGAACACGCCGGCGAAGAGCGAGAGGCCGAGCCCCTCCCGCATGATGCGGTCGACCACGAACCGGCCGGCCACCTCGAGGGCCGAGCCCTGCTCGGCCAGCTGCATGAGGTCGGCTTGCAAGCGCCCGTTCATCCGGGCCGCGGGCCAATCGTAGATCCAGAGTGTGGCGGGCGCGTACTCGCGGTCGGCCGTGGGGAGAGCGGCCAGCGCCTCGTCGTCGAGGGTGTACCAGTTCCACCGCACGCCACCGGGCACCGACATGCTGGGCTCGACCGGGGTGATCTCGAGGCCTCCCTGCGCGCCCAGCAGCGCCGCGCCGTCCCCGTAGACCAGGGTGGTGGCGGGCCCGCTGGGCGTGGGCTCGAAGCCCAGGCTCGCGGCGAGCTCGCTGAACCGCCGCTCCCCTGCCAGCACCAGCCAGCCGCTCTCCTCGGCCTCACCCGCGCGGTGGTAACGCAGCTCGTGGATGGGGATGGCTTCCCTCAGCGTCGGCTCCACCGCGTGGCGTTCGAAGATCTGGTCGACGGCGGCCGGCGCGACGGGACCGCGGGCGGCTCCCGGCCTCTCCAGGAAGGTGAGCTGTTGCGGGAAGGTCTCAGCGGTGACCTGCGCCAGCTGCTGGCTGGTGATGTAGAACGTGCCTGCGGAGGCCAGCACGACCGCGCTGAGGGTGGCGATCGTGGCGAAGAGGCGCGCGTTGTCGCGCACGCGGAACAGTAGCTGCGACACCACCAACATCCGGGTGCCCTGCAGGTAGCGGGCCTCGGCGCGCCGCATCAGCTGCAGGAACTTGACGCTCCCGTGAGCGAACAGCAGGTGGGTGCCGAGCACCACGGCGGCCACTACCGGCATGAAGGCCAGCACCACGCCGGAGCCCTCGACGCTCAAGGCTACGGCGTAACCACCCGCCACCAGCAGGGCGCCCAGGAGCGCCAGCCAGCTGGAGGCGCGGGGCGTGGCGCGCGGCTTACGGGCCGCCTTCATGAGCTCCACCACGGTTCGACGGCCGACGCGTAAACCGCTGACGAGCGTCACGAGTTGGAAGAGCAGGAAGAAGCTCACCGCGGTCAGGAGGAGGGCGGTGGGTACCAGCGCGAAGCGGATGGGCTCGTCCAAGCCGAGTACGCGGCTTATGCCCATCAGGAACAGGCGCGAGAAGAGCAGACCTAGGCCGATGCCGACCAGGATGGCCGCCAGTGACAGGAAGGTGTTCTCCAGCCAGATCAGGCGCCTGAGCTGCCCGCGGGTGGTGCCCATGAGCGTCAGGAGCCCGAACTCGCGGTTGCGGGCGCGCAGGAAGGCGCCACTGGAGTAGAGCACGAAGAAGAAGGCGAACACCGCCACCAGCACCAGGCAGACGGTCAGCACCATGCGGGTGGTCTCTCCGCCGTAGATGTAGCCGCTCGCGACGTCGGGGTGGAGGATGAACTGCGCGTAGACGAAGAACAGCATCACGGAGAAGACGCTGCTGAGGAAGAAGGCCGCGTAGCGCAGGGCGCTGCCGCGGATGTTACTGAGCGCGAGCTGCCGGAACGTCATCCCGCACCCCTCCCATGACGCTCAGAGCGTCGAGCACCTGCTGGAAGAACGCCTGGCGGTTCTTACCGCGCGTCATCTCGCTGAAGCGCTTGCCGTCGCGGATGAAGACGATGCGCTTGCAGTAGCTGGCGGCGTACGGGTCGTGGGTCACCATCACGATCGTCACGCCGTCGTCGTTCAGCGACTGAAGCGTGCCCATGACGTCCTCGGCGCTGCGCGAGTCGAGGTTGCCCGTCAGCTCGTCGGCCAGAACCACGTCGGGCTGGGTGATGATGGCGCGCGCTATGGCCGCCCGCTGCTGCTGGCCGCCGGAGACCTCGAAGGGGCGCCGTTCCATCAGTTCGCTGATCCCGAGCTTCTCGGTCACCCGCGCCAGCCGCCGGTCCATCTCCGGCGCCGGCACCTTGTCGAGTACCAGCGGCAGGAGGATGTTCTCCCGCACCGTCAGGGTGTCCAGCAGGTTGAACTCCTGGAACACGAAGCCGAGCTTGCGGCGGCGGAAAAGCGCCAGCTGGCCGGGGTTCATGCCGGCCGGGTCCACCCCGCCCACGGTGACGCTGCCGGCGGTGGGCGTGTCGATGGTGGCCAGCAGGTTGAGGAGCGTGGTCTTGCCGCTGCCCGACGGGCCCATGACCCCGAGGAACTCGCCCTGCCCGACCCTAAGGTCGAAGTCGTCGAGCGCGGTGTGCGTGGCGCCGCCGGTGGCGCCGTAGACCTTGGTGAGACCGCTGGCCTGCAGGACGGCGGGCGCGTTAGTGGTAGCTGTGTGCGTTACTCGCGGCATCTGGTGCCTCCCTTTACGGCCGTGAGCGTAGCCGCGGCCCGCTGCGTCGCTCCATGGCCGAACCTTACGGTTCTGTCACGTAGAGGCCGCTCGGCCGCAAGGTGATGGTGAAGGTGGAGCCGCGCCCCAGTTCCGTGTCCACGCTGAGGTCGTGCCCGAGCCGGCGGCAGATCTCGGCGGCCAGGTAGAGGCCCATGCCGGTGGAGGCCTGCGTGATGCGGCCGTTGGTGCCCGTGAAGAAGCGCTCGAAGATGCGAGGCACCTCGTGAGCGGGTATGCCGGGCCCTTCGTCCCTGACGGAGAGGCTGGCGCCCAGAGGCAGGCGCACCACCTCCAGCCTCACGCGGCCCTCCGGCGGGCTGTACTTGATGGCGTTGGTGAGCAGCTGGCGCAGCACCACCGCCAGCCACTTGGGGTCGGTCTCCACCAGCACGGGCTCGTCGGGTGCCGTGACGCTGGGGAAGATGCGGTGTCTGAGCCAGCTCTCCTTGAGGGCGTTGACGCCCTCACGCGCGACCTGCCCGAGGTCCGCCCGGCTCGGCCGCAGGTCCAGCTCGAAGCGCTCCAACCGGGCGCTGGTCAACATCAGCTCGAGGCCCTGCGCCAAGTTGGCGGCCTCCTCGGCCACGCTGCGCCACGCTTCGGTGTCCTCCTCCTGCTGTGCCGTGAGTTCCAGCACGGCCAGCGGCGTCTTCATCTGGTGCACCCAGAGGTCCACGAAGGCGCGGTGTTGCTCGGCGCTACGCTCGTGAGCCTGCAGCGCCCCTAGCGCTCGGCGCTGGGTGTCGCTCAGCAGCTCGGCCAGCGCCCGCTGCTCGCGGGTCTTGCCACCCTGCAGGGGCGCCATCCCGAACGCCTCTTCCGCACGCTCCAGTCGTTGCCGCACCGCCTGCCGGAAACCTCTCTGCCGCCGGTAGTCGACCAGCAGGATCACCGCGGTGGCCACGGCGGCCAGCAGGAGGATGTAGGCCGCGTCCGCTAGCCTCAGCGGGGCCACGCCCAGGTGCACCACCGCCAGCAGGAAGAGGAGCGCCAGGCCGAAGCTGAGGAGGAGGGGCAGCCGATCCCGCAGGTAGTCGCGGCCGCTCATCGCGCCTTGCCCGAGGTCAGAAGCTGGTAACCCTCGCCACGCACGGTGCGCACGCTCTCCTCCAGCCCCAGTTCGGACAGCTTGCGCCGCAGGCGGTTGACGTTGACTGTCAGGGTGTTGTCGTCCACGAACTCGGCGTCGTCCCACAGAGTGGCTAGGAGCGCCTCACGCCTCACCACGCGACCGTCGGCGCGCAGCAGCGCCTCGAGCAGCTGCCCTTCGTTACGACTCAGCTCCACGCTCCTGCCTTCGTTCTCGGCTCGCAGCCGGTGCGGGTCGTAGCGCAGGCCGCCCGACTCGATCCCGACAGCGGCGGTCTCCGGCGCGTACTCGCCGTAGGCGCGCCTGAGGGCGGCCCTGACCTTGGCGGTCACGAGGTCGAGATTGAACGGTTTGACGATGTAGTCGTCACCGCCGTTGTCTATGGCCATAACCTGGTCCATCTCGCCGTCCCTGGCCGAGATGAAGATGATCGGCGCGTTGGACACGGTACGGATCTGGCGGCACCAGTAGAAGCCATCGAACCAGGGCAGGTTGACGTCGAGCAGTACCAGCTCGGCGCCGGCTGCGAGGAACTCGTTCTTGAGGTCGTCGAACCGCACGGCGCGCACCACTCCGTAGCCGTAGCGGCTGAGGTGCTGCGCCAGGATGGTAGCCAGCTTCGGTTCGTCCTCGACTATGAAGATGCGGTGCATGGCCTACCGCACCTTACGCGACCTTGCGGCTCTCGTCCCCTTCGAACTGCGAGAGGTAGAGGCGCGCGTAAGCGCCCTCCTGCTCCAGCAGCTCGGCGTGCGTGCCGCGCTCCACGATGCGGCCCTCCTCCATGACGAGGATGAGGTCTGCGGAGACGATGGTCGAGAGCCTATGGGCGATGACGAAGCTGGTGCGGTTGCCGCGGAGCGCCGCCATGGCGTTCTGGAGCAGCAGCTCGGTGCGCGTGTCGACCGAGCTGGTGGCCTCGTCGAGGATGAGCAGGGCGGGGTCGGCGAGGAACGCCCGGGCGATGGTGATGAGCTGCTTCTCGCCAGCGCTGACGTTGCTGCCCTCGTCGTCGATTACGGTGTCGTAGCCGTCCGGCAGGCTGTGCACGAAGCGGTCGACGAAGGTGGCCTTGGCGGCGTCCTTGATCTCCTCCTCGGTGGCGTCCGGCCGGCCGTAGGCGATGTTGTCGCGGATGGTGCCC
>CAYXUE010000072.1:1525-11095 GCA_964467885.1 uncultured bacterium | reverse complement strand
GCCGGGTAACCCCGCGCCGGGCGGGAACAGCCTCCCAAGGGTTACTCTACGGACGAGGCAGCTGCGGGCAGCGTAGTTATCTGCGTAGTCATTCACGAGAGGAGCCTCTGCATGTGGGTCTCCACCAAAGCGCAGTACGGCATGAGGGCCCTGGTCGAGGTTGCCATGTGGGGCGGGGAACCCGTGAGCCTCAAGACCATCTCGCAGCGCCAACTCATCAGCCACCAGTACCTGGAGCAGATCTTCGCGGAGCTGCGCCGGGCGGGCATAGTGGAGTCCGTGCGCGGCGCGCGCGGCGGCTACAAGCTGGCCAAACCGCTAGCCCAGATCGACGCGCTCGAGGTGGTGGAGCTGCTGGAGGGCAGCGTGGCGCCCGTACGCTGCATCGAGGACGCCACCAACTGCGTGCGCACGGGGCACTGCTCCACGGAGAACCTGTGGCGCAGGGTGGACTCCGCCGTGCGGGAGGTGCTGCGCGGCACCACCATGGCCGACCTGGTCGAGCAGCGCATGCTCATCACCGGTCACCCGCTGCCGCAGTTCCACGGCGCCGAGAACTGACCCCGTCGATCCGGCTGGACCGGTCCGCACATGACAGACGCCCACCGTAAGTTCCTGTACTTCGATCACGCCGCCACCACGCCCGTGGACAAGCGGGTGCTGGCCGAGATGCTGCCGTACTTCGAGCAGCAGTTCGGTAACCCTTCCAGCGTCCATAGGCTCGGCCAGGCCGCCCGCAGGGCACTGGAGGAGTCGCGCGAGCGCGTGGCGGAGGCGGTGGGCGCCCACCCCCGCGGGGTGGTGTTCACCTCGGGTGCCACGGAGGCGGACAACCAGGCCGTCTTCGGGGCAGCGGCGCTGCGCGGTGGGGGCGTGGTGGTGAGCGGCACCGAGCACCCGGCCGTGCTCAACGCCGCCCGGCGCCTGGCCGGCGAGGGCCGCCAGGTAGCGTTCGTGGCGCCCACCGCTTATGGCGAGGTGCCACTGCAGGCCCTACGCCAGGCGCTGGAAGAGCAGGCCGGCAACGGCGGCACCGCCCTGGTAGCGGTGATGTACGTGAACAACGAGACGGGCGTCATCTCCAGGCCCGGCCCCGTAGCCGAGCTGGCGCACGAGTACGGCGCGCTCTTCCTCTGCGACGCGGTGCAGGCGCTGGGCGCCGAGCCCCTGGACTTCGAGGAGTCGGGCGCGGACTTCCTCACGCTCTCGGCTCACAAGGTGTACGGACCCAAGGGCGTGGGCGCCCTCGTCACCCGCCCGGAACTCGAACTGCCGCCGCTGTTGGCCGGGGGAGAGCAGGAGCGCGGGCACAGGCCCGGCACGCACGGGCTGCCGAACATTGTCGGCATGGCCGCCGCCGTGGAGAACGCGGTGGCCGAGCTGTCGAGCGAACGGCGGCGCCTGGCCAGCTTGCAACAGGCCTTCGAAGCCGCCGCGCTGGCGCTACCCGGCGTGGCGCTCAACGCCGCCGCCGCGGAACGCAGCGTCAAGCACAGCAACCTGAGGCTGGCCGGGGTGGACGGCGAGACGGTGCTGATGCTCCTCGACGAGGCCGGGCTGCAGGTAAGCGCCGGCTCGGCCTGCGCCGCGGGCAGCATAGACCCCAGCCACGTGCTCCTGGCCATGGGCCTGAGCCGTGACGAGGCCAAGGCCAGCGTGCGTTTCAGCTTCGGCAAGCTGTCGGACGAGGAGACCGTCAGGCGGGCCGTAGCGCTGCTGGCAGGCGTGATGGAGCGCTCAGGCGCTCTTGCGGGTAGCTTCCTGCCCCAGCAGGCTTAGAGGGTCGTCCAGCGCCTCTTCGTCGATATGCAACCGGGTAATCCCGCTGCCGGGCACCTCGTACATGAGCGGCTGCAGCGTCCGTTCCAGCACGGAGCGCAGGCCGCGGGCGCCCGTCTTGCGGTCGAGCGCGCGGCGTGCCACTTCGCGCAGGGCCCCCTCGGAGAAGGTGAGGTCCACGCCGTCCAGCTTGAAGAGCTCCGTGTACTGCTTGACCAGGGCGTTCTTGGGCTTGGTTAGCACCTCGACGAGGGCGTCCTCGCTGAGGTCGCCCAGCCGTACCACCAGCGGCAGGCGGCCGATGAGTTCGGGGATGAGCCCGAACGACATGAGGTCCTCCGGTAGCACCTCGGCCGCCTCGGCCGCGGCCTCCGCCTCTTCGTCCGTGCCGGCCTGGAAGCCGACGCGCGTGGGGTTCATGCGCCGCTCGAGGATCTCGTTTATGCCTTCGAAGGCGCCGCCGCAGATGAAGAGTATGTCGTTGGTGTCGACGTCGATGAGCTCCTGATGCGGGTGCTTGCGGCCGCCCTGCGGCGGCACGTGCGTGACGGTGCCCTCGATGATCTTCAGCAGCGCCTGCTGCACCCCTTCGCCGGAGACGTCGCGCGTGATGGACGGCCCCTCGGACTTGCGGCCCACCTTGTCGATCTCGTCGATGTAGATGATGCCGCGCTGGGCGGCCTCCACGTCGTAGTCGGCCACCTGCAGCAGCCGCACGATGATGTTCTCCACGTCGTCGCCCACGTAGCCGGCCTCGGTGAGGGTGGTGGCGTCGGCGATGGCGAAGGGCACGTTGAGGCTGCGCGCCAGCGTCTGCGCCAGCAAGGTCTTGCCGGTGCCCGAGGGACCCACGAGCAGAACATTGCTCTTCTGGATCTCGGCCTCCGGGTGCTCCAGCCGGCGGTAGTGGTTGTAGACCGCTACGGCCAGGGCGCGCTTGGCTTCCTCCTGCTCGATGACGTACTCGTCCAGTTGCTGCTTGATCTGGCGCGGCACGGGCGTGGGGAGCGGTTCGGGGGCGGGCGCCGGGGTGCTGGCGTGCTCCATGACCTCGTGCACGCGCCCAGCGCAGTCGTCGCAGATGTGCGCACCGCCGCCGGGCGCAGCGATGAGGAAGCGCACCTCGGCGTGCCCGCGGCCGCAGAAGTTGCAGTGGGAGGCCGTGCCGTTCACTCGCTACCGCCGAAGCGGCCCGTCTGCCGCGGCTCTACCACGCGGTCGATGAGGCCGTACTCGCGCGCCGTCTCGGGCGCCATGAAGTAGTCGCGCTCCATGTCCTTGCGGAGCTGCTCCTTGGGCCTTTTCGTGTGCCGGTGGTAGATCTCCTCCAGCATGTCGCGCACGTCGAGGAACTCGCGCGCCTGCACCTCCAGGTCGGGCAGGGACGCACGGGGGAAGCCGGCGGAGCCGGCGTGGATCATGATGCGCGAGTGCGGCAGCGCCACGCGGTTGCCCTCCGTGCCGGCCATGAGGATGACCGACGCCATGGACATGGCTATCCCGACGCAGTTGGTGTGCACCGGGGCGTTGATGTACTGCATGACGTCGTAGATGGCCAGCCCGGCGTAGACCTCGCCGCCCGGGCTGTTGATGAACAGGTTGATGGGTTGTTCGCTGGACTGCGAGTCCAGCAGCAGGAGCTGCGCGGTGACCACGTTGGCCACCTCCGAGTCGATGGGGGAGCCGAGGAAGATGATGCGCTCTTTCAGCAGGCGGCTGTAGACGTCGTAGGTGCGTTCGCCGCGGCCCGTCTGCTCGATGACGTACGGTACTAGAGGCATATTACGTTCAAGCGTAGCATCCACCGGCGCCCGCTCCGGTGGAACTCGGCTACCGCCCAGAACGCGGTCATGCAGGGCGCCCCACCGCTGGTGGTTGCGGTGGGGCGCCCTGGTCTTCAGCTTATGCCGGCTCGGCTGCCCGCCGGGTGACCGGGGCGGAGAAGCGTGGAGCTCGGTTCGGTTACTCCACCCAGCTCCTCGGTCCGGTCAGGCGTCAGTCGTGGTCGTGTCCGTCGTGCTCGTGATGGTGGTGGTCGTCCTCGTCGTCATCCGCTCCCATGGCGGCGTCCGCGGCCTCCTCGATGACGTCGGCGTCGAAGCCCACGGAACTCTCGCCCGTCAGCTCGGCCAGGACCTCACGCACGGTCTTGTCGCGCCGCAGGAGGAAGCGGTAGTTGTGCTCCCACTCCTCGCCCAGCTCGGCCAGCATGCGGCCCACGTCCTGGCCGCGCTGCTGCGCCAGGTGCTTGGCCGCGGCCATGAACTCCGCGTCGGAGAGTTCCGTGCCGCGCTCCTCCATGAGCTGCTCGAGCACCAGATCGCGCTTCACGCCCTTCTGCGCCGCCTCGTCAAGCTCGGCCTCGAACTCCTCGGTGGAGCCGCGTTCCTCCAGTCGCTTGAGGTACGCCTCGAAGGTCATGCCCTGCTGCTGCAGGTCGGCGGCCAGGTCCTGCAGGAGGCTGCGCTTGCGGCGGTTCACCAGTGTGGGAGGCAGCTCCAGCTCGGAGCCCTCGATGAGCTTGTCGGTGAGTTCGGTCTGCTGCGCGTCGAAACCCGCCCGGCGCGCCTGGTCCTCCAGGCTGGCCTTCACGCGCTCCAGCACTTCGTCCCAGCTGTCCAGACCCAGCTGCGTGGCGAACTCATCGCCCGGTTCAGGTAGCTCCTTGGCCTTGACGTCGGCCACCTTCATGGGCACGGTGCGGATGACGGGGTTGCCCTCGTCGTCGTTCACTGCCGTGTCGGTGAGCTGGATGTCCACCTCGTCGCCCATCGACTTGCCGATCAGCTGGCCCTTCAGCTCGTCGCCGGCACGCTCCAGGTCGACGGGGAAGCTGGAGCCGGCGTCGTCGTCCTGCTCCTCGCCCTCCTTGGGCAGGCTCTCGAGCAGCACCCAGTCGGTCTCCTCCACGGGCCGGTCCACCGGCACCAGGGTGCTGTTCTCGCGCCTTATCTGCTCGATGGTCTCGTTGATCTGCTCCTCGCCGATCTCCTGCCTGCGCGCTTCTATGGTGATGCTGCTCAGCTCGGGCAGCTTCACGTCGGGGAAGAGTTCGGCGTGCACCACGATCTCGAACTCCTGGCCGCGCACGGGCGTGTCGGCGTGGAAGTGAGCGTCCACGGGCACTAGCTCCAGCTCGCGCATGGCCTGGGGGTAGGCCTCGTCGACCAGGCTGTCGCGCACCTCGGTGCCCAGCGCCTCGGCGCCGATCCGCCGCTCCAGCACCCCGACAGGCACCTTGCCCGGACGGAAGCCCGGCACCTTCACCTGACGGGAGAGCCTGCCGAGCACCTGCTCGAAGGCCTTGTCCACGTCCGCGGCTGGGATCTTGATGTTCACGGTGGCGGCGACCGCCTTCTTCTCGACTAGTTGGGCTTCCATCGTTCTCCTTGTGGGGGCGGCGTTGCACCGAGAGGCGGTGTGGGTCGCGGTACGGAACCGCTACGGGCAAGGTCGCAAAAGTGAGCGGCAAGCCGGGGCTTGCCGCTTCCGTGGTGCGAGGAGCGGGACTTGAACCCGCACGGCTAGGCCACTAGATCCTAAGTCTAGCGCGTCTACCAATTCCGCCATCCTCGCCTGAAGGGCGCCCTTCCGCGCTTGAAGGGCGGGCCAGGCGGCCCGCCCTCAGCGCACGGGGCAGAGCCCGTAATCATTGGGGTGGATGAAGGGATTTGAACCCTCGACCCCCGGAACCACAATCCGGTGCTCTAACCTACTGAGCTACATCCACCGCGCGAACCGGTCTCGAGAGTAGCCCAAGGCTGCAGCGAGACCAGACGAAAGTGTACCGCACCCCGCGTCCACATGTACAGGCCTGAGGCTGCCGAACGCTCGAACCACCTATCGAACCACCACCGCCCCAGCGGTGAGCCAAGGTGCGTGGTGCACCAGGAAGGATTCGAACCCTCGACCTACCGCTTAGAAGGCGGCTGCTCTATCCACTGAGCTACTGGTGCATGCCTGACGAGTTCACGAGAAGAGTGGAGCGGGAGACGGGATTCGAACCCGCGACTTACAGCTTGGAAGGCTGTCGCTCTACCAACTGAGCTACTCCCGCACGTTGTGGTCGGGGCGGCCGGATTCGAACCAGCGACCCCCTGGTCCCAAACCAGGTGCGCTACCAGACTGCGCTACGCCCCGACGATCACCTGGTGCACACGCTACAGGGGGCGGTTGCGCCCAGGCGGGTGCAGGCAGGAGTATACCCGGTTACAGCAGAGCGCGTCACGTCCTGGTTTGCATCCGGGCGCGCGTGGTTCCCGCGTGTTCGGACGGCACGCGACCTCAGCCGAGCTCGGCCAAGGCCAGCGCCACCCAGGCCCGCATCTCCGGCGTGAGCGGCAGGCGCGCCGCCCCTTCGTGGTCGTACCAGCCGAACGGGGTGGATTCGCTTACCAGCGAGCCGTCGTACGGCTCCACGGGCCGGGCCCAGTAGATCAGGTCCACATGCTCGTGGCCCTCGTGGATCGTCTCCAGCTGCACCCCGCGCGGGCGCGTCAGCTGCCGCGGTCCGGGTGCTGCTATCGGGGGCTCGCCCACCAGCGTCACGCGCACACCGGCCTCCTCGAGGACCTCGCGTACGGCGGCGTCGTCCGGCAGCTCGTCTGGCTCCACATGACCGCCGGGTGGCAGCCAGACCCCCAGGCGCCGGTGCTCGTGCAGCAGCACCCGGCGGCGCCACACCACGAAGACGCTGACGGCCAGGTCGCGGGTCGGTGCGGTCGGCCTAAGCCCGTCGGGCTCGGTAGCGGGCATGCCGGTCAGTCCAGCAGCAGCGCCGCCACGAGCACCAGGAAGACGCTGCCCACCGAGAGGAGGAAGCCGATCATGAAGCCGCGCGGCCAGAACCTGCGCACCTGCGGGACGATGGAGGCGAAGACCAGCACTATGCCGGCGAGGAAGAGGTAACTGGCTAGGCGGATGACGAGTTCTTGCAAGGTCGCTCCCGCGTCAGGTTACCGCGTTCCGTCCGGCGCGCTGCCTGGTGCAGGGGCTACCATCGAGCATGACCCGCCGTAAGGACCAGCTGAACGCGAGTGGCCCCAGGGGGCAGGCCACGGACCTAACCGCCACGTCGGAACTGGCCCCCTTCCGCGAGCGGGTGCTGGCCGTGGTGCGGCGCATCCCCGAAGGCCGCGTGACCACGTACGGCACGGTCTCGTTGCTGGCCGGCCATCCCCGGGCGGCCCGCCAGGTGGGCGGGGTGCTCTACGGTCTGCGGCACGACGAGACGGACGTGCCCTGGCACCGGGTCATCAACGCCGAGGGCGGCATCTCCACCTTCAAGGTGGGCAGCGGCGAGCTGCAGGTGGCCCTACTGGAGTCGGAGGGCGTGGTGGTGACGGACAGGAAGGTCGATCTAGGGAGGTACCTGTGGCGGCCGGAGCAGGAGAGCGCGGAGGAGTGAGCCAGGCCCCAAGGCTCAACCCACGCGGACCTGCGGTCCCAAGGCGTAGGTGATGACCCGCTTGTGGTAGCGGCGCGAGAGCCAGCCCACCCGCACGCGCGCCTCCACGTAGTAGCCGCCGTGCTCGCGCACGTTCCGCGCCGCGAACTTGAGCGCGGGCACGAACATGGCCAGGAAACCCAGGATGTCGGCGTTGATGTCGGCCTGGGCGTGCGTGTGCTTGGTGATGGGGAAGGGCGCCACGAACTCGGCGCCGAGTTGGGTCCTCCTCCGGCCGGGCAGGCGGCCGCGAGTCAGGACGGTGGCGCGCTCCAGCTGCTTGGTCCTGAGCTCCAGCTCCTTGCCCCGCTTGTCGTAGAAGCGGTCGCTGAAGCCGATGCTCACGCTCACGTTCTCCACCACCGAGTAGGGCACCAGCTCCAGGCGCACCTGGAAGCTCGAGCCCGCCTGCGCGTGCGGCGGCACGTGCAACTCGACCTGGTTGAAGATGCGCTCCCAGGCGGCGGTGAAGAGGGACGAGACGGCAGCCGCTCCCGCCGCGGCCACTTCCAGAAGCAGGAAGGTCGGCCCGATGGAGGCTCTGAGTGAAGGGTCGAGGAGCGCGTAGCCCCCGGCCAGTGCCGCCACGCCCCACATGAGGCCTATCCAGAAGCTCGGTAGGGCGGTGAACCGTGGGGTGAAGGGCACGTCCAGAGGCGGGTCGTCCAGGAAGCGCCTGGCCACCCCGCAAGCCTGGCACTGTTCGCCGGTCAGGTTGCACTGCCCGCACATGGAGCAGGTCCACATGGTGGCTTGCCAAGGGGTGGTGGCCTGCACGTCGGCCGCTTCGCTCATGATCGGCCTTGAGTATAGGAGCATGCGCCTGGCGCGTACGAGAAACTTCGTATCATCGGGTATTCGGATCGCGGACGGGCGCCTAGGAGCAGCTTGCGACCGTCCGCAGGGCCAGGCTGGCCCGGAGCGAGGAGTGCCGTATGAAGGGCGAGAGCCTGGTGATGAACGGTGACAACTGGACGATCGTGGACGTTGCCCCGGCCATGCCCTTGGCCGAGATGGTGGCTGCCATCCTGGAGGAGGAGGGCTTCGTGGTGGCGGTGCGGGGCGCCGAGATGCTGGCGGACGTGTTCTCCCATCTGGGCTCGGTGACGGCGTCGACCACCTACGTGCTGGTGCCGGAGAAGGACGCGGGCCGCGCCATGAAGCTGATAGAGGAGACCGTCACGGACTTCGAAGGCGAGGAGCTGGACGAGCTGCTCGAGAAGATGGAGCGTGGCGAGTTGGAGCCCGGCGAGTGGGTCGAGGTCGAGGGAGTCGCGGAGGACCTGAACGATGATGACCTCGACGAGAGCTCGCTGGACTGAGCAGGGCTGAACAGTGGTGACCCGGTGAGCCCAGGCCGACCGAGGCCCGCTCGTGACGACTGAGAGCGACGTGAAGGCGGCTCCGAACAGCGCCAGGCCGAGCCAGCCGGCTAGCCACGTGCCCATGCGGGCGGCGTGGCTGAGCCTCGTGGGCGCCGTGGCCATCCTGGCGCTGAAGGGCGTGGCCTACTTCGTAACGGGCTCGGTGGGCTTCCTGTCGGACGCTGCGGAGTCGCTGGTCAACCTGGTGGCCGCCGGGGTGCTGCTCCTGGCCCTCTACGTCTCGCGCGCTCCGCCCGACTACGAGCACCCTTACGGTCACACCAAGGCCGAGTACCTTTCCGCCGTGCTGGAGGCCGCCCTGATCATGGTGGCCGCAGGCCTGATCGTCTGGTCCGCCGTGCAGCGCCTCCTCGAGCCTCAACCGCTGCACAACGTGACCCTCGGGGTGGTCGTGGCGCTTATCGCCACGGCCGTGAACGGTGGGTTGGCGCTGCTGCTGTTCCGCATCGCGCAACGCGAGCGCTCGGCGGCCCTGGAAGCGAACGCGCATCACCTGCTTACGGACGTCTATACCTCGGTCGGGGTCATAGCGGGCGTTCTCCTGGTGGGAGCTACGGGCTGGTACGTGCTCGACCCGCTGATAGCTCTACTGGTGGCGGCCAACATCGTGCGGGTAGGCGTGGCCGTCATGCGCAGCTCGATCTCCAACCTGTTGGACGAGCGTCTGCCGGACGAGGAGGAGGCCATCCTCCTGCAGATCCTGGAGGGCACGCCGGGCATCCTCGGCTACCACCGCCTGCGCACCCGGCGCAGCGGCCGTGCGCGCTTCGCCGAGGTGGACGTCTTCGTCAGGCCCGAGATGAGCGTGGCCGAGGCCCACTCTCTGGTGGTGCGGCTGGAGGACCAGATGCACGCCGAGCTCGAGGACCTGGTCACCACGGTGCACGTGGAGCCGTACGTGGAGGGTGTGCGGGACAGGAGCACGACCCCGCGCGAGGAGTTCGGCGAGGAAGAGCCCGC
>CAYXUE010000072.1:0-1425 GCA_964467885.1 uncultured bacterium | reverse complement strand
CCGGTCAGCGCCCGCTACCCACGTTGGTGGCGGGCGGCCGCGAGACGCCATCGCTGCTGCCATCGAGGAAGCGTAACGGGGCGTCCGCCCAGAGGCCCGAGTAAGCCACGCCTACGCGGGGCGTGACGATCACGTCCGTGACGGCCGGACCCTCGTGGATGCTGACGGGCGGCGCCACGAGGGCCGCCGCGTTGTCGGCCCGCGTGATGCCTAGCGCGCGCGTCAGGCGGCCCGGGCCATCGCCCCGCGCGTCGGCGGGCGCCTCCAGCAGCTCCACCGCGCGTACCAGAACGGCGTGCGGCACGCCCGCGGGTTGGCAGACCGCGTTGAACAGCTCGTGCATGCCGTAGATGAGGTACACGTACGCCGTGCCCGGCGGGCCGTAAAGGGTGGCGGTCCGCGGCGTGTGGCCCTTCGAGGCGTGGCAGGCCAGGTCCGCCTCGCCCAGGTACGCCTCCGTCTCGACGATGCGGCCGGCGCGCCGCTCACCGTGCCGCTGCACCACCAGCGTCTTGCCCAGCAGTTCGGTCGCCACCAGGTCGGCGGAGCGGGCGTAGAACTCCGCCGGTAGCGGCGGCGGCAGTGGCGGCGAGCTCATGCGGGTCAGACGCGGCGGTGTCCGCGTCCGTCCCAGCCGGCGTACGAGTAGAAACGGCCAGGCACGCGGTCCTTGAGGTAGTTGACCAGCGGGTCGCGCAAGGGCGGGATGGGCACGGTGCTGGCCACTTCCTCCACGGGGAAGAAGCGGGCTTCCACGATGAAGCCGTCCGGATCGCGCGGGTTCAGCAGGCCCTGGTAGTGCGCCACGAAGGCGAACGAGACCGCCCGGTCGTTGCGCCGCCTATCCTCCACGTGCACGGCGTAGGCCAGATGCGAGATCTCCGTGACCTCCAGGCCCGTCTCCTCCCACACCTCGCGCACCAGGGCGTCCAGGGTAGACTCCCCGCGCTCCACCATGCCGCCAGGCAGCGTGTAACGCACCCGCCCATGGCCTTGCCAGTCGTTGCCTACGAGCAGTACTCGACCGGAGGGGTCGAGGAGTATGGCCGCGGCAACGACGAACTCACGCCGCGCCACGGGACGGCGAGGCCGCGGCGGGCGACGACTGGGCGGCTTCCAGCGCCAAGCGCGAGAGCTCTTCGGCCTGCAGCGCGCCGGTCAGTTCGTCCAGATCTCCGCCGAGCACGCTCGACAGCTCGCGCGTGGTGTAGCCGATGCGGTGGTCGGTGATGCGCGACTGAGGGAAGTTGTAGGTGCGGATACGCTCCGAGCGCTCGCCCGTGCCGATCTGTACGAGCCTCGCTTCGCGCGCGGCGTCGGCCGCCTTGGCGCGCTCGCGTTCGAGCAGGCGGGAGCGCAGAACCGTGAGCGCGCGCTCCTTGTTCTTGATCTGCGACTTGCCGTCCTGGCAGGTGACGATGATCT
>CAYXUE010000071.1:0-11175 GCA_964467885.1 uncultured bacterium | reverse complement strand
TTCATATGAGCGCCTCGAGGTAGGTGCGCATCTGGCCGTGCACGCGGCGTACGCGCGCCGCCTCCATCACCTTGGCGGGGTTGGGTCTAGGCTTCGATCTGCGCATGTATGTCTGGAGGCCTTCCAGGAAGAGGTCGTTGCCGAGTTCGTTGCGGTAGTAGAGGATGTCGGCGAGGGTCTTCTCAGGGGAGTGGACCTTGAGGGCTGTAGGGCCGGCGGGGTGCTCTTCGATGCCGTAGCGGTAGACGCGTTCGGTGAAGTAGTAGAAGCGCACAGGCGGGTAGTCGATGGGGGGTGTGCGTGCCTTGTTGGGGATGGCTAGGTCGATCTCTCCTGGTACTACCGTGCTGAGCTCGTGGAAGGAGAGGGCGCTGCGAAGGCAGATGACGCCTTTGGGGATGCGGAGCGCCAGCTCGACGTAAGTTTGGTCGGTCATGGCTGGGGCGCTAGCGTCGCGGTAGACGCCGCGCTGGACGCGTTCGGCGCGGCCTTGCTCCACCCAGGCCGAGAGCAGGTGCGGGTCGATGCCGGCGTCCACCACCTGCTGACGCCGCAGGTAGCCGTGGTGCTTCCTGAAGAGCCGTTCGAGGCGGGTGGCGGGAGTCTGCTCGTCGTAGGGGACTTCCATGTAGTGTAGGTACCTTAGCACGAAGTACCGACGGTTTGTGGGCAAGGGGGGGCAGCATGGGTAGGGCGTATCGGTAAGGCTTAGCGCTGTAGTCTTACGGGTATGTCCGAAGTGCTTGGTGCGGCTCGCTCGCTGCGGGGCTGGGAGGCGGGTTTGCGTGGCCGGATGCCGGTTCGGCGGCCGCGGTGGCGGGGCCGGGGCCAGGCGGGGGGTTGGTCTTGAAGGCTGGGTTGCTGCAGGATTTCGCTCCGTACGCGCGGTTGCTGTCGGCGCGCGGCGCAGGCCTCTACTTCGCCAGTCAGTTGCTCACGCTGGTGGGGGCGGCGGTCTTCGAGCTGGGCGCGATCTGGTTCACGCTGCGCGTGACCGAGTCGCCGTTCGTGACGGCGGTGGTGGCGGCTTCGGCGTTCCTGCCGGCGTTGGTCAGTCCTTTCGCGGGGCTGGTCAGCGACCTGGCGTCGCCGAAGCGGGTGATGGTGGGGGTCGACGTCGCCAGGTCGGTGCTGGCGGTGGCGTTGGGCGGGTTCGTGTGGTTGGCGGGTTTCCCGCCGGCGGCGGTGATCGTGGTGGTGTCGCTGGTGTTGGGGTTGCTGACGCGCATGTACGTGCCAGCGCGGTTCGCTTGGCTCGGTTCGGGCGTGCCGGACGACACGTTGGCGCACGCCAACGCGCTGAGCACGATCGTTTCGAACCTGCGTCTGCCCTTGGGTGGTCTGGTGGCGGCGGTGTTCTTCGCGCTCGACGACCCGGCGCTGGTGTTCCTGTCGAGTGGGCTGTTCTACGCGGTTTCGTGGGTGTTGCTGCTGGGCCTGCCTACGCCGCCGGCTGAGCGCTCGCGGGACGGCGCCAGGCGCTCCGGTCGCAGCTTGGATCAGGCGCCTCAGGTGCTGAAGGACCCGCGCCTGAGCGCGAGTCTCGGCTTCGTGGCCGGCAGCAACGTGTTGCTGGTCGGGGCTTGGATCGTGGGCAGCCCCATCCTGGCTGAGCAGATCGCGCCGGAGTCTGGACTGTACGCGTTCATGCAGGCGGCTTACGGCTTGGGGGTGGTGGCGGGCAGCCTGCTGGTGGCCAGCTTGAGTGCGCGGTCGGTGGCTATGCGCCGGGTGATCTCCGGGGGTTACGTCGTCAGGGCACTTGCGTTCGCGGGATTGGTGCTTGCGGGGTCGAGGTTGGAGGCGACGGTGGGGGTGTTGCTGCTGGGTGTGGCTACGCCCGCTCTGACGGTGACGTTCCCGACGGTGCTGCAGCGCCTGAGCCGGGTGATCGGTTCGGCGGGGACGATCTTCGGTCTTTATGGGTTGGCGAACGCGGGGGCGATCAGCGTTTCGATCATGGCGTATGGCCTCGTTGCGACCTATCTCTCGCCGCCCGGTATGTTCATCGTCCCGGCAACGGCGTCGCTTGTGGCGGCGATCCTCGTTTACCAGCTTGTGGTCCTTAGGTTCGTTAGTGGTAGTGGGGAGGCGAGCGTTTCCGGGTCGGTGGAGAAAGCATAGGGAGTGGCGCGCTCCCAGGTTGGCCGGCAGCGGCGCGGGCGCAACTTCAAGTCGTTCTGGCCGATAGTCGGGTAAATGGGTAACAGTACGCGACGTTCGGATGGCGCCAGCTACTAGAGTGCCGAGCGTCTGGTGCCACGGTCAAGTACTTGGTAGTCGCTTCAGCGATAGGCTCGCTCGTGCTTTCATGGCGCCATGAGCCGGCTCTTCGCCTCGGTCCCTGTCGCGAGCTTTCGCCTTCGGGCCCACCTGGTCTCGCGGCAGCAGCCGGCGGAGAAAACTACTGGGCGCCGAAAAGAAAACAATTCGGAAAATGGTCTGAATACCCGCACCTTTGGCGGGAAGAGAAAGGCCGTCCTACACGCGATTCGCTGAGAAAACAATAGGTAACTACTACCGCTGGTGAAACCACCGGCGGGATAATGTTTCTGACCTTTCGAGACTGCATTTGACCAAGGTCGGGGCGTCGCGCAAGCAGGGCCACGTCTTACGTCTTGAGCAGCATGGTTCCAAGCGCTCTAGTGTCTCTCTCAACGTGGGATGCTCCGTCATACCGCGTTTCGCTTTCCTATGCTGGTGGTGTGCGAAAAACTGAGAAGCGGTCGCCCTTAAAGGCGCCGCCCGTGCGCCTGCCGGGGCAGTCGGTTGCCGAGGAACTCGAGCGGCTGCGCGAGGGGGCGCTGGGCGACAACTTGGTGCTGGTGGCCATCGCGGTTGCGATGACACTGGCGGCGGGGCTGCAGTGGTGGTTGGGCGTGCCGCCGCAGATGCTGTTCTTCGTGTCTCTTGTCTACCTGGTCGGCATCCTCGCCTACGCGATGCCGCGCCTAAGGCGCGCGCGAGCGCAGGCGCGGCGCTTGAAGCAGGCGCAGGCGGGGGAGCGAGCGGTGGCGGAGTACTTGGAGACGCTGCGCGAGGACGGTGTGCGGGCGCTGCATGACCTGGTGGGGGAGGGCTTCAACGTCGACCACGTGGTGGTGGGTCCGCAGGGGGTGTTCGTGCTGGAGACGAAGACCATCTCTAAGCCCGCCGACCGTGACGAGCGGGTGGTGTTTGACGGCGAGCGGGTGAGCTTGGGCGGCTATGTGCCTCCGCGCGATCCGCTGGTGCAGGTGCAGGCGGCGGCCACTTGGGTGAGGCGCCTCTTGCAGGAGGCGCTGGGCCGCGACTACGCCGTGCGGCCGGTGCTGTTGTTCCCAGGCTGGTTCGTGGAGCGGACGGAGGCGGGCAAGCGCTCGCGCGTGTGGGTGCTGGAGCCGAAGGCGTTCGGGCCGTTCCTTAAGCGCGAGCCGGCGGTGCTGAGTGCCAAGGAGGTGGCGGAGGTGGCGTACTTCCTGAAGCGCTACAGCCGTGCCACGCCGGAGCAGGCGTGAGTTGCTCGTCGGGCGCTCGAGCCTCTGGGCCCGACGCCAGGCCGCGCGTGGGCGTCGACGAGGTGTGGCGCCGCATCGAGATGGCGGCGGGGCAGACGTTCAGGCAGCGTCGTGGCGGCGAGTTCACTTACGAGGTGCGGGGCCGCTCGCTGATTCCCGACCGGACGAACCGTGTCCTGCCGCGCTCCGACTTCGAGCGGGCGTTGGGGATGGTCCCGCTCGAGAACACGGTGCCGTTGCAGAGCCTGCAGGGCCCGTCCTACCTGTACGCGATCTTGATGGACCCGAGGATCCGGCAGTCTGACTGGTAGGCGTTGCGCGTGCGTGGCTCACGCGCGGACGGCGGCGTCTAACGGTCGTCGCCGGAGTGAGCGGGTGGCGCCAGGTGCTTGAGGCCCAGGTGCGCTCAGCCCGCCGCCACGCGGTCGGTGCCGCGGTCAGGCAGGCGCTTTCTGATGAGCAGGATCTGCCCGCGGTGCGAGAGCTCGTCCTCGAGGACGTGGAACCACTTCCAGTGGTTGTTGGCGTGCTTGGCGTTGCCGAAGGGGTGGATCTCGTCGAGCCAGGTGTCGTCGCGCTGGGCGAGCGCTTCCAGGGTGCGGGTGCGTACGTTGTGCATGCGCTCTAGGTAGTAGTCGAGGGGTTGGCCGCGGACGCGCTCACGAGCTTCGTCTCCGAGTCTCGCGCCCAGGCGGGTGCGCTCGCTGGCGGCGGCTGGAGTGGTGAGGCCGAGGCTGTTGCGCTGGTAGTACTCCTCCACGCTGGGGATGTGCTCGAGGAGCATGGCGATGCTGTTGGCGTCGTCATCCAGCAGGTGATCGAGGTCGGGCTGGGTGAGGCCCTCGACGGCCTCGAGGGTGGTGGCGCGTACGTAGGCGAGCATGCTGACGAGCCGGCCGATGGTGGGGGAGTAACCGGGCACGGTGGCGATTAGGTAGTCGGGGGGTGGTCGTGCGGTCATGGGCCTCCTCGCGTTACTGATGTGCAACTGCTAATTAGGACTCGGTCTTGAGTCCGGGCCGTTAGGCGGTCCCTAGGCTTGGGGGCGTCCTGCTATCGTACCGGTGAATGGAGAAAGCGGTTGAGTACATCGGCTCTGAACGGCCGCTTGGTGCGACGGAGTTCCTGGTGCTCGTAGCGCGGGTGTGGCCCGGCCAGTACGACGAGGCGCTGGTAGAGCAGGCGCTGGCGGCGACGACCAACTTCACTGCTTGGCACGCTAGCCGCCTGGTGGGGTGCGCTCGGTTGCTGAGTGACGGCTACCTGTTCAGCACCGTGCCCGAGATCCTGGTCGATCCGGATTGCCGGCGGATGGGCGTTGGGGCCCAGCTCATGCGGCTCGTGTGGGAGGCGAGCCCGACCTCCCTGGGCTTTGGGGTGCAGCCTGGTAACGAGGCGTTCTTCGAGGCCCTGGGCTTCGAGACCGGGATGGCGTTCTATCACCGCCGCAAGCCGCGCCCAGCGTAGTGGTTGGGTCCGGGTCGTTAACGCGTGGCCTAGTGGGGCATTGCCGGATCGGTGGCCTGAAGCGCTGGAGCACGAACCGGCAGGGTTGGTGGCGCCTGCGGCGTTGTAGCTCGCGCGTGGTGAGCTATGGGGACGCGGTGCTGGTGCTGCTGGAGGCCCATGAGGTGGTGGAGCCGCTGTGGGTCGCGTGCGCGGGCGAGCGCGTGAAGATCCTTGATGACGGCTTCGCGTGGCTGTTCGTCCTGCACGAGGGTGCGCGTCATGTGGTGACGGCGCACTGTGACGCGGCCGGGGAGCCGGTGCACTGGTACGTCGACGTGGTGGAGGACTGGTGGATGGGCGACGACGGTTTCCCGGTCTACGCCGACCTGTTCCTGGACGTGGTCGCTACTCCGGGCGGGTCGGTGGAACTCCTCGACGCAGCGGAGCTCGAGGCGGCTCTCGCGGCGGATGTGGTGACAAGCGCGCAGTATGAACTCGCCCTCTCGGAGGCAGACCGGATTGTGCGTGCGTTGCAGGGTGGCAGGTTCGAGCCTGCGGTTCGGACCCGCGAGTTTCATTCGGCAGCAAGGTCTGTTACGGGTACGTAGGCGCCTAGCTTGTGAGCGGCGGAAGTTGGGGTAGGTCCGTTGTTATCTGGGTTTGCCACTACGAGATTCGGGGCCTAGCTAAACCGAAAGTGTTGGATCGAACGCGTCAAAACAATTGGCTGAACGCGGTGCAGCAAGAATGGATCACCGGGCGACAGAAACTGTGTCCCCGTCGCTAACCGGTGTCAAAACAATTGACCGCTACTACCGCTGGTAAATAGTTTCTGCTGGCGTCCAAGGAAATCCCATCGCGTCGCCGGCCTTGACCATACCTAACACTTCTATGTAAGGTTGGCATCATGTCGGAGCTCGTGCCGTCGAAGGACCTGGTCGCCGCCTCGTCGCGTCCGTTGGTGTTGGCGGTGCTGGCGCGGGGTGAGAACTACGGTTACGCGCTTTTGCGGGAGGTGGAGCGCCTCTCCGGTGGCGCCCTCGCGTGGCAGGAGGGGATGCTCTATCCGGTGTTGCATCGCCTTGAGCGCGAGGGCCTGATCGAGTCGAGCTGGCGGGTGGCGGAGACGAAGAAGCGCCGCAAGTACTACGCTCTCACGCGCAAGGGTATGGAGGCGCTGGCGGCTGAGCGCGCGGCCTGGGAGGCCGTCGACACGACGCTACGGAACGCATGGGGGCCGGCGTGAGCTTCCAGCGGGACGCCGCTGTTCGTGAGTGGCGCACCTCGATCCTGAGCCGCGGCGGGTTGACGGTCAGCGAGGTCGACGAGTTGGAGGACCACCTCGAGCTGGTGGAGGCCGACCTGCGTGAGCATCTGCGGCCCTATGAGGCGTTCTGGTTGGCTGCGCACCGGGTGGGTACGCCCGATGCCCTTACGCGTGAGTTCGCCAAGGTACGGCCGAACATGGGGTGGGAGGTGCGGGCGCAGTGGGCCGTGCTGGGGGTCCTGGCGTACATGCTGCTCGTGCCGTTGGTGCAGCCGCTCCTGTATTTTCTGATAGCCGGCCTGGCGCGGGTGCCAGGCCTGGTTGGGCTCGCCGCCGGACTCCGCCTGCACGTGGTGCCGCTCGCGATGCTGGTCGTTGTTACTGGTGTGGCCTTCCTCGTGAGGCGATCGGGCGCCTCACCGGCGGTCGTGGACCGGGCCGTTGGCCGCTTGGCGAGGCTGAAGTGGCTCGGGTTGGTGCTGGCCGCGCTCGTGTTCGTGGGTTGGCAGCTTGGCGTCAACTATCTCCTGGTCAACGCTTTCTTGATTGTCGGTGAGGCGCTTGACAGGCCGGGTGAACTAGCGTCGATCCAGTCCGAGGTGTGGTTCTGGCTTGCGAGCGCCGTCCGTTACGTCGTGCCTGCGCTTCTGCTCGGGCTGGTCGTCTGGATCCAGCTCCGGCTGGAGCGCGCTCGCCCTGAGCAGGCCTAGTTCGCTTGCAGGTTGCAGAGGAGGCTTGAGATGAAGGTAAGGATGCTGGCGAAGCCGATCACCGTGATCTTGATGGCGGTACTGACGTTGGTGGGGGCGCAGGC
Source organism: uncultured bacterium (assembly GCA_964467885.1). Classification (GTDB taxonomy): domain Bacteria; phylum Deinococcota; class Deinococci; order Deinococcales; family Trueperaceae; genus JAAYYF01. The sequence continues at coordinate 4,148 of CAYXUE010000071.1, read as the reverse complement.
GCCGATCTCTACCCCTAGCGACGTGGTGGTAGTCGCAAGACTCGGTGACGCGTTGCAACTGAGGAACGCTTCCGTCGGCTACCGGCCTGAGGGCCCGGTGCCGCGCACGGGCGGGCCGGAGTTCAGCCTCCATCACGCCTTGGAGGATGGGTTGGTGCGCTCTATAGTGCTGGATCACACCTCGGCCGAGGGTCCCGTGTGGCGCGTCGTTCTGCGCAGTGGGCCGCCCGTGGTGGTGAGAGGGGGCGAGGTGTGGTTCGAGGGGGAGGTGGTCGGCGCCAATGCAATGGGCCTCGTGGGTTACCTCAGTGTTCACATCGGGCCTGATGCGGCCTCGAGCCAGCGGTTCACTTCCGTCACATTCCTCGACGGACTCGATTAACGGAGCGGTTCTAGGGGGAGGCGAGATCGTTTGGCCCGACCTCTCGTCGTGGCGGACTCAACTCTGAGCCTCGTCAAAACAACTGGCAAGACGCGGCTCGAAACGAGTGGTGCAGGTGACCCGAGGCACTGCGTCCCCAACGGGACCCGGTGTCAAAACAATTGGCCGCTATTACCGCTGGTAATACTGCCGGCGGAGAAATGTTCCCGACCGCGTCTGCGAGCGCTCAACGCTCTCCACCTTTCCACGCCGATTCACCCTAAACCCCATCGTCCCAGTCGAGAGGTGCCTGCGGCTTTGTGGTTCACGATAGGTCGACGATGTGCCTCGCCGCCTAGCATGGGGAGCGTGCGTGTGCTGGTTGTTGAGGACGAACCGTTCATGGCTGAGGCTATCCGCGACGGTCTCCGGTTGGAAGCCATTGCGGCCGACATCGTCGGCGACGGTTACACCGCGTTGGAGATGCTCCACGTCAACGAGTACGACATCGCTGTTCTGGACCGTGACATCCCCGGCCCTTCCGGTGACCAAGTGGCCCAGAGCATCATCGAGTCCGGGAGTGGGCTGCCGATCCTGATGCTCACCGCCGCGGACCGGCTGGAGGACAAGGCGTCAGGGTTCGGGATAGGGGCCGACGACTACCTCACCAAGCCGTTCGAACTCCAGGAGCTGGTGCTTCGGTTGCGGGCCCTTCACCGCAGGCGCGCTTATAGAAGGCCGCCCGTCCTCGAGATGGCGGGGCTCCGCCTGGATCCGTTCAGGCGCGAGGTATTTCGTGACGATCGTCAGGTCGCGCTGACCCGTAAGCAGTTCGCGGTGCTCGAGATCCTCATGTCGGCCGAAGGTGGGGTCGTCAGCGCTGATGAGCTTCTAGAACGCGCGTGGGACGATAGCGTCGACCCGTTCACCAACGCTGTCCGGATCACGATCTCATCGTTGCGTAAGAGGCTGGGCGAGCCCTGGCTGATAGCCACCGTACCGGGTGCCGGTTACTGCATCGACGTCGGCGGGCAGGAAGAGGAAAGTGACTAGGCGACCAGGTCTAAGCGTTCGCCTGAAGCTGACTCTTAGCTACGCGGGGTTCCTGCTGTTGGCGGGCACGTTGCTGCTGGCAGTGGTTTGGGTGTTCCTGCTGCGGTACGTGCCTCCTGACGCGGCCATGACCGCGAACGGGTTCATGCCTGGCCGTGATGACCTCGTGCGCGCGTTCGCCCCGAAGGCGGCCTGGGCGGTCGTAACCCTGCTAGCGTTCGGGCTCGTTGGAGGTTGGGTACTGGCAGGACGAATGCTCGCTCCCCTGGACCGGATAACCAGGGCCACGCGCATGGCCTCGAAAGGGTCGCTCTCGTACCGGATCGAGCTGGAGGGCCGCATGGACGAGTTCCGCGAGCTCGCCGACGCCTTCGACGCCATGCTGGCTCGTCTCGAGGCGCACGTTGCCCAGCAGCAGCGGTTCGCCGCCAACGCTTCACATGAGCTCCGCACACCGCTGGCCATCACGCAGACACTGCTAGAGGTGGCCCGGAACGATCCCACACACGATCGCCACCAACTGATCGAGCGCCTCCTCGAGGTCAACGCGCGTTCGATCGACCTGACCGAGGCGCTTCTCATCCTCAGTCGCAGCGACCAGCAAGCGTTCTACAGAGAGGAGGTCGACCTGTCCCTCCTCGTGGAGGAGGCGGCCGAGACGCTCCTTCCTTTGGCGGAAGAGCGGGGCGTGGACGTGCAGGTCTCGGGCGACGCTGCTCTTATTCTGGGTTCGAACGCTCTGCTGTTGCAGATGATCATGAACTTCATGCACAACGCCATCGTCCACAACCTGGACGGAACAGGTGTCGTGAGGGTCGACACGACAACCGCGCCTGCGGTCGTCGTGCTCAAGGTGGAGAACACGGGCCCGGTCCTCTCGCCGCAGCTCGTTTCGAGCTTGACAGAGCCGTTCCAGCGCGGCCCAGGGCGTATCCGTAGCGGCCACGCCGGCGTGGGGCTTGGCCTGGCGATCGCCAAGAGCATCTGCCAAGCCCACGATGGCGACCTAGATCTCAGCCCCGGGACCGCCGGCGGTCTGCTGGTGACGGTGCGGTTGCCTGTTGCGCAGCCGGTTGTCATCGACGGTCCTGGACAAAGAGTAGCGTCGCGTGCCCGGGAACACGCAACGCTAAATGGGTGATGAGGACGGGCCCGAACGGTCCTGGCCTGGAGTTACTAGCGGTTAGGCCGCTGCCGACGCCATGGCCCTGAAGCGACCACGCCACGCTGCACTAGATAACTCATCGCGTTGCGGTTTCGGTAACGTGACGCCTCTCCTGCGGTATCACCATCACCGAAGTTCGGTGCATCAACCACTCGAGTGGCCCTCGTGACACCAACCGCAGCCAAGATGGCGAGAAGATCAGCGCGAACACGATCATCCCCGCGAAGATCGTGAAGGCGTACGGCGGACCTTCTACCGCGCGTTGCAAGAACACCTGATGTGCCGCGTACCAAGTCAGAGCAAGGCGGCCGGTGGCGGTCACTGGGAACAGGATCCGTTGCCAAGCCACCTGGTCAAGCAGGACCAACAAGCCCGTCAGCATCAGCAGTCCGATCCCCAGCATGTACGGTGCCATCGGGATGCTCATCGCGTAAAGCTGATGTGGCGGCAATGTAAGCAGAGACTGCCAAGGCTGCAGGAATGGCCCATTGGCCGCCATCATCTCCGCAAACGCCTGCTCCGCGCCAAGCGGCCCGAGGGCGAAGCGGGAGACTAGCCAGCTTACGATCACCAGGGCCCCGCCCGTGAGCGCAAGCCGCCACCTGACTGCCCCACTCGTAAGATTCAGACGCCCTATCCCCAGGCCCGCGAGTAGCAAGGGGATCGCGTAAGGCGTCTGGAAGCCGCCCCCCACCAGAAGCTGCTTGACCATCGCCAGCCAATCTTGAGGCCGCACCAGCAGCGCCAAACCGAAAGCGGTGGAGCCGTTCGAGTTCAGCGGCGAGATCGCCCATTCGCGGCCGTAGTTCATCACGACGAACGAGAAGACCGGCGTCAGCGCGGCCGCGATGGCGGCGGCGGAGAAGAGCGTCCGAGGGCTCAGGCGCAGCAGAGGGCTCAGGAGCAGAAGCCACAACGAGTAGTGAGCCAGAATCGAGAGGCTCATCCCCGACAACTGGTCTACTACCAGACTGATGAGGAAGAGCACTCCCGCCCGGATGGCGATTCTGCGCCGATCTACGGCGAGCCGTGACCCAGTGTGCGGCGCATGCCCACCGGTCATCAGCGCGATCGACACGCCGGCCATCAGAACGAAAAGGCTCATGGCGCGGCCCGCGATCGCCTGCTCGAAGCTGGCGAGAACGGCTGGTTTGTCCACGAACGGAGCTGCCTCGAGCCAGCCAGTGGGGCTCACGTGCATGTACACCATGCCGATGACTGCAAGTGCTCTCATGGCATCTAGGCCGCCGAGCCTCATCCGCTTACCGGCAAGCGAAGACGATGCGCTCTGTTGCTTCATGGTGCCATCCGTGAGAGCTCGCGAAATAAGTGGGGAGCTTGTAGTGACTTCACGGCGGGGAGTCTAACAACGCAGCCCATATCGTCTGCGTATGGATTTTCTAACACGAACGTGCGCCGCTCAGCGGGGGGTCTGGTTGAATCGGACATGCGCCGGAATTTCTGTAGCGAGTCCTCCTCAATCGGCACCCTGGATGTAGGTTAATTCGGTTCGCGCGTTACTACCGCTGGTAGAAAGCCATTGGCGGGGAATCGTTTCCGAGCGGATCC
>CAYXUE010000070.1:0-11295 GCA_964467885.1 uncultured bacterium | reverse complement strand
CGAGGATTGTGGCGCTGCGGCAACCGGGCTCCGCGTTGCGGGAGCGGTTGGTGGCGGCGGCCATCCCGAAGATGGGCGACCTGAACAAGCGGAGCGACTACGGGGGCGGCGCGCTGCCGGTGCCGGAGGAGGACGAGGTGGTGGACCTCCTCGAGGACGCCGCACTGAAGGCGCTGGACGCGCTCCTGGCGCAGGTGCCGCCGGCTGACGGCGCGCGCGGTTCGGGCGGCGCCGCGTGAGACTGGTCGAACTGCGGGTCACCCACCTGCCCGGCGTGGACGCCCCGTTCCACGTGAGCGACCTAGCGCCCGGCGTGACGGTAGTGGTGGGTCCCAACGCTTCGGGCAAGAGCAGCATGGTCCGTGCGCTCCGGGCCTTGTGGAGTTCCGAGGTCCACTCCGGTGACGTCGTGGACGTGCGGGCCGAGTTCCGCCAGCGCACGCCGGACGGGGCGGAGGTCAAGTACCGCGCCAGCCGCGTGGGCGCCACGATCACCTGGGAGCGGGATGGTCTTAAGGTGGACCCCCCACCCACGCCGCCCGAGCACCTGCTGAACAGCTACCTCATCTCCATCGAGACGCTCATGCGGAGCGGGCGGACGGACACCACCATCGGCGACCTCTTGAGGCGCGAGATGACGGGCGGCTACGACCTGAAGGAGGCCCGCACCTCGCTGGTCACGACCGTGAAGGGCCACCGCGGGGCGTCGTTCGCGTTCCGCGAGGCGCAGCGGGGCCTGGAGAAGCTGGAGCGCGAAAGGCGCCTGCTGAGCGAGCGACAGGCGAAGCGAGGCGAGTTGCTGCAGGAGCGGGCGCGGGCCGAGGCGTTAGCGCAGGAAGCACACAAGTACGACCTGGCCCTCGCGCTACATGGCCACCTGGCGGAACTCGAGCGCGCGAAGGCGAACCTGGAAGCCATGCCGGAGGTGCTCGAACGCCTGACGGGCCACGAGGGCCAGGAACTGGCCGCGCTCCGGGAGGAGCACGCGAAAGCCGCGGAGCGGCGGGAGGCCGCGTCGCGTGCCCTGGCCGACGCGCGGGCGGCGCTGCGCGACACCGGCATGGCCGAGGTGGACCTGGACAGAGCCGCCGCAGCTTCGCTGCAGGCCGCGGCGGCCGAGCTGCAGGACCTGGAGAAGCAGGTAGCCAGCAACCAGCTGGCCATGGCGGAGCGCCTGACCGAGCGGAGCGGACCATGGAAACGCCTGGGAGGCCAGCTGCCGGATCCGGCCGAGTCCGCCTTCGACGCCGGAACCCTGAACACGGCGGAGGACCTTCTAGGCGAACGGCTGGCCGCCGGGGTGCGGCTGGATGCGGTCGGCTCCGAACTTCGGCAGCTGCAAGCCGCTGCGGCCGCAGTACCGGACGAACCGGCGGACGGCGACGCCCAACTAACGGACGAAGAGCTGGCGACCGCACAGGCCAACCTGGCCAGCTGGCTGGCCGAACCGCCCCGTGCCACCGCGGCGATGGCGCGCTCGGGTCCGCCGGTGGGGCCGTCACTGCTTCTGGCGCTGTCCGCCGTGCTCTTCCTCGTGAGCACCGTCCTGGCGCTGCGAACTGGCGGCACGACCGACCTGTTGCAGCGCGCGCTAGGCCTCGGCCCAGCGCTCTACCTGCCCGCAGCCGGCGGAGTCATCGCCCTGCTCGCGGGCCTGGTCTGGTGGTTGGCCTCCCGCGACCGCGGTGTCAGCCCGGAAGCGGTGTCGGCCCACAGGGCCTACGAGGTGGCCTACGGCCGAACGGGCGCCCGCGAACCCGCCCAGTGGCACCACACCGAGGTGGCCCAGCGGCTCGGCGAACTCCACGCCGAGGCTGCTACGCGCCGGGCCGCAGCGGAACGCCTAGCCGCGCAGCGCTCCCGGGCGAACGATCTGGCGCGGGAGCTGGACGACGCCCGAGAGCGCGTCCGCGCCGCGGAGGAGCGACTCACCTCCCTTGCGCGTGCGACCGGTTACAGCTGGAGCGGACCTGAGGCCATGCGTGCCGACTTCACCGCGTGGCTGCGGGACGTCAAGCAGGTGCACGACCTGACCGCCAAGCTCCAGGCGCTGCATGCTGCCAGGGCCAAGCTCGAGGAGCGGGCGGACGCGCTCTATCACCGGGTGCGGGAGGGGCTAGCCGGCACGCCGTTCGAACTGACCGACCCGCTGACCGGGCCAGCTCGGTGGCACGAAGGGGAGTGGCGCGGTTCGAAGGTGTCCGCTGCGGCCGCTCTACGCGTACTGACGGACAGGGCCGTCGATGCGGTGGCCGCGCGTGACGAGGCTCGAGCGCATGCCCTGCAGGCGGAGAAGGACCTGCGGGAGGCGGGAGAAGCCGAGGCGGCCGCTACCGCGAAGCGCGACGCGCTGCTGGTGCGGTGCGGGCTGGATCCCACCGCGTCCGAGGTGGAAACGCGCCTCCACGCCCTGCTGGCCCAGCGCCCCGAGTACCTGGCCGCGCGTAAGGAGATCGCGTCTCTGGAGACTCTGGTGGGTAACGCCCGGGCCTCGCTGGCGGACGCGCCCCACATCCTCGAGGCGGCGTATGCCGAGTCGCCGCAGGCGCTGGAGGAGGGCAAGGCGCGGGCGAAGGCCGCCAAAGACGTCCAGAACCGTATCAGCAGCGACATCGGCGCTCTAGATCTGGAGGTGAGCAAGGCGGAGTCGGGCCGCGACCTCGAGGCGGCTCGGGCGCTGCTAGAGCGCACCGAGCGTGAGGTGGCGGAGCGGCTGCGCAGCGCCCACCTGAACGTGGCCTTCGAGGTGCTGCTGGACGACATCGAGCAGGAGCACGAAGTCAAGCGCCAACCCGAGCTGCTGCAACGCGCGCAGGCGTGGTTCTCGCGCTTCACGCACGGGGCGTTCGCCCTCGAGTTCGACCCCACGGCGCCGAGCCACGAGCGACTGCGGGCACGCGACGTGGCGCAGGACAGCCTGCTCGTCCCCGAGCAACTATCCACCGGCACGCGGGCTCAGCTGCTCCTGGCGCTGCGCGTGAGCCACGCCGCCTCGGCGGAAGGGGACGGCGTGAAGCTGCCGTTCTTCCTGGATGAGGCGCTAACCACTGCCGACTCCGCGCGTTTCAGGGAGGTGGCCGCCAGCCTGCTGGAGTTGGCCGAGACCGACGGGCGGCAGATCATCTACCTGAGCGCCCGCCGGGAGGACGCGCGGTCCTGGCTGGCGGTAGCCGAAGGTGTGGCCGACACCGTGGCCGACTCCGTGGCCGACGCCCAGAAGGTGAAGGTCATCGACCTGGCGGAGGTGCGCTGCTTGGAGCCACCGACCGGTGCGGCGCGGGCCGCCTCAACGAACTAGGTCCCGAACTCGAACCAGCTCCGCCCGGGTACGGACCGCGCCGCTTCGTCGCAGGCGGCTGCCGGACTAGCCCCCTGCAGCCGCGTGGCCAACGTCCGCCCCGGATGAGCCTCTATATGCTGGGGAAGCCCTGCCGGCCGCGTTGGCCCTGCGGGGGTAGAGGGAGCAACGCGTGAACCGAACCGACGACAGCGCTGGAACGCTACTGGTGACGATAAGGCCCACTGCCGAGGTGACTATCAAGGCGCCGCGGACGCGCGACTCGTTCCTGCGGAAGCTGCGGCTTGCCGTGAAGGACGCCCTGCAGCGCGCCGGTTTCGAGACGCGCGTGCGCGTGAGGGCCAACCGCGTGGTGGCCGAGATAAGCCGCAAGGAGGGCGAGAGCGCCGGCGTGGACGAGGCGCGCGAGGCCCTCTCGCGCGTGTTCGGCGTGGGCAGCTTCTCCTTCCTGGAGGCCAGCAGCGCGGCTACCCTTGACGACATCGTCAGCACCGGCGCCGAGCTCTTCGCGGAGCGCGTGAAGGGCAAGCGCTACGCCGTGCGCTGCAAGCGCGCGGGCCGGCACCCCTTCAGCTCCATGGACGTGGAGCGCAAGCTGGGCGCGGCCCTCAACGAGGGGGCCATCGTGGACCTCACCGACCCCGAGATCACGGTGGAGGTGGAAGTGGCGGACCGGCGCGCGCAGTTCTTCAGCCAGCGCCACGCGGGTCCCGGCGGCCTGCCGCTAGGCACGGGCGGTAACGCTCTGGCGCTGCTCTCCGGCGGTTACGACTCCATCGTGGCGGCATGGCAGCTCATGCGCCGCGGGGTGGAGGTGGACTTCGTGCACTTCCGCCTGGGCGACAACCGCTCCGAGGAGATAGCCCTGAACGTGGCCAAGGTCCTGAGCGACGCCTGGGGCGCCGGCTCCAGGCCGGAGGCGCACGTGGTGGACCTGCGCGGCGCCATGGACGAGATGCGCGAGGTGGTGACGCCCAACCTGTGGCAGGTCTCCTTGAAGCGCTTGATGGTGCGGGCGGCGGACGGCGTGGCCGACGCGCTGGAGGAGCGCGCGGTGGGCGCGGCTTCAGGGGTAGACGCCGACCCGCGCCAGGCGGCGCGCCAGCGTTCAAGGCGGCGCATAGACGCGCTCGTCACGGGTGAGGCCATCGGCCAGGTGTCGTCGCAGACGCTCTCCAACCTGCGCACCATCGACGAGGCGGCCCAGCGGCCCGTGCTGCGCCCGCTCATAGGTTTCGACAAGCTCGACATCATCGCCGTAGCCGAGCGCATAGGCACCGCGGCTCTCTCCGCCAACGCCATCGAGGAGTGCAACATCACGCCCGTACGGCCGGCTACCTCCAGCCGCGCCGAGCGCCTGACCCGCGAGGAGTCGGGCATGGCGGGCGGCTCGCTTGAAGCGCAGCTGGAGCGCGTGCGCCGGGGCGACACGCGCCTGCCGCTGCGCTCGCTGCGCCTGGGCGAGGGTTACCTGGAGGACGCGCCCGCACCGGCCACGGACTCGCCCTTCGGCGAGCTGCAGGTGACGGAGGTGCCCCAGGGCGCGGTGCTGCTCGACTGTCGCAGCGAGGCCATGCGACGCTGGCGGCCGCAGTGGCCGGACGTACGGGTGGTGCCGGCTGGCGTGGTGGAGCCCGCGGGCTACGACCAGGACGCCACCTATGTGGCCTTCTGCCCCCAGGGGCAGCGCAGCAGCGCGGTGGCCGAGAAGCTGCGTGAGGGTGGGGTGCGGGCATACTCGTTCGCCGGGGGAGAGGGCGCGCTCAAGTCGTACCTGGCCTCCGTGCTCTCGGGGACGGCGGATCAGCGCTAGTCCGTCCTCCCCTGCTCGTCGACGATGTATATCAGCGGATCGGCGTACCTGAACGTTTCGGCCCCCTCCCTGGGGGCGTGCGGCTGTAGGCCGGGAGCGGGCAGGGTGTAAGGATCGGCAGCGGAGTAGTTGACCTGGTAGCCGAGGTCCTGGAGGGCGCCTAAGGTCATGCGCGACAGCGGATCGTGGTTGTTACCGCCTGGGTCGATTGTGATGTAGGGCGTGAGGGCCTCGGTGTGGAAGCGCTCTTCACTCCAGTGATGGCAAAGCTCGTCGAGGGGAGGCTGGTTGGTGCCTCCCAACGCCTGGTACTCGGACACGCCGGCCTGGCCAGCGAAGGTGCTCGGTAGAGAGGGGTTCCCGCAGTTGTTCGGGATGGGCCTGATCAGGTTCCTATGCTCGTCGAGCCAGATCGTTCCGATGCCCAACACATGACCGAGTTCATGGATCATCACTGTCTCCAGACTGTTCGTGGTCGTCATCATGTCGAGTCGGTTCATGTTCACCCAGATCCTGCCGAAGTTGGGGAAGGGATTGGGGGTCCAACAGGGGCCCGCCAGAGCTAGGGCGGTCTCGCCCGGCTGCGCAGCGGTGACCGTCACGAGGAGTCCGTCGAACCAGCCCACGTTCCGCAGCTCGGGAGGAACGATGGCCTCGTTCCAACTCTGCCATCGAAGGCAGGACTCCCGGTAGTAGGGCGGCAAGGTAGTAGCGTTCGGTATGTTGCCCGCTATCAACCCCTCCCAGCGGTCCGCAGCTGCCCTGATCATCGCTTGCTGCTCCGCCGTGAAGGTGCCTGGCTGGAACACTAGCGTGATGTTGTAACCGTCTCCAGGTGACGCCTCCACGCAGCCGAAGCTCACGGGAACGCTGACACTGGGTCGCCTCGGGTCGTTGGTCTCTGCCCGGAGTGTGCCCGCGAAATCCGCGTTCCCGGCAGGGCAGTTGACCACGAGCCCTTCCTCGAACTCTCGACCTGGGTCGATGGTCAAGGTTCCGTCCAGGTTCGGTGCCACCGACACGTCGCCGCTGCCCTCCACCAGGAACCGCACCCTGAGCACGTGTGCACCTACGTTGGTGGGGTCGATGGAGAAGAAGTGCGGGAATCCTGCTGTGAGGCCACCTTGGTGGATGGGCGCCAGCGGTCCTAGCTCGGGTAGAAGTACGGTGACCGTGTCCGTGCGGCTCCCGGCGGTGTCCGTGAACACCAGCGAAGCATCGAACGAACCGCCGGAGATGGGCAACAAGGCGGGGTCGACGCTCACGTCGACCGTGGTAGCGCCGCCTGCGCCAGAACTGGGAACCACGTTCAGCCACGCGGCACCGGTAGTGGCGGTCCACGCGCCAGCGGGTGCGATGCTTATTTGGAATCCACCGAACTCGTCCGGCGTGAGCTCGTGGCTCTCACCCGGTAATACCTCGCGGGGAACCACGTACTCGAGCTGCGCGGAGTCCTGCCGGTCCCGTTCGTCGGTGACTTCGAGGCGGATCGTGAACGTGCCCGCCGCGGTGAACGTGTAGGGCATGGTCTGGCCCGCGCCGGCGGGTGTGCCATCCACGAACCAGGCGTAGCTGGCGATGGCACCGGTGCTCGCACTGCCACTGAAGCTGACGGTGATGGGGGCCGGGGTAGAGCCGCTTCCGGGGGATGCCTGGATCGACGCGGTGGGCGGATCGACCGGGTCCGGGTCTGGGTCCGGTTCGGGCTCGCCGCCCCCACCGTCCTCGTCCTCTTCCGTAGCGAGCACCAGATAGGCGGCCGTGGTGGTGGCGCTACGGCCACCTGCGTCGGTGACGGTGAGGCTGAACGTAAACTCACCCGGTTCGTTGAGCACGTGCTCGGAGGTTATCTGCGTGGAGATTTCCGTGCCGTCCAAGTGCCAAGTGTAGGCGACTATCTCACCTGTACTGGCGCTGCCGTCGAGTTGAACGGTTACAGGCGCGGTGGCGGTCCCGCTCCCGGGTAGGAGCTCGATCACCGCTACGGGCACGGGTGGCTGGGGCCCCGACTCGGGATCGCGGCCCCCATCCTTGGGCGTGGTACAAGCTGCGGCCACGAGAACTATCAACACTGCTGCGGATACGAAGCGCCAGTATGTACCGACCATCATCGCCCCCACCTGGCGAGCCGCAGAACGGCTCAAGCGACGGACCTTCAGCCCGCGACGTTCACGCGAGGGCAGGTACCGTACTCACCGAGTGTGATGCCCCGAATGTACTACATGTTCCTGTAATCCAGGTGATAGTTGTGCCGAACACGCAAGTCAACCATCTGCGGGCGTTCCTAGCGAGCTGGAGACCAACTCGGTCAGCCGCTGCGCGGCTTCTTCTGGTACCGAATCGTTGATCAGTAACCAGATGTGTACGGAGTCGGCGCTCGGGTGATCGCCCACGTTCGCATCCGAGGCCACTTCGGCGTTCTGGATGGTGGCAAGGGGCGCCGTCACCAGCCACGCTGCTGTGGTTTCCGCCTGCACATAGGACTCGAGCATGACGCCCACGCCTTTGCCGGCAAGCACCGCGGACCTGACCGCGGCTGGACCAGATAACTCCACCACCTGCGCCGCACGCGTGCCGAGCTCTCGGGCCAGCGCCCTACCCCTACTCGAGATGTGGGAGTTGCCGGGAAGCAGCAGTGTGCTGCGCCTTAGCTCGGCGGCGTTGGCCTTACGGCCCGTGACGAAGCCGGTTCCCGCTGGCGCTACGATGACCACTCGGTCGGAGCCCAACCTTAGAGCGTTCAGGCCCGGTTCGGTACCGGCCGGCGCCCAGAGTGTGAGGGCGGCGTCCAGGCGTTCGGCCCGAACCGCGGCCAGCAGTTCCGCCGAGGCGCCTTCCAGATAGGCGATGTCGAGGGGTTCCGGCGCCAACGGGGCGCTCGCCAGGCTTCCCGCCAGTCGGGGGAGGAGGTGAGGACTCAGGCCGAGCTTCACCCTGAGGGGCGCTGTGCCCTCCGGCGCAAGCAACCTGGCTGCGCTGCGCAGCGCCTCGCGCACGTCGCGGGCGTACGGCAGCAGTGCGGAACCGGCGGGTGTGAGACGCGTGCCACTGGCCGTGCGCTTGGTGAGGGGAGCGGCGCTTAGCTGCTGCAGGCTCGCCAGCCTACGATTGATGGACGATTGCCCCACACCGAGGACCTCGGCCGCATTGCTCTCGTTGCCCGCGTCGGCCACGGCAAGCAGCGTCAGTAGATGTTCGGCATCGGGAAGGCGTTCCACGGGATCTGGGCCGTCAGACATGGCCACATTATGCACGTAGTGCATAGCGTTTGGGTAACGGGCCTTGCCGACCTGCGCCGCCGTAGGGTTTAGCCTGCGGTGCTCAAGCCGATAGGGCGATGGCTTACCGAGGAGGGGTATGTACTTCAAGCAGTTCTACGACACCGATCTGGCGCAGGGCAGCTACCTGATCGGTTGCCAGCAGCAGGGCGTAGCGGTGGTGGTGGACCCGCGGCGCGACATCGAGGTCTACCTGGCCGACGCGGCGGCCAACGGTCTGCGCATAACGGCCGTGACCGAGACCCACATCCACGCCGATTACCTCTCCGGCTCGCGGGAGTTGGCCGCTGCCACGGGCGCCGACCTGTACCTCTCGGACGAGGGCGGCGAGGACTGGAGCTACCCGTTCCCGCATGAGGCGCTGCTGCACGGCACCGAACTCAGCGTGGGCCACGTGCGTCTGAAGGCAGTTCACACCCCCGGCCACACGCCCGAGCACATGATGTTCCTGGTCTCGGACCTCATGCGCGGCGCCGAACCGGTGCTGGCGCTGACCGGTGACTTCGTGTTCGTGGGCGACCTGGGCCGCCCCGACCTGCTGGACGAGGCCGCCGGCTTCGTGGACACGCGCTTCGAGGGCGCCAAGCGCCTGTTCGACAGCCTTAAGCGCCACTTCGTGACCCTGCCCGACCACGTGCAGGTGTGGCCCGGGCACGGTGCCGGCAGCGCCTGCGGCAAGGCGCTCGGTGCGGTGGCCAGCACCACGGTGGGTTACGAGAAGCTCACCGCCTGGTGGGCTGGCTACGTGGAACGTGACGACGAGGTGGGTTTCACGGCCGAACTGCTGGACGGCCAGCCGGACGCGCCGACCTACTTCGGCCGCATGAAGCGCCAGAACCGCGACGGCCCCGCCCTCCTGGGTGACCGTCCGCAGCTGAAGGAGTTCACGGCCGACGAGTTGCGCGGCCGTATCAACCGCGACCTGGTCTTCATCGACACCCGCGGCACCCGCGAGCAGTGGGACGCTTCCGTGCCGGGCGCGCTGGCCGTCCCCGGCGGCAACTCCTTCGCCACCTACGCCTCGTGGGTCATCGACCCCGAGGTGGAGGAGCGGCCCATCGTGCTGCTGGCGGCCGATGAGCAGCGCGCCAACGAACTGCGCGACCGACTGAGCTACGTGGGGATAGACAACGTGCAGGGCTACCTGACCTCGCTCGAGGGGCTGGAGACGGCGCCGCTCAAGCTGGTCACCCCCTCCGAACTCGAGTCCCTCGACGACAAGCTTGTGCTCGACGTGCGCACCGCCACGGAGCACGCCGCCGGCCACGTACCCGGCTCGCGGCAGTTGCACGGCGGCCGCGTGCTGAAGAACCTGGCCAGCCTGCCCCGCGGCGGCACCCTGGTGCTGCACTGCCAGGCCGGCGGTCGCTCCCTGGCCGTGGCCAGCGCCCTGCGTAACCGCGGCTTCTCGAACGTGGTCGAGTTGGAGGGCAGCTACGAGGCGTGGCGGGCGCACGAGGAAGCCAGCGCGTCCTCCGAGCCGGCCCCGGCGTGAGTGCCGCCAACGACGGAACCGGTGGTGGGCAGGAGCGACCCGAGCGGCGCCACGCCGAGATAACGCCCGCCGAACTGGTGCAGTGGCAGGAGCGCGGCGCCGAGGTCATCGACGTGCGCGAGGAGTTCGAGCTTCTCCGGGGCCACATCCCGGGCGCGCGCAACCTGCCCATGAGCCGCTTCCTGGAAGAGGCCGGCGCGCTGGGTGAACGGCCGGTGGTTCTCGTCTGCGCCAGCGGTTCCCGTTCGCGCAGCGTGGCCGAGTACCTGATCCGCAGCGGCTTCCCCAGCGAGGTGGCCAACCTGACGGACGGCATGGTCGGCTGGCGCGAGGAGGGCCGCGCGACGGAGGGCGGCCTAGAGCCCGGGTAGGAGCACGAACGGCTCGCCGTGGTGGTACGGCAGGCCCTCACGGGGTAGATGCGCAGGCGCCACCGGCAGCGTGTAAGGGTCCGCAGCGGCGTAATCCACCACGTAACCGAGGTCGGCCAGGCTGCCGAGCGTCACTCGCGAGAGCGGCGTGTGGTCCTCCGGACCGATGGTCCGCGCGGGCGTCAGCGACTCGTTGCCGAACACATCCTGCTTCCAGTGGCCGCAGCCCTGAGCCAGCGGCGGGGCGCCGGCACCGCCCAGCGCTTGGAAGTGGTTCACGGCCGCGGCGCCCACGAAGGTGCGCTCAAAGTGCGGCTCCAGGCTGGAGTTCTCGCAGTGCTGGCGGCTGGGGCGCAGCAGTTCCGTAGCGCGGTCGCGCCACAGCGTGCCCACCCCGAGCACGTGCGCCATCTCGTGGATCATCACCTCGGTGAGGGCGTCGTTGCTGGTCATCATCTCCAGGTGGCGCAGGTTCACCTGGATGTTGCCGTAGTTGGGAAGGCGACCGTTCCAGTAGCAGGGACCCGCCCGCGCCAGCGTCTGCGTCCGTTCGTCGATGAGGTGCACGTACACGAGCAGGTCGTCTATCAGGTCCACGTCCCGCAGTTCCGGGGCGATGGTGTTGCTGTCCGGCCCGATGATGGCCAGGCACCTCCTGCGGATGCTCTCGGGCATGTCGCTGTTGTCGGGGATGTCGCCCGCCACCAACTCCTCCCAGCGCTCGGCCGCCGCCTGGATCATGGCGCGCTGCTGGGCCGTGAAGGCGCCCTCCTGGAACACGAGCACTATGTCGTAGGCGCCGCTGGGCAGGCTGTCCGGCAGGACCGTGTAGTTGAGCGATGCGCCGTCCGTGCCGCCCTCGCCGCCCTCGCTGGTCACCTCGAGGCGCACCTCGAACTGCCCCGCCGTGTCGAAGGTGTGATCGATGGCGGCGCCTGTGCCGGCCGGCACGCCATCCACGAACCACTCCTGGGCAGTTGCCGGGGTCGCGTCGGCACTGAACGTGACGTTCACCGGCGCGGACGCAGTGCCGCTGGGCG
>CAYXUE010000069.1:0-11381 GCA_964467885.1 uncultured bacterium | reverse complement strand
AGCCGTGCAGGCGGATGGAGACCACGTACCGCGCCCGCTCCAACTGGTGCACGGCGGCCTGCGGGTCGGTGGCCTCCCACCGCTCCACTTCGGGCACCATGCGCTTGAGGCGCATGAGCGGTCCATCGTCCTCGCGCGGGTGGAACGACATGGCCGCCACCGGCACGCCCGCCTCCGTCAGCTCCAGCGCCAGCTCCTCCAACGCCTCGTTGAGGTGCGGCTGGCCGCCGCGCGGGATGAGGACCACGGGCGCCTCTTCGGGCTCCGGCACGGGTGTGGCCCGGCGCCCGGCTAGCAGCAGCGCAGGGTCCGCCACCAGCGTGGCCTCGAGGCCGAGCTCGCGCGCCAGGCGCAGCGACTGGTCGTCACGCAGCGCGATGGGCAGGCCACGCAACGTGCGGCCCACGGACTCGCGACCACGCTCCGAGAGGGGCCCCAGAGACTGCCCGTAGATCACCACGCGCTTGCCCGTGCGGCGCGCGAAGCGGATGACGTTCAGGTAGTAGTCGAGACTGCGCCTGCTGGTGGAGTCCTGCAGCAGGCCGCCGCCGCCCGAGACCAGGGCGTCCGCCCGCGCCAGAGCAAGCGCCAGGCCGCGCACGCGGTGCGTGGCTTCCACGCCGTGCTGGCGCTCCGTGGCCTTGGGGTCGCCCGACAGCACCACCGGGGTGTGGCCCAGCGACTTCAGTCCGCTCAGCAGGCCTGAAAGCAGCGCCTCGTCCCCGAGGTTGCCGAAGCCATAGTAGCCGCTAACGAGTATCCGCATCAGCCACCGGGATCAGCCTTCCGTACCCGCCTCCTGGCTCAACCACCGACACCCGCCACCTGTTCCGGCTCGTCCGCCCCCGCCAGCCACCGGGTGATCAGGCGGGTGGCCAGCAGGGCTATGGGCAGCAGCACCAGGCCCGCCAGCACCCCCACGGCCAGCGCCACGCCCGTGCGCTCCAGCGAGATGAGCAGGGGCGTGTGGTAGTGGCTGAAGGAGTTGAGGATGCTGGCCTGCGCCACCACGCCGGCGGTCAGCAGCGTGCCGCGCAGCCAGGCGGGCCACATGGTTAGCGTCAGCCCCAGGAAGGCGGCCGGGTGGCCGAACAGCTCCTTGAAACGCGGCCGGGCCACGAACTCGCCCAGCAGCTGCCTGAGGGTCAGCTCGAACTGGCTCACGCCTATCACCGGGTCGTTGCCGCGGCGCAGTATCACCACGGCCAGCGCCGCCACGGCCACCATGGCCATGGCCACGTGGCCCACGCGCACCTCGGCGCCCCAGAGGCGCTTGACCCACACGGCGGGCCGGTGGAAGCGCAGCATGTAGCCGGCCAGGAAGAGGACGGGCGGCACCACCAGCGTCAGGCCCACGCCCGCGAACGGGCGGATGGCCAGCAGCGTGTCGCGCTCGCTGCCCACGGCCGCCAGCAGCAGGGCGCCCGCCAGCGACAGAGCCGTGGAGTAGAAGAGCGCCGGCCACCTCTCCTTGAAGGTGAGGAAGCCGAGCACCGGGAAGATCAGCGCGGCGATTAAGGACAGGGCGTCCCAGTCGGGGCCTGCCACGGCCACGCTGCCGAGTAGCAGGGCGCCAGCCACAGCGGCTCCCCACGGGGCGGGGAAGCGCAGGGCCAGCAGCGCCAGCGCCGCCAGGATGCCCAGCGCGGCCACGGCGCGGAGCCAGAGGATGGGCTGGTAGTCGATGCCGAGCCTGGTGAGGGGCCCCACCTCGTAACCCTGGCTGCGGAGCGCCGCCGTGAGGTCACGCACCATCTCCTCCGTGTTCTCCACCGGGTCGCCCAGCTCGTTGGTGGTGTAGGGCCGCAGGTAGAGGAGCCGCACGTTGCGCTCCTCCACGGCCAGCAGGTACTTGTCCACCAGATCCGCGGGGCGCAGGCGCCTGTCGACGTAGTCCTGGTTGAAGCTCAGCAGTCTGACCGTGGGCACCTTGTCCGAGATCTGCGCCATGCCGTTCTGCGGAGTGCCCTCGATGATGGCGGTGAGGTACTCCTGGGAGGCGTCCACCACCTCGGAGAGCTCGCCCGGGTAGCCCGCTACGTGCGTGCCGGCGTAGATGAGGTAGTTGGCCTCGGGCGGGAAGTCGCCCAGCACCTGCAGTTGCACGGGGGCGTTGCGGGGTCGGTAGGCTATGTCGAAGCCGGCAGCGCTCCAGAGTTGCAGCTCGGCGCGGTCCGGTCCCGCCGGCAGGGTCTCGGTGATGTCGCCCGGCCACACGTACCAGGCGCGGCCGTTGATCTCGAACGAGCGCGCGGCGGGGATGTTCTTGGCTATCAGGTCGTCCAGCGCGCCGGGCATGAGCGGGGTCACCAGCGTGGCGTCGCTGGGGATGGGCGGGGGCGCCAGCCCCTCCACCAGGAACTGCGCCCGCAGGTCCGCCGCCAGCACCGACGCCGCGTAGCCGCGGGCCACCAGCGTCTGCACCGTCTGCTCGTAGAGCGCCACCCCCGTGAGCCCGGCCTGCTGGTAGCGGCGGCCCAGTTCCAGGCTGGTGAGCCCCACCAGCGAGCCCTGCTGCGCCAGCGCCATCTCGTCCATGACCAACGCAACCTGCTCGCGCGAGCCCTCGGCGTTCACGCGCCGCACGGCCAGCACCAGGGCGGCCACCAGCGCCAAGGCTATGACGGCCCAGAGTAGGGCCTCCACGCCACGTGTGCGTCTCACCGCGAAGGGCCTCTCCATGTCAGCTCCCACCGCCGGCCTCATACCGCCTGCCGGTTGCGCAGGAAGGAGTCGACGTAGCTCGTTAGCACCTCCAGCGCCACGCGGTTGCTGCCGCCCTCCGGCAGCACCAGGTCGGCATGCTGCTTGGTGGGTTCCACGTAGAGGTCGTGCATGGGCTTGACGGTGCGGCGGTACTGCGAGATCACGCTCTGGGCGGTGCGGCCGCGCTCGTTGACGTCGCGCTCCAGGCGCCTGATGAAGCGCTCGTCCGGCGGGGCGTCCACGAACACCTTGAGGTTCATGCGCCCCCGCAGCTCCGGGGAGTGGAGTACCAGGATGCCCTCCACTATCAGGACAGGGGCCGGCTCGGTGAGCACGGTGTCGTCGGACCGGTTGTGCAGCGCGAAGTCGTAGACGGGGCGGTCCACGGGCCTACCGCTCCGCAGGTCGTCCACGTGCTGCACCAGGAGCTCCGTGTCGAAGGCGCTGGGCTCGTCGTAGTTGGTCCTCTCGCGCTCCTCGAACGGCAGGCCGCCCTGCGCGCGGTAGTAAGCGTCCTGCGGCAGGAGCAGGGCGTTGGCGGGGCCGGCCGCCTCGACCATCGACCTTGCCACCGTGGTCTTGCCGGAACCGGTGCCGCCCGCCAGACCGATGACCAGAGTGCGCTGGGTCTTCAAGCCGCGCCTTCCTCTGCTGCGTCGGGGCCGACCGCGCCCTGCTCACCCAGCTGGGCCGCGCGCTCCGCGGCGGCGCGGATGAAGCCCGTGAAGGGTGGCGAGGGACGCATGAGGCGCGACTTGAACTCGGGGTGCGACTGCAGGCCGATGAAGAAGGGATGGTCTTGCAGCTCCACCGCCTCCACCAGACCCTCACCGCGGCCGGCCATGCCCGGCGTGACGCCCGCCACCACCAGCCCGGCTTGCTTGAGTTGCTCCACGTACTCGGGGTTCACCTCGTAGCGGTGCCTATGGCGTTCCTGCACGGAGGTCTGCGAGGTCTGCTCGGCGTAGAGCTCGGCCAGGCGCGTGCCGGGCGTCAGCTCCATGGGCCAGCTGCCCAGGCGCATGGTGCCGCCCATCTCCTCCACCTCCAGCTGTTCCGGCATGAGGCCCACCACCGGGTGCGGCGTGTAGGGGTCGAACTCGGTCGAGTTGGCGCCCTCCAGTCCTGCCACGGCGCGGGCGAACTCGATGACGGCCACCTGCATGCCTAGGCAGATGCCTAGGTACGGCACCTTCTTGGTGCGGGCCATGCGGGCGGCCCGCACCTTGCCCTCTATGCCGCGCACGCCGAAGCCGCCCGGCACCAGGATGCCGTGGTAGCCCTCCAGCGCCTGCGCCGCGTCCTCGCCGAGTTCCTCGGAGTCCACCCAGTGGATGTCCACGGCCGCCCGGTTGGCAATGCCGGCGTGCTTGAGCGCTTCCATGAGGCTGAGGTAGGCGTCCGGCATGGCCACGTACTTGCCCACCACCGCGATGCGCACGCGTTTCTCGGGGTTGCGCAGCGTGCGCACGGCCTCGTGCCACACGCGCAGTTCCGGCGTGACCTTCTCCAGGTCGAGCATCTTCTCCACGTAGCGGCCCATGCCCTGCTGCTCCAGCATCTCGGGCACGGCGTACACGAAGTCGGCGTCGTAGGCGTTGAACACGGCGTCCGGGTCCACGTTGGAGAAGAGCGCGATCTTGCGCAGCGACCCGTCGGGCACGGCCGAGTGCGAGCGCAGCACCAGCGCGTCCGGCTGGATGCCCACCCCGCGGAGGGTGGCCACCGAATGCTGCGTGGGCTTGGTCTTGTGCTCCTCGCTGGTACCCAGGTAGGGCACCAGGGTCACGTGCAGGTAGAGCGTGTTCTCGCGCCCCACCTCGAAGCGGAACTGCCGGATGGCCTCGAGGAACGGCAGCGACTCGATGTCGCCCACGGTGCCGCCCACCTCGACCAGCACTATCTCGGCGTCCGCCACCTCGCCCGCGTTGGTTATGCGGGCCTGGATCTCGTCGGTGATGTGGGGGATGACCTGCACGGTCTGGGAGAGGTAGGCGCCGCGGCGCTCCTTCTCGATGACGCTCAGGTAAACCTGCCCGGTGGTGACGTTGTTGATGCGCGAGAGGTCCACGTCGAGGAACCTCTCGTAGGTGCCGATGTCCAAGTCGGTCTCCGCACCGTCGTCGGTGACGAAGACCTCACCATGCTCGTAAGGTCGCATGGTGCCGGCGTCCACGTTCACGTACGGGTCTATCTTCACCGCCGTGACCCGGTACCCGCGCGCCCTCAGGAGCGCGCCGATGCTGGACGTTGAGATGCCTTTCCCGAGACTCGACACGACCCCGCCGGTCACGAAGATGTACTTACGGTCCATGCCTCACCTTCCCGGGATTGCATGCTAGCACCATGGGGGCCAGCCGCCCGCTTCTCCGGCGCCAAGGCCGCTGCCAGTTCAAGGTGCGCGCCGGGCAGCGTGATACAGTCTCGCCTAATCGGCGGCGGCATATGAAGCGCCGTCAACGAACCGCGGCGACTTCGGATCCGCCGCTGGAGCGGGAGGCAGAAAACACAGTGGCTGACGGGCAACCGCCATCGCAGGCCGGCGAGGACACCGCCGCGGATACCTCCGACGACCTGGACCGCTCCGGGGTCCTGTTCGTAATGACGGGCGCCTCGGGCGTGGGCAAGGACACCATCCGCAACGCCGCACTACCCCACGTGCAGGACTTGGAGTTCTCCATCTCCGCCACCACGCGTGAACAGCGTCAAGGCGAGGAGCACGGGGTGCAGTACTACTTCCTGAGCCGCGACGAGTTCGTGGAGCTCATCGACAACGACCTTCTGCTGGAGTACGCCGACTTCGTGGGCGAGTACTACGGCACCCCGCTCGAGCCGGTGAAGCAGGCCCTGGCGGAGGGCCGCGACGTACTGCTCGAGCTGGAGCTCGTGGGCGCGCGGCAGGTCAAGCGCCGCATGCCGGAGGCGGTGATGATCTTCATCGCCCCACCCTCGCTCAGCGAGCTGGAGCGCCGCCTGCGCGGCCGTGGCACCGAGACCGAGAGCAAGATCCAGAAGCGCCTCGCCCGCGCTCGCGAGGAGATCAGGGCGCTGCGCGAGTTCGATTACCTGATAGTGAACGACGATGTGGACGACGCCGCCGACCTCTTCCTCAGCATCATCCAGGCCGAGCGCTCGAAGGCGCGGCTACTGACCCAGGCGCGGGTGGAGCAGTTCCTGCGCGAAGAGTGAGCCGGGGGGCTTCGCGCGGCCCGAACCCGCTGGTAACCCCGCCTTCCGGCCGGAACGGCGCGGTTGTAGTAGAATGTGGCGCTCGGTCCGCGCCAGACAGAAGCAAGTTGGCACTTCCCGGTCCGACACGTTCCCGTTCACCCGGCCGCATCAGCGGCTTCGGCCTGGAGGCACCACCCGATATGGCACAAGAAGGTTACGACACCCTCATCTCGCTCACCGACTCGCGTTACCGGCTCTCGATGGTCGTGGCCCGGCGCGCCGCCCAGCTGAAGTCCGGCATCCCTAGCGTGCTGGACGTGGACGAGCTGCCCCGCACCGAGAACAGCGTCACCATCGCCATGAAGGAGCTGGAGACCACCGACCGCATCAAGTGGGGCGACGATCTGCCCAGCATGGACGAGCTCAAGCGCGTTGCGGAGCCGCCCAAGCCCGTCGAGCCAGCTGCCGGCCTGGGTGCTACGCCGTTCGACGAGGACGACTGACCAGCTCTTATACATGATGGAACGCGCGGGCGCCGGGTGCATATCCGGCGCCCTTCACGTGGGTTGTAACCCGCGCCGTCCGGCACACGGCAACTGTAAACCCAGCTGATACACTGCATAAATATGCCAAGCAAAGATTACCGGCAACGCCTCATCACCGAGCTGGTGGAAGAGGAGTTCATCTCCACGCAAGCCGAGATCGCGGAGCGGTTGGCCGAGAAGGGCATCAAGGTCACGCAGGCCACCATCAGCCGCGACGTGACGGAGCTGCGCCTGGTGCGCGTGCCTGCCGCTCCCGGCCGCCACCGCTACCGCGCCACGCCGCTGGTGCAGCAGCAGGACGTCATGCACGAGCTGGCGCAGCGCTTCCAGCTCTTCGTGCGGCATCTGGACCGCGGCGAGAACATCATCGTGATCGCCACGGACGAGGGGCACGCTTCGGGCGTGGCGTTCGTGATCGACAAGCTGGACCGGGAGGAGATAGTGGGCACCCTGGCGGGCCAGAACGCCATCCTGGTGGTGTGCCGCTCCGTGGCCCAAGCGCAGTCCGTGATGGAGGAGTTCGAAGCCCTGCTGGAGTGAAGTCCAGGACAGCGGTTCCTCACCAACCACCGTGCTAGCCTGACGGCGTTTGGAGGAGCCTGGATGCTAACGCGCACCACCGCACTGCTAAGGCGCACGGTACTCGCGCTCGCCGCGCTCGTGCTGCTCGCTACCGCTGTAGCCTCGAGCCTGATCGTCTACCCCTTCACCAGTCAGGACCCCCTGCTGGGTGTGGCCATCGCCGACGAGGTGGCGGCCGCCTTCCACGACGACGCCATAGTCTTCGGCCCGGACGTGGCCGCGGGCGTGGTTCCGCCCCTGCTGGTGGTCGACGGCTACATAAACGTCGGCAGGATAGTAGGCAACGACGCCTGGAGTGGACCCAGCGGCCCGCTGCTGCTCCGGTCGGGGGCCGGGGTCGACGTGGCCGTGAGCGGCGCCGTCGAACAGTACGAGGAGTCCACCGTGCTACGCCTCGAGATCGCGCACGCGGACGGCACCCGCCGCGCCGAGCTCTCGGCGGAGCCGGGTGACCGGGCACGGCTGGTGGCCACGGCCGTGCGGCTCATAGCGTCCGACCTGGGTCTGGAGAGCCCGCCCGCGCCGGTAGCCAGCCCGGAGCTGACGGGCGACTACGAGGAGTACGTGCGCACCGTGGGCCTGGCGGCTACCGGCCTCGTACGTGACGCCGCTACCGTCCGCCCCTCCAACGGCGACGGCACCTGGCCCGAGCGCGGTGCGGAGCTGCTGGACGATCTGGCCGCGGTGGTGGCAGGCGAGCTCGACATGCCGCAGGCCGGAGTCATCCCCGTGGAGGACGCCGGCCGCCGGCTGGTCCGGCGCGCTCTGCTGGCCCTCTCGCTCGACACCCTTCACGAAGCCGGGGCCGAGGAGCAGTTCGCCGCCCTGGCGGAGCTGACTGGCTTGGGCATGGCGCACGCCTGGAGCGGCGTGTTGGCCTCGGATAGGGACGATGTGGAGGCCGCCCAGGCAGCCTTCGAGCGGGCAGCGGACGCCGGCTTCACGTACGCCCGTGCGCTGCAGGCCTCGCTCCAGTTGGCATTCGGCAACGCCAGCACGGCGCTGGAACTGGTGGACGGCATCAACGCCCTCGGGCCCGAAGCAGGGCCAGCCGCCCTGACCGGCGCCTACACGGTAGCGTTGCTGGCCGAGGACATCGAGCGGCAGAAGAGCGCGCTGCACGCCCTGCACCGCGCTGCGCCCTTCCTCACCTACCCCTTGCAGGAGCTCTCGTTCATAGCCTTCGACGAGGACGACGCGCTGGCGGCCGCCGAGGCGTTGGTGGTGGCCGTGGAGCTGGATCCTGAATCGTCGCTCTTCTGGACGAACCTCGGGTGGGCCAACTACCTTCTCGGCTTCCTGGAGGAGAGCGCCGAGGCCTCGAAGCGCGCCATCGAGCTCGATGCCAACGCCTACATTGCGGCTTACAACCTGGGGCTGGTGTACGCGGTGTGGGGCGACCTGGACGCCGCCATGGAGGCGTACGACTACGCCGTCTCGCTCGATCCGGCCGTACATGACGAGGTCATAGTCGACCTGGTCAACGCGCGAGAGCTCTACCCCGACGCCACCGCGGTGGAGTACGCCCTGGCCAGGCTGTACGAGGCCAAGGGCCAGCGGCAGAACGCCCGCGCGGCCTACCGGCGTTTCGCGGAGAAGGCCACTGCGGCTGAAGGCGATGAACTGGCCGATTACGTGCAGGCCGCCACGCAGCGCATAGAGGTGCTCAGTGCACCACTGCCGCCCCTCGAGATCTTCGGCGACGTGAGCCTGAGCCTGGGCCAGCGCGGGCCGAACGCGCAGCCGTTCCACCCCGGCGACCCGCTGTTCCCCAGCTTCGAGCTGAGCACCCCCGGCGATCAGCTGCCCGCCCTGGTGGACCTCACCATCAGCGTGGTGCCGCAAGGTGCCGAGGAAGGCGCCGAGCCGGTAGCCGTGACCACGGCCGCGGTGGAGACGCCCCCCGGAGCCGTGGGCTACGTCGTGGACTTCGTGGACGTGGAGCTGCCCGCTGACCTGCAGGCAGGCGAGTACAACCTGCTGGTGGAAGCCACCAGCGGGGAGGAGCTGTCCGCCAGTGCCTCCACAGCGTTCAGCGTCAGTGGTGAGGTGGTGCCGCTGCGTCAGCTCTTCGCTCGCAACGTGATCATGACGGCGCTCGAGATCCCCACGCCACTCTACGACCGCAGCGACATGGACCGCCCTGAGAGCGTGATCGAGCGCATGGTGCAGGAACTGCGCGACTCGGCTCCCGCCGCCGAGGCGGCTCTGCCGCTCATCGAGAGCGGCCGCTACGAGGGCCTGAGCGGCTCCGAGCTGTTCCTCGCCGCCACGCCGCAGGACGTGACGGAGTTCCTGGCCTACGTGGCCAGCAGCGACACCAGCGACTCGCGCTTCACCTTCGTGGACGGCTTCGCGCAGTGGGCCATAGACGGGGCGCCAACGGCGTTCTGAGCCGAACGGGAGCGTGAGTTCGGGCCCGAGTGCTGGCGCAGCCTCGGGCCCGAACCGTTCCAGGGGGGGATCAGCCTGCTTCCGCGGGTTCGTTCCTCAGCTAGCCAGCCGTCCGAAGATGCGCCCCAGCGCCACCCAGGTGCCCGTGGCGCCACCCAGCGTGGTCAGAACGAACACCAGAAGGGCGCGGGCGGCGCGGTTGCGCCACCAGCCGCGCCAGGTCGTCACGTCCACCTTCAGCGTCTCGAAGTCGCCCACGCTGGGGCGCCGGAACCACAGCTCCACGAACGACGCCACCGGGCCGATGCCGACGAGGGGGTGCAGGGCAGTGAAGGGGGAGGCCACGATGGTGGTGAGGATGGTCAGCGGGTGGGCCAGCGCGATGATGGCGCCCAGGCCCGCCAGACTGGCGCTGATGAGCGCCCAGTCGCCGATGAGGCTCAAGCCTAGGTCGGGGCTGCGCGCGAAGCCTATGACGAAGCCCGCCACCAGCACGGCCACGATGATCCAGGGGATGATCTTGCCCCACGGGCTGGGCGGCGGCAGCTGCTCCAGCCGCTTGACGGTGGCCCGGTGGCCCGCGTCCTCGCCCTCCGCCGGCTCGGGCATGCCGGGCACGGTGCCCTCGCCTTCCAGGGCCGCCCGCATGCCCCTCAGGTGCCCGGCGCCTATCACCACCAGCACCTCCTTGTAGCGGGGCGAGGCCGTACCGGCGCCGGTCTGAGTCACCAGCTTGGAGACCATGTACTGGTCGCGCTCCGTGATGAGCGGCAGGTACATCTGTTCCGAGTTCTCCGCGAACTCCGTGAAGGTGGCCTCGAGGATGTCGCCTTCCTTGAGGCGTTCGATCTCCTCCTCCTCGATCTCGTCGCGGCTGAAGACGCTGGCCAGCAGACCGGAGAGCAGCATCATGCGCTTCCAGAAGCCCATGTTGCCGTAGACGCGCCTGAGGGTCACGCCGATGTCGCGGTCCACCAGCAGGAGAGGAAGCTGCGCGGCGCTGGCGCTGTCTATGGCCGCGCGCATCTCCGCCCCGGGCTCGATGCCGAACTGGTCCGCCAGCCGCTGCTGGAACGCCGAAAGCGCCAGGTTCACGGCCAGCATGGCCGCCTTGCCCTCGCGGATGATCTTGAAGAGGTCGACCTTCTGCCAGTTCTGGCTGTCCGTCAGGGAGGCGAAGCGGCCCTGGTCCAGCTCGATGGCCACGGCGTCGAAGGCGCCGGAAGAGGCCATGTCGCGCACCACCTCCGCGCTGGCCTTGGAGACGTGGGCGGTGCCGAGCAGGGTGAACCTCACCCCACCATGCTCCACCACCGCCACCGGCTGGTCCTCCGCCATGGCGGCCAGCTGCTGCTCGGTGGGCCGCTCCCGGTCCGTCGACTCCTCGGCTGCGGTCACGGCCACGGCTCCGTCGCCTACGCCCGCCTTCGCTTCTCCGACACCCGCCTCCGCGTCTTCCACGCCCGCCGGCTCGAGATCGTCATCACTCAGGGCCGGCCCCGGGGCCGGCTCGTTGGCATCGCTCATGAACGGAGTCTACCGTCAGCCGGCCGGTGCGGGGGCTGTGGTCTTACGGCCGGGCCGGCCGCGCCGGGCAGCACGCAGCGCGGCGCCGCTAGGTGCAGTTCGCGAAGTCCGCGGTCCGCGCCATACAATCGGAGGGATGTTGCCGCAAAGCAGCCTGTACGAGCAGATCCGCCTGGCGCGCATCTGGTTACCCCTGGTCATCGTCGGCGTGGTCCTGATCTTCCAGCTCCTGCTGCTGCCGGGCGTGGAGGGCCCCTACCGCGTCTGGGCCCCGGTGATCTTCTACAGCGTCCTCGGCCCCATAGCCACCTTCGTGACCCTGAACTGGATAACCAGCGAGGTGCGGGGGCGCGAGCGCGCGCAGGCCGAACTGGCGCGCCTCTACCTCGAGCTGCAGGCCGGCCACGAGATGCTGGGGGCCATCAACGACGTCACGGCCCGCTACGCCTCGGCGCC
>CAYXUE010000068.1:7428-11387 GCA_964467885.1 uncultured bacterium | reverse complement strand
TACCTAGCTCGCACCTGCCTCGAAGGCGCCGATGTCGCAGCGGGCGCCGGTGGGGCGCTGGGCGCCGCGCTGATCGGTCAGCACCGGGTCCCCGGCGAGGTCCACGCAGTGCGCTGCGGGAATAACGTCCATGGCGGAGCTAGCCACGGTGAGTGGCAGGAGTTCTGCCGTGCCCGGCCCGTACCCGACGAGGTCACTCGCCAGCACGGTTCCGGCCGCCACGCCGTATTCGTCGGAGCCCATGCCGGGGCCACTCAGGCCGGCGTCCGCGCTGTCACCCACGATGTTGTAGCCGTGGCTGACGGATTGCTTGCCAGCGCTGGTATAGATATCGGGCCCCACGTGACCAGCGGGCACACTGTTGCCCGCGACTATGCTGGCGTTCATCTCCACGAGGTTCGTACTGTAGATCCCGCCGCCCCCTACGATGCCCGATGCGCCTGCGCGCGTTACGGCCGAGTTCCAGGCGACCGTGGAGAACGAGAGCCGCGTTACGGCGGCCGCGTTGCTGGACGAGAAGATAGCGCCCCCGCGCATGGCCTCGTTGGCCGTAAGGGTGCTGTTCACGATGGTGGCCTCACCGTTGTTGAACAGACCACCGCCGTTGAGGTTGCCGACGTTGGCGTGGAGTAGCGAGCCTGACATGTTCAGCTTTCCGCCGAGGTTGACGTTTATGCCCGCGCCACCGTAGGTGTCCGCCCGGTTGCCCGAGAAGGTGCTGTTCACGACCACCAGGTCGCCGTGGGTTCCGACGCCCCCGCCCTGCTCCCCGGCGTGGTTGTCCAGCAGCGACGAGCGCTCGATGGCCAGGCTGGCGTCGGCGTGGACGTAGGCGCCCGCACCTTCTTTGTCCGCCTGGTTGAGCTCGAGCGTGCTGCCGGTGATGGTCACGGTGCCGCTGGCGGCGTACACCCCGCCACCCAGGGTTGCGCGGTTGTCGCTGATGATGCTGTCCTCGATGGTCAGTGAGCCTAGCACCGAGAAGATGCCGCCACCCCAGGTCTCCTGGCCTGCCGGTACGTTGTGGCCGTTGCCGGTGACGACGCTGTTCTTCACGGTCAGGTCGCCCTGGTTGGTGATGGCCAGCTGGGCCGCTCGAGCGAAGCCGAGAGAGTCCAGGGTAACGGTGACGCCATCCTTGATGCTCATGAGGCGGTCGATGGCGTTGGCGCCGTCCAGGGTCACCAGCGGAGCGCCGTCCCCGTCCGTGACTCCACGCAGCGTGTGATCACTGCCCAGCACGATGGTCGACTGGAGCGTGATGGTGGCCGGAGCGTCGAAGACCACCGGGTCGAAGCCGATGACCACCGGGCCCGAACCGCTAGCGGGCACGTTGTCGATCAGGTGGCGGAGGCTGCCGGGTCCGTCGTCATCCGTGTTCGTAACCAGTGCCAGGACCGCTCCCGTGAGGACCAACTCGTCGCTCTCCTCGGCGGCCGCCGGCGTGGGCTCCAGCGTGGTCACCGTTACGGGCAGGGAGAACACGGCGGCCAGGTCCTGCGCCGTGACGCTGCTGGCGGCGGTTACGGTCACGTGCCAGGGCAGGTCGGCGCGGGCAAGGGTGGCCTCGGTGTCGCTCAGGCTCACGCCAGCGGGCAGCGAGCCGTCATCCAAGCTCAACTGCACCTCGCCCTCGTAATCCGTGGGCCAGACCAGATCCAGTTCCAGCGTCCGCGAGCCGCCGAACGGCACCTCGAAGCTGGTGGAACCCACGGTGGGCGGCGCTTCGAACCGGATGGCCAGCTGATCGGGCTGAGGCTGGGGCTGCGGCTGCTGCGAGCAGGCAGCCAGCACGAAGGCCACCGCGGTGGCTATCACGAGCGTTAGAGAGCGCCGCAGGGAAGCGGAGTTCATGACGGGGGCGTTCCTCATATGTGTACCTCTCATCGAGACCTTGAGGGATCCACCGGCGCGGTCTCCGGCCGAGGCGCCTGGAGATGTACGTCGTTCGGCGTATCCGGCGGCAGGATAGGGGGGTCACCGTCAAGAACGCGTCAAAGGTCCCTTCCGGAAGGCCCGTTCCGGCCGAGGGTGGCGGCCTGCTAAGCTATGTCCTCTATGGCCAAGAACAACGCCCTACCCACGCAAGCCGAGGATTTCAGCGGCTGGTACAACGACATCGTCTACCGCGCCGACATGGTCGACCAGGGTCCGGTGCGCGGCTCGATGATCATCAAGCCGTACGGCTACTCGCTGTGGGAGAACATCCAGAAGAACCTGGACGCCATGTTCAAGGCCACGGGGCACGAGAACCTCTACTTCCCGCTGCTCATCCCCATGAGCTTCTTCGAGCGCGAGGCGCAGCACGTGGAGGGCTTCGCGCCCGAGCTGGCCGTGGTGACCCACGCGGGCGGCAAGGAGCTCGAGGAGCCCCTGGCCATCCGCCCCACCTCGGAGACCATCATCGGCGAGGCGTACTCCCGCTGGGTGCAGAGCTACCGCGACCTGCCGCTGCTCTACAACCAGTGGGTCAACGTCATGCGCTGGGAGATGCGCACGCGGCCGTTCCTGCGCACCACCGAGTTCCTCTGGCAGGAGGGGCACACCGCCCACGCCACCGCCGAGGAGGCCCTCGCCGAGACGCGGCTCATGCTCGACATCTACGCCGAGTTCGCCGAGGAGTTCGGCGCCGTGCCCGTGATCAAGGGCGAGAAGACCGAAGGCGAACGCTTCGCCGGCGCCCTGATGACCCTCACCATCGAGGCCATGATGCGCGATGGCAAGGCGCTGCAGGCGGGCACCACCCACTACATGGGCGAGAACTTCTCGCGCGCCTTCGACATCACCTTCAACGACGTCAACAACGACCAGGCTTACGCCCACACCACCTCGTGGGGCCTCTCCACCCGTTTCATCGGCGCCATCATCATGACGCACGGCGACGACAAGGGCCTCATCATGCCGCCCAAGCTGGCGCCCACCCAGCTGGTGGTGGTGCCCATCTACCGCGCCAACGACGAGGACGCCAAGGCTGGCGTCATGGGCGAGGTCGAGCGCCTGGCCACCGCCCTGAAGGAGAAGGGCGTGCGCGTGAAGGTGGACGACCGCGAGGGGCTGAGCCCCGGCCGCAAGTTCAACGAGTGGGAGCAGAAGGGCGTGCCGCTTCGTGTGGAGCTGGGGCCCAAGGACCTGGAGAAGGGCGAGGCGCTGCTGGCCGACCGTCTGACGGGCGAGAAGAGTTCGGTGCCGCTGGCGGAGATCGCCGAGCGCGTGCCGGCCGCCCTGGAGGCGTTCCACGAGGCGCTCTTCCAGCGCGCCGTCCAGTTCCGCACGGAACACACCTTCGGGGGGGGCGAGTACGACGAGTTCCAGCGGTTAGTGGAGCGCGGCTTCGTGTACGCCGCCCACTGCGGCCGGGCCGAGTGCGAGGACCAGATCCAGGAGGAGACCAAAGCCACCGCGCGCTGCATCCCACTGGAGGGACCCTCTGCGGAAGGCGCTACCTGCGTCAAGTGCGGGGAGCCCAGCGGCTACCCCCGCAAGGTCGTGTTCGCCAAGGCGTACTGAAAGTTGGGCTCGGACCGGGTGGACACCAACAGCGATCCCGTCAGGGACGAGGCGCGCGACCCGCAGAAGGCGTTCCAGCGCCGCGTTCAGCAGGCGCAGGTCCAGATCCTGCGCATGGTGCTGCCCACCGGGGTGAAGGTCAGCTTCGGCGAGGGGCGGCGTTCGGCCGACATCGCCATGGTGCTCCTCTCCGGCGAGCGCTCCAAGGTCCTCTCCCTACCCGCGCGGCTGGAGGACGAGCTCGAGCTACACGTGCACGTGGTGCGCAGCACCTTCGCGGGCAGCCAGTTCGAGCTGCTGCTGGTGTTCACCGAGCCGCTGGAGGGGCAGACCTTCCGCAGCCCGGAGCGGCGGGCAGCGTTGCGGCAGCAACTGGAGCACTTGGAGCGGCAGAGCGCCCAGGACGCCCCGCCGCTGGATACGGGCGAGGAGCGGGAGGCGCGCTAGAAGCG
>CAYXUE010000068.1:1882-7328 GCA_964467885.1 uncultured bacterium | reverse complement strand
TCAGCGGCAGAGGGCAGTGGCGCAGACGGTGAGATGCGCGTAGTCGCGGTCCGGCTGCACCACCAGATTCAGGTACAGACGGCCGCCCGGGTCCAGGAAGTAGCCCGTGTCGTCGCCGTTGCGAAGCTGGCTCAGCGAGCCGAAGGCCGGCAGGCGGTTGCGCTCGTCTATCCACCAGTCGCGGTAGATGCTGGGCGCCTGGCCGCTGTAGGGCAGGCTCACCACCATGCTGTCGCCGGGGCGGGCGGAGCCCAGCTCCAGGGTTAGTGCGCCCGGCGTGTAGCCTTCGTGCCTGTAGTGGTACTCGTGCCCCAGCGGCACCAGCGCCCGGAAGTGGACGTTGGGCACGTCAACACCGCCGTGCGGGGTGCCGAACATGGTGTGCTCGGGGCTACCGTCCACAGCGCCGCGACTGAGGATCACGGGCGCTAGCTCCACGTTCCGGCCGCTGGTGTTCCGTAGCGTCAGTGAGGCGTAGCGCTGCTCGCACACGCTGGCGTTCCACTCGCTGTTGTAGGTGCAGCCCGGTAGCTGCAGCAGAGGGTTGTTCACCGTCACGGCGTGGTCCGGTGTGCCGGTGACGGAGCCGTCCAGGTCGAGGAACAGGCCGCTAGCGTAGCCGTCGTTCCCGGAGTCCTCGCCCTCGGCCCTCCGCTGGCGGTCCTCTAAGGACAGGTCGGCGAACATGACCCGCACGGTGCCCGGCGCGAAGGTCAGACCCTGAGCGTAGCTGAGGGGGCTGAGGGAGAAGCTCGTGTAGTCGAGCATGCTTATGGCGCCCGCGCGCCTCTCGCCGTACGGTTCGAAGCCTTCGAAGTACGAGTCCTTCACGTAGACGGTGCCGTCGTAGAACTCGAATCCGCGCGGCGCGAAGGTAGGGCTCCAGGGGCGCGGTATGGGCCGGCCCTCCTCCGTGGCCTCCCACGGTTCGGCAGTGCCAGCGTTGGCGCTCCTGGCCACCACCACGCTGTTCACCAGCCCCGAGTCGCGCGAGGCGAAGGTGGCGCCCACGGCGTTGTCCACCAGCAGCGCACCGGTGAGCTCGGTGTGGTCGCCGCGGAACCAGGCGGCTGCGGAGCGGTGCTTGTAGGCCACGAAGTTCTCGAAGAGGGCGACCACGGGCTCGGAGTTCGGATCGGCCGGGTTACGGCGCGGCCGGTAGGAGGCGGTCTCGGCGCGCAGCGTGACGGCGGCGGGACCGCGGTCCACGTGCAGGCCGTCGTTCTGGTTGGAATGGGCCAAGTTGCCGTCGAAGCGACCCAGCGGGGTGCGGCGCGGCCAGACGTTGGCGCCGTCGAAGACGTCGTACGAGGGCCCGGTGGGGTGTTCCGGCAGCGAGTACCAGAAGCCGCTGCCCGCCGAGTGGGCCGCCACGTTGTCCACCAGCACGTTGTCCGGGTTGGTGATCCAGAAGATGGAGGGTCCCATGTGGCCGCCGTCGGTCGGCAGGATGCGGTACTCCGGCGCAGGCTCGCGGGCCATCATGCCGAAGTTGCCCTTAAGCACGTTGCGGGTCTCCGCCCCGTCCTCCAGGAAGTAGCAGTGGCCGTACGTGTTGAAAGCGGCGTTGCCTTCCAGCAGCACGCCGGACGAGCCGTGGATGGTGATGCAGCGGTTGTAGAGGTGGTGCAGGCTCGAGTTGCGTACGAAGCTGCCCTGCGCGGAGTCGCCCTGCAGGTGGAAGTGCACGGGGTAGCGCATGAGCACGCCGGACTGCCCCATGGCCGTGACCTCCACGGAGTCCAGACGCACGCGGCTCTGCCCCAGCGCCTTGATGTGGGCGCCGTAGCGGTGCACGGGACTGGCCTCGTCGGCGGTGGCGGGCAGACCGCGGACCGTGACGTTGCGGGTTAGGCGCATGACCTCCGCGCGTGACTCCAGCACGGTGGTGGGGAAGGCGGCGGAGCCGAACCGCTGCGCCTCGCCGAAGCGGGCATACCTCAGGGGCTCGTCGAAGCTGAGGGTGTTGCCGCTCACATCCGTCAGCGTGCGCACCTCGATCCGCCGGTCCATGGCCTCGCCGCTGGTGTTGCTGTAGAAGTCGGTGGAAGCGATGGCCACGCGGTCACCCCGCTGCCAGCCGCTGGCGTCGTCCACCACGATGCTGGTGTCGCCCGCCTGCGCGTGCGCTGCCAGGCGCGTCCAGGCGGGGCCGGTGTCGTCGCCGTACAGCTCGAGCACACCGTGCACCAGCCCGATGTAGTTGTGGCCGAAGCAGTCGGACTCCGGGCCCAGTTCCTCCGCGCCCACGGTGATGACGGCGCGCTGCCGGAACGGCTCGGCCGACGAGCCCACGTAGAGGCCGCCGCGGACCTCTATGTGGGCCGCGGTGAGCTCCAGGTCCCGGCGGTCGAAGACGAGGGCGCCGTCCACGGACAGCGAGCCCAGGGCGGGGGTGGAGGTGTCCAGCAGCACCACCTCACCCGGCTGGATCACCACGTCGTCGCCCTCCGCCGGCAGCTTCCCGCCCGGCCAGCCCGCCGCGTCCGACCAGGAGCGCGTGGGGGTGGGTGGCGCGGGGCTGGGGCTGGGGTTCTCGGTCTGCGCCGTGCTCAGGCTGGAGAGGTCCAGCGCGGAGCCGTGCCCCGTGACGAGGGCGAAGCACGAGGCGTGCACGCGGTCGTGATCGTGGCCCTGCGTGGTGGGGCCGCCGCACGCCGCCAGGATGAGGATGGCGACGAGCCCCGCCGTCAGCGCCGCGGCGAGGGGCGCTCGACGCTGACGGCGCGGGTGGCCGAGGCTGGCAGTAGTGGCCCCGTTGGGGCCGTGGACCGTGGGTTGCTGCGTCTCGGGACCGAGCTGGGGAGCAGGGCGCGTAGCAGCGGAACGTGAAGGCAGAGAACGCTGCATGAAGCCCAAGCCTATGGATGCATCATGGGGGGAAGATGTGAAACGAGGGATGTTCCACACATGAGAGCGCAGCAGTCGGATCCGCCACAGGCCGACCACCCTTCACGGGAAGTGCCCCCGGAGGAGTTCCTACCGTTCGCCGTCCCTCAAGCCAGCTCGATCACGGTGGCCTCGCCCTGGCCCACGCCCACGCAGAGGGTGGCCAGCCCGTAGCGCATGGACTCGCCCAGCTCGCGCCGGCGGTGCATCTCGTGCAGCAGGGTGGTGAGGATGCGGGCGCCGGAGCAGCCCAGCGGGTGGCCCAGGGCTATGGCGCCGCCGTTGACGTTGGTTATCTCCTCGCTGAGCCCCAACTCGCGCAACACGGCCAGCGCCTGCACGGCGAACGCCTCGTTCAGCTCCACTAGGTCCAGCTCGTCCTGGTCCACGCCCGCCCGCGCCAGCGCCTTGCGGGTGGCGTCCACGGGGCCTAAGCCCATGACGCGCGGGGAGATGCCGCTGGCGCCCGAGGAGCGCCAGTAGGCCAGCGGGGTGATGCCCAGCTCCTCGGCCTTGGCGCGACTCATGAGTACCAGGGCGGCGGCGCCGTCGTTCAGTCCGCTGGAGTTGCCGGCGGTGACGCTGCCCCCCTGCCGGAACGCGGGCCGCAGCGCGGCCAGCGACTCGATGTCGGTGTCCAGCTCCAGGCCCTCGTCGGTCTCGCGGTAGCGGGGATGCTCGTCGCGGGTCACGTAGGTGGGCGGGCCGCGGCGCCGGGGGATCTCCACCGGCACGATCTCGGAGTCGAAACGCCCGGAGTTCATGGCGGCCACGGCGCGCGACTGGCTCTGCAGGGCGAAGCGGTCCTGCTCCTCGCGGCTTATGCCTCCCTCGTACGCCTCGTAGATGTTCTCGGCCGTCTCACCCATGGCCTCCAGGGGGAAGAGCTCCGCCAGCTTGGGGTTGGGGAAGCGCCAGCCCAGCGTGGTGTCGTACGCCGTGCGGTTGCCCGGCGGGCCGAAGGCGCGCTCGTTCTTGGCCATGGCGTAGGGTGCGCGGGTCATGCTCTCCACGCCTCCCGCCACGTAGACGTGGCCCTCGCCGGCGCGGATGGCGCGCGCGGCCAGGTTGACAGCGTTGAGGCCGCTGGCGCAGAGCCGGTTGACGGTCACGGCGGCCACGCTCTCCGGCAGGCCCGCCAGCAGCGTGGCCATGCGCGCTACGTTGCGGTTGTCCTCGCCCGCCTGGTTGGCGCAGCCGAGGTAGACCTCCTCGATCTGCTCCGGCGGCACGCCAGCGCGCGCCACGGCCTCGCGGATGGCCACGGCCGCCAGGTCGTCCGGCCTTACCTCCGCCAGTGCGCCGCCCAGTCGGCCTATAGGCGTGCGCACGGCGCTGACGATCACCACCTCGGGGTTCGCGCTCGCCGCGGCCCTGGCCTCCTGCGGCTCATCCTGCGCCCCCAGTTCGCTCCAGGAGGACGCCTCAACCACGTCCGTCACTTCCCTCGCGTATACCGTTCATGTCCACGTGCTCCTCCAGGTACTCCGTAAGGAGCGCAGCGAAGCGCTCCGGGGCGTCCACCATGGGCAGGTGCCCGGCGTCGTCGATGATCTCGAGCCTACCGTTCGGCAAGGCTCGCGCCAGCTCCGTGACCACCGGCGGCGGGGTGGAGAGGTCCTCGCTGCCGCCGACAACGAGAGTGGGTGGGTGCAGTTCGGGTAGGCGTTCCCGCAGGTCCTCCGCGCCTAGCGCCGCGCACACTCCGGCGTAGCCCCGTGGGCTGGTCCGCGCGATCATGTTGGTGTAGCCCTGGATCAGGGGCGCGTTGGCGTCGCGGAACCCCTCCGGGAACCAGCGCAGCAGCGTGCTGTCGGCCAGTGAGGCCACGCCCTGCTCCGCCACCGTGTCGATGCGGGCCCGCCACACGTCTTCGTCGCTGATCTTGGCGGCCGTGTTGGAGAGCACCAGGCCCGCTACGCGCTCGGGGTGGTCGAGCGCCGTCCGCAGTGCCACGAGCCCGCCCACGGACACGCCCACAAGCACGGCCTTCTCGGCGCCGGCGGCGTCGAGCACGCCCAGCGCGTCCGCCGCCAGGTCCGCGATGGTGTAGCCGCCTTCGGGAGCGTCCGAGAGCCCGTGACCGCGCAGGTCGAGCCGCAGATGGTCGAAGCCCGTGAGGCGCGCGACCACCCGGTCGAAGATCCGTAGGTCGGCGCCTAGCGAGTGTAGGTGGAGGATGGGCGTGGTCGAGCTTACGCCGTCGGCGGCGGCGTCGCGGCGGGCGTGCAGGGTGACGCCGCCGACCTCCACGAAGCTACTGACGAACGGGGGTAGTGTAGTGGCCATCTCAGCCTCCCGGAGTGCCAGAAACCCGCTCCCTGACGTAAACAGGGCTACATGCGGCGGGCACTTCTCCAGCTACAATACGCGGTGAAGGAGGGTCCTACCCAGCCAAGCGCTGCGCGCAGGCCCTCACGGCAAGCGCCTTCCGGCCAGTTCGCCGGCAGGTCCACTTCCCCCAAGCAAGGATCCCCGGTCCGTACCCGCACGCCCCAGAGCGCACCTTGCGCGCCACGGGCGCCGGACGCAGCGGCCGGGCGGCTAAGCCGACAAG
>CAYXUE010000068.1:0-1782 GCA_964467885.1 uncultured bacterium | reverse complement strand
ATGAGGATGCTGATCTCGCGCGTGGGCGCCACTAGGCTCACCGGCGTGAACTGCATGGCGGTGAGCACCATCATGTAAGCCAGGGTGCTGAGGAGGGCCACCCCGATGGTGGGACCCCTCGCCTCACGCCAGATGCGCGCCACCTCGGGGCGGTTGCGTAACGCCACGGGCGCGAGCATGAGCGCGCGGAACGCCTCGCCAACCAGCATGTAGACGATAGGGGCGGCGCCCGCGTGACCCACCGCGTAGCCGTCCCAGGTGGTGTAGAGCGAGATGAACACGCCCGTGGCCAACCCGTACAGCACCGCGCGGCGCTGAGAGGGGCCGCCCCGCCTGCCGCTCCGGCCGCCCGCCAGCACGAACACGCTCAGCACCACCAGCGCCGTGCCGAGAAGCGCCTGCGGCCCGGGCCGCTCGCCCAGGACCAGGATGGCCAGCGCGGTGGCCAGCGCCGGGCCGCTGCCGCGGGCCAGGGGGTAGACCAGCGAGAGGTCGCCCGCCCGGTAGCCGCGCTGCAGCGAGACGAAGTAGGCCACGTGGATGATGGCGGAGCCGCCCGCCAGCAGCGCGTGCTGCAGGGTGAACTCGGGGCGCGCCACCCACAGGTACACGACCAGCAGCGGTGCGTAGCAGACGGTGACGGTGAGCGCCACGAGCCACACGAACTCCACGCCGCCGGCCGCTCGCTTGGCGAGCAGGTTCCAGGTGGCGTGAAGTACGGCAGATCCGAAGATCAGTGCGAGGGCCAGCGCCGTCAAGCGCTAGCCCCCGCCCGTTGCAGGCTGTTCAGCCGTTTACGTAGGTGAGCCACTTGTCGAACTCGGGTACCTTGCCGGTGACCACGTCTTGGTAGCGCTGGCGTAGCTCCAGCGTGCGCTCCCCGGCGCGGCCGTTGCCGATGGGTCGCCGGTCGAGGCTGGCTACCGGCGTGACCTCCGCGGCCGTGCCGACCAGGAACAGCTCGTCGGCTATGTACAGCTCGTCGCGCGTGGCCATGGTGGGCACCACCTCGGTGCCCATGCTGCGGGCTATCTGGATGATGCTGTCACGCGTTATGCCGCGCAGGTTGACGGAGTGGGCGATGGGGTAGAGCACGTCGCCCATGAAGAAGAAGACGTTCTCGCCGGAGCCCTCGGCCACGTAGCCCTGGCGGTCCAGCAGCAGCGCCTCGTCGAAGCCGTTCTCGCGCGCCTCCTGGTTGGCCAGCACCGAGTTGATGTAGTTGCCGCCCGCCTTGGACTTGGTGGGCATGACGTCGCCGGGGCTGCGGCGCCAGGAGCTGGTCATGAGCTTGGCGCCCTGCTTGACCACCTCGTCTCCCAGGTAGCTGCCCCACGGCATGGTGGCCACCATGAAGTGCGTGCGGTTGCGGTCCGGGTTGATGCCCAGGCTCTCCGCGCCGTACCAGAGCAGCGGCCGCACGTAGCCCGACTGCAGGTCGTTGGCCCGCACGGTCTCTACGATGGCGTCCGCCACCTCCTTGGCGCTGACGGGCGAGCGCATCAGCAGGATGCGCGCGGAGTCTATGAGCCGCCTGGCGTGCTCGTGCAGCCGGAAGACGGCGGGGCCGCGCTCCGTCCTGTACACCCTTATGCCCTCGAAGACGCTTGTGCCGTAATGCAGCGCGTGCGTGAGGACGGAGATCCTGGCCTCGGCGGTGGGTACCAACTCGCCGTCCAGCCAGATCTGACCCGTTTCGCTGGTGGCTGTGCTGGGCGGTCCCGCCGGAGCGGGCTTGTTAGGCATGGTCATGCTGTCCTCCTGTCCTGCAAGTATCGCCCG
>CAYXUE010000067.1:10339-11512 GCA_964467885.1 uncultured bacterium | reverse complement strand
TACCCCCCATGCCGCCGGGGGCACCGCCGATGCCACCGGAGACACCACCCATGCCGCCGCCGGTACGCATCATCGTCAGAGGCGGGCCAGCTGCCACCGGCTGGCCGTCGGGGCCCGCTTGGAAGAACGCGATCTGCAGCGAGGCGCCGTCCGGCGACATCTGCGCCTGGAAGCCGAGTGGGCCCTGCTGCGACGCCACCACGCCGTAGGCGGTGTTGCCGTTCGTCTCACCCTGTAGCGGGAACTGGCCGTTCGGGCCCGTGAGCATGCCCTCCAGCTCACCGGGTCGAGCTTGCGAGAAGGTGATGGACATACCCGTTTGTGGCTCCTGGAAGGTTCCGTCGAACCCTTGGGCCAGGGCCACCCCAGCCAGGACCATGATCAGGCTTCCCGTGAAGACCGCTGCTCTCCTGAGCATCTCTACCTCCCGTGTCTCTGTGCGGAGAGTAGAGAAGTGGTGCTTAAGAACCGATTAATCGCGGCCAGTCCACGGACAGGAGTCGCGCAGCATCTAAACTGGTGGCATGAAGTACGTGGCTCTCATAGCGCACGACAAGAAGAAGCTCGACCTGGCGATGTTCGTGAACCAGCACGCAGCGCTGCTGAACAGGTTCCGCCTCATAGCCACGGGCACCACCGGCAAGATCCTGAGCGAGAAGACGGGCCTACAGATCGAGCGGGTGCAGTCGGGACCGCTGGGCGGCGACCTCCAGGTGGGGGCGCTCATCGCCGACGACCGCGTGGCCGCGGTGCTGTTCTTCCGCGATCCGCTCACGGCGCAGCCGCACGAGCCGGACGTCTCCGCGCTGCTGCGCATCTGCGACGTGCATCAGGTGCCGCTGGCCACCAACCTGGCCACGGCGGACGCCATCATGGACTGGCTGGAGGAGTACGCGGAGAACCGCGACCTGCGCGCCGCCCAGGGTGCGGAGGGGTCCGGCGGCGGCGAGCAGCCGGACGGGGGTCGCTGATGGACCGCGAACTGATCGAACGTTTCATAAACGAGATGCGCGAGCGTTACGCCGAGCAGATCGCCGCCGTTTCGCTACCGGACGGCACCAGGGAGTACCTGGAGCTTCTCCTCGAGCGCGACGACCCGGAGGCGCTCGAGTTCCTCCTCAAGCTCAGTTACCTGATGGGCCTGCAGACGGGCTTCGCCGCCGCTCACGCGGG
>CAYXUE010000067.1:0-10239 GCA_964467885.1 uncultured bacterium | reverse complement strand
TCAAGCTCAGTTACCTGATGGGCCTGCAGACGGGCTTCGCCGCCGCTCACGCGGGTGCCACCACGCCCGACCCCGAGCCGGGGCGCGGGCCCCTACAGGCCTGAGCCCGAGCCGGGGCGCGGCCCCTTACAGTCCTGAGGCGAGCTAGCGGCCCGATCGGGCCACCCTCAGACGCTCTCCTCGACCGGCTCCATGGGCTCGGTGTCGTGCAGTAGCACCACTTCCACCTCGGTCTCGGCCTTCAGGCTGGCGCCCACCGAACAGTACTTCTGGGTGGCCAGGTCCACGAAGCGCTTGGCCGTAGCCTCGTCCAGGCCCGGCACGTCGAAGATGTGGCGCGTGAGGATGTGCTCGAACGGAGCGGGGACGGCGTCGGGTCGCTTGCCGGTCACCTCGATGCGGTACTCCTTTATCTCCAGGCGGCGCTTGCCGATCATCGTCACGATGTCCACGGCCGCACAGGCCGCCACGGCGTGCAGCACCAGCTGCATGGGGCTCGGGCCCGTGCGAGCGCTGCGCTCGTTGTCGATCATCGTGCGCATGCCTTGCGGCGTCTCGCCCATGAAGCGCTGACCGGCGATGTGATGAAGCGTGGTGGTGAGGGTCTTGGGCATGCCCCAGTATGGGCCGGCCCCTGGCGCCTCTCCCGGTACCGGCGCTACACTCCGGGTGATGGCACCACAGGATATGTCGGCCTGGGAGTGGTCGGAAGGCGCGCCTCCGCCGCTTGCGGCGGGCAAGCAGGCGCTGCGCCTCTGGGCCAAGGCCGTACGGGCCCGGGCGCGCGCCGACCGGGACCGGGCCCTGGACGAGGCGGTGTGCGCCGCCATCGTGGCCAGCCCGCTCTTCCAGCGTGCCGACACCGTGGGCACCTACCTGCCGATGGTAGACGAGGTCGACGTGGAACCGCTGATCGAGTCGCTCGCGGACTCGGGCCGCAGGTTCGTGGCGCCCCGCGTGCAGTTCCAGCCCACGCCCCACCTCACGTTCCATGAGCTGACAGCCGGCACGGAGCTCCACCCCTGGGGCGTGCGGGAACCCGCCCCGCACGCCCCGGAGGTGGCCCCAGAGGAGATCGACCTGCTGCTCGTGCCCGGCCTGCTCTTCGACGAGTACGGCGGCCGGCTGGGCTACGGCAAGGGTTTCTACGACCGCTTCCTGGCGCGGCACGGCGACCGGTTCGCCACGGTCGGCGTGACCTTCGATGCCTTGGTAGTGCCGCGCCTGCCGCAAGCGAAGCACGACGTAGCCGTGCGTTACCTCGTCACGGAGACGGGACTGGAACCCGCGGTGCTTAGCTCCTCCCAGGTCGGGTAGCGCCGCGGACTGCTGGCAACAGCGTGGCTGGCCGCGGTGACGGCTGCCTGCATGCCGCTAATGAAGGTGGCTCCCCGCTGCACGGCCGTGAGAAGCGCCGCGTTGAAGGTGTCGCCCGCGCCGACGGTGTCCTGCACGGTAACTTCCGGAGCAGCGCAGGTGGTGTGCCCGCCCTGGCCGAAGTGCAGCGCCCCGTCCGGGCCGAGCTTGATCACCGCCTCGTAGCAGCCGGCGTCCGACAGCCGCTGCAGCGCCTCCACCACCGTCTCCTGCTCGTAGCGACCGCTGTCGGGCAGGTCGGTCAGACCCAGCAGCTCCTCGCGGTTGGGCAGGAACGCGCTCAGGTGCGGCAGCAGCGCCGTCACTTCCGCACGGACGGCCGGCGTCCACCCTTCGGAGGGCCAGCCGGTATCCAGCGTGGTGACCACGCCGCGTTCCCGCGCCTCCGCCAGCCAGCGGGGCGCCAGCTCGCGCAGCTGCGGCAGGAGGAAGTAGCCGCAGAGCAGCAGCAGGTCGCCCGCTTGGGCGTGGGCCAGTGCGGCTTCGATGCGCTGTACGGGCAGCATCTCCAGGTGCCCCAGGTAGGAGACGAAGGTGCGCTGCCCGTCCGGATGGTTGAGGCCCACGGTGAGGGCGGTGGCTTCCGGCACGCGGTCCAGCTGCATGACGCCCTCCAGCTGGCCCTCCAGCCAGCGACCGAGGGCGTCGTCGCCCACGCTGCCGATGACCTCGAACGGCCGCGCCTGGGGCGCGTCCGCGCCCGCCAGAGCTGCCAGCGCCAGTCCCGTGTTGCCTGCCGCGCCACCCACCCGCAGCTCGTACCTGTCCGTCACCACCTCGGTGCCGGGCGTGGGCCACGGCGCCACCGGGCCCATCAGCACGTCCACGTTGGCGTTGCCCACGACGATGACGCGGGGCCGCCTATTCCGTTGTATCTCCTCGCTTCCCTCGCTCACCCCTTCACCCCCGTCAGCACCACCCCTTCGATGATCTGGCGCTGGAAGATGAAGAACACGATGAGCACGGGCACGACGGCCAGGGCCGCCCCCGCCATGATGAGGTTCCAGGCGGTGCCGGCCTCACCCGAGAAGAGCGCCATGCCCACCGGGATGGTGCGCATGCTGGGGCTCTTGGCCACGATGAGCGGCCACAGGAAGGCGTTCCAGTTGCCCACGAAGTTGAAGATGGCCAGCGCGGCCAGACCGGGACCCACCAACGGCAGGCCCACCCGCCAGTAGAGGCCGAACTCGCTCACCCCGTCCACGCGCCCCGCGTCGAAGAGGTCGCGCGGCAGCGACTGGAAGAACTGCCGCATGAGGAACACCCCGAAGGCCGGGATGAGGCCCGGGAAGGCGATGCCCCAGAAGGTGTTCAGCCAGCCGTTCTCGGCCGACATCACGTACCAGGGGATCACCAGCATCTCGGTGGGGATCATCAGCGTGGAGAGGATGATCAGGAAGATGATGTTGCGGCCGGGGAAGCGCAACTTGGTCAGCGCGTAGCCCACCAGCGAGCAGAAGAAGAGCACGGAGACGGTGGAGATGCCTGCCACGATGAGCGAGTTCATGAACCAGCGAGGGAA
Organism: uncultured bacterium; assembly: GCA_964467885.1. GTDB lineage: Bacteria > Deinococcota > Deinococci > Deinococcales > Trueperaceae > JAAYYF01. Next base: position 7,340 of record CAYXUE010000067.1, on the reverse strand, counting down.
CTGCGTGTTGAGCAGCACCTCCTGGTAGTTGGCCAGCGTCCAGGCCTGCGGCCAGAAGTTGAAGCGGAAGATCTCGCGCAGCGACTTGAACGAACTCAGGAGCATCCACACGAAGGGGAACGCCATGATGACGCTGCCCACAGCGAGGGCGATGTAAGTGAAGAGCTTGCCGATGTTGAAACGCCGGCGGCCGGAGAACACCATCAGTACTCCACCTCCCTCTGGGTGAGTCTGAGTTGCAGGAGCGTTACCACCATGATGATGGCGAAGAGGAGCACCGTGACCGCCGCGGCGTAGCCGATGTTGAACTTCTCGAACGCCTGCTGATACATGTACAGCGCGATCGTGAGGGTGCTACCCAGCGGCCCGCCCTGGTCCGTGAAGTTGATGTTGACCACCTGGTCGAAGATCTGCAGGGTGGCGATGGTGGAGATGACCAGCGAGAAGACCAGCACGGGGTTCAGGAGCGGGAACGTGACCTTCCAGAACCGTTGCCAGCCGTTGGCGCCGTCGATGGCAGCCGCCTCGTGGAACTGCCGGGGGATGCCCTGCAGGCCCGCGAGGAAGATGACCACCTGGAAGCCGATCTGCTGCCAGATGATCACCACCGACACGGCGATGAGCGCTTGGTTCGGGCTGGTGAGGAACGGCTGGGGGTCGATGGCCAGCCAGGGCAGTCCTATGCCCGTGACGAAGGCGCTCCAGTCCTCGAGTAGGCGGTTGAAGATACCGAAGTTGACCGAGTACATCCAGCCCCACACCCAGGCCACCGCGGCGGCGGGTGTCACGTAGGGCGCGAAGAAGATGGCGCGGAATATCGACCGGAACCGGTCCACGCTGTTGAGCAGGAGGGCGGCGATGAGCCCCAGGCTCACCTGACCGAACACCACCAGGACGAAGTAGTAGAGCATGTTGCGAAGCGCCCGGTAGATGGGCCCCTTCGCCACGAACTCGGCGTACATCTGCCGGTAGTGCTCGAAGCCCACGAACTCGCGCATGGCGGGGTCCACGTGCCAACTGAAGAAAGATAGGCGGAACGACTGGGCAGCGGGCCACAGCCTGAAGTACAGGAAGAAGGCCAGCGGCACCAGCAGGAAGATGTAAGCCCAGATGGCTTCCCGCGAGCTGAGTGACAGCCTGCGCCTGGGCTTGATGGGGGGCGAGCTCATGACACCTCCGGATGTCTGTGGCAGCGGCAAGCTACGTGCCGCGGAGAGCGCTTGGGCGGGTGCCGCGCCCGGTTTTGCAGCGCCCAGCCTTGCTTGTGCCGGGGGCGGACCTTGGATAGGTCCGCCCCCGACGGCTATTCAACTCAGCGGTGCTGGTCGAGGATCAGCTGCTCGGTCTTGGCAGCAGCGTCCATGGCGTCGGCCGGGGCAGCGCCCTGCAGCACGACCTCGTTGATGGCGTCGACCATCACGTCGCGCTGACCGGACTCGTCCACGAACACGGTGGCGTGAGCGTAGTCGAGGGCGCGCACGAACGGACCGTAGACGGGGTCGGCGGCCAGTTCGGGGTCGGCGATGAGGGTGCGGCTGGCGGGCAGCTCACCCACGACGTCGAGCCACAGCTTCATGGCGTCGTCACTGGTGACGAACTTGAGGAAGCGCGCGGCGGCCTCGGCCTTGGCCGGGTCCTTGGTGGCGTTGGGGGTGAGGCCGTTCATGAAGAACGAGCCGAAGTTGGACTGAACGCCGTTCTCGAAGACGGGCAGCTCGGTGACGCCCCACTCGAACTGGGCGAGGTTCTGCACGTCGCCGATGGCGAAGCTACCGTCGATGATCATGGCGATGTTCTCGAGAACACGGAAGCCGTCGCGGTAGCCGTTGTTGCCGGGCACGAACTCGGGCACGGCGAACTCGTGCTCGGTGACGAAGTCGGTGTAGAAGGCGAGGGCCTGGGTGCCGGCCTCGTCGTCGTAGGTCACGGTGAGGTTGTCGTCGGAGTACGGCTGGCCGCCGAACTGACGGATGAGGACCTCACGCACGACGTGGTGGTCCTGGCCGGTGGGGGCGAAGCCGTAGCCGACTTCCTCGAAGCGGTTGCCGCTCTTGACGGTGGTGGCCTTGGCGATCTCGATGAACTCTTCCCAGGTGGCGGGCGGAGCGTCGTAGCCGGCGGCCGCCAGCTTGTCGGCGTTGTAGAAGAGCGCCAGGCTGCGCACTGCGGTGGGGAGGCCGTACCAGGTGCCCTGGTACTTGGCGGCCTGCACCAGCGGGGCGAAGTTCTGGTCGAGCTCTTCAGCGTCGAAGTGCTCCTCGGGCAGGGGCACCACGTAGCCGGCGCGCGCCCAGGTGGGGAGCCAGCCGTAGAAGAGCTGCGCCACGTCGGGGCCCTGGCCGGCCGGGATGGAGGCCGCCACCTGGGCCGGGTAGCCGTCGTACGGGAAGGTCTCCTGCACGACCTTGATGTCGGGGTTCTCCGCCTCGAACATCTCGATGAGCTGGTTCATGGCATCGACACGCGTGGCGTAGTCGTACTGCCAGTAGGTGATGGTGGTCTGGGCTGCGGCTACACCGAACCCCAGAACCACGGCCAGGCTTAGTAGTACTCGCTTCATGCAAACTCCTTTTCTGATCCGCGCAGTTGCGCTGTGGCGCGGTCGAGCGCGCTCTCTCTTTCCCGCAGGGCTGCGGTGTCGGCATCAAGCCGCTCCCGGGCCCGGGCGAGCTGGGTGGTCATGACCTCGGGCGCCGGCATGCCTAGCCCGGCGCGGCGCCTCACGAAGGCGGCGGGGTCGAGTGCCGCCGTCGCCTCCTCCGCCGTCAGCCGCGGTCCGCCCGCGGCCTCGATGTCGGCGGGGCCGGCCGTGGTCAGCGGCCTGCCCTGTTCGAACATCTGCTTAACCAAGCGCGCGGCCACGCCGTGCGCTGCTGGGAACGAAAGTCCATGTTCACGCGCCAGCACGTCGGCGAGCTCGGTGGCCGTGGTGTCCGTGGCCGCCGCTAGCTCCGCCAGCTTACGCTTATCGAACTCGCCTCCCGCCAGGCAGGCGGTCAGCAGGTCGAGCGCCCCCGACAGCTGCCTATGCTGCGAGGCGAGGGCACCCTGCATGTCGGGCCCGAAGTCGTTCAGGTCCGTGAAGGGGATGTTGTGGCTGGAGAAGTAGAACATGCTGGCAGCGCCCACCACCCGCGACAGCTTCGTGCGGGTGTGTTCGAGGGAAACGGGGTTGCGCTTCTGCGGCATGATGGAGGATCCCTGTACTAGTTCGTCATCGAGACGGTACCTGCCGCTGGCCGCCCAGGCCAGCATGTCGGTTACCAACCGGCCCAGACCTAAAGCAACGCTCTGCGCCACGCTCACCAGATCGAACTCCCAGTCGGCCGACGAGACGGCGTCGTAGGTGTTCGCCACGGGCGCGCGGAAACCCAGGCGCCGCGCCGTGAACTCACGGTCCAGCGGGTGGCTGCTGCCGGCTAACGCCGCCGCTCCGAGGGGGGAGTAGTTCATGCGGTCGTAGGCCGCCTGCAGCCTGTCCGAGTCGCGCGTCAGCTGATCCTCCACCGCACCCAGGTAGTGGGCGGCGGTGGTGGGCTGGCCTGGCTGGTGGTGCGTCTCGGCTATGACGACCGTTTCGAGGTGCGTCTCGGCCTTCTCCAGCAGCAGCTCGCGCAGTCTCAGCAGGCGCTTGCCGGTGGCCAGCAGGTAGGCGCGACCGCTCATCTTGTACACCGTCATGTCGAGGTCGTTGCGGGAGAGCCCCACGCGGATGAGGCCCACGGCGTCGCCGTGCGCCGCCTCCAGCTTGCGCTGCAGCGCGAAGTAGAGGTCCGGCACGTCGGCCGCCTGCTCCGGCACGGGCTCCTCGTGCAGCGCAACCAGCGCGCGGCGAAGTTCGGCCCCTTGCGCCTGCACCTCGGGTGCCGAGTAGGCAGGCATGCGCAGCACGGTGTCCAGGTGCGCCGTCATGGCGTCCACGAAGTGGTGCAGCAGGTGCTCGGCGGCGAAGCGGTAGTCCGCCGCCAGCACGCCCTCCCGGTAGGCGGGATGCCAGGTGCTCACGCCGCCCTCCCCGCGTCCGCCGCGCCCTGCGGCGCGTCAAGTTGCAGGAGCCGCGCCGCGTTGCCGCCGAATATGAGCTCCACGTCCTCCTGATGCACGTTCATGGTGTAGCAGGCGCGCAGCTGATCCAGCAGGTAGCGCTCGGAGAAGCCGCGCGGGAAGTAGCTCGAGTCGGAGCCGAAGAGGATGCGTTCGGGGCCTACCGTGTCGAGAGCCTTGCGGAACAGGTCCTCGAGCGTGAGCTCGTAGGGCATCCAGCGCATCCACTGGTTGGAGCCCGACGTGTCGATGTGGATGTTGGGCAGGCTCCAGCAGAGCGCCAGCAGCTCGCGGAAGTAGCCGGCTCCGAAGTGCGGGATGATGAACGGGATCTCGGGGAAATCGCGCGCCACCTCGAAGAGCGAGAGGGGGCTCATGCGCGGGTGCTGCACCACCCCGCCGCCGCGACCCAGGAAGCCGAAGTGGATGAGCGCCGGTAGGCGCCGCTCGGCCAGGAACTCCCAGACATCGCGCACCTGCGGGTCCTCGAAGGCGTACTCGGTGGTGGGCCCCAGCAGCTTGTAGCCGCGCAGGCCCAGTTCGTCCACGGCGTGGCGCAGCTTGGCGCCGGCGCCGGGGGCCAGCTGATGGTGCGCCAGGCCTATGAACTTGTCCGGATGACGCCCCACCAGGTCGGCCAGCCGTTCGTTGCCGCCGCCGGAGACGAAGACCACCTTGTCCAGGCCGTACTTCTCGGTCTCACCCAGCCAGCGCGCGAGCGCGGCGTCCACCTCTTCGTCGGTGCGTGCCAGCGGCTCGGCCGGTTCGGTGTTCCACTCGGTGCGCATGCGCTGCCCTCGCTCGCGGGCGTAGGCCTCGAGCAGCGGGTGGCGCGGCTCGGCGGCCGGCATGTCCATGCTGTTGTGGATGGGGAAGTGCGTGTGCACGTCTATGACGCGCAGGTTCTCGTAACTCACGGGTCGCTCCATTCGCCTTGCTCGAGTCCGCAGAGACCGGCGGTCAGGCGGCCGAGCGCGAGGTGACCGACGCCGTGCAGCGCCGCGCGGGCGCCCAGGGAGCCGGCCACTATGTTCACGGGTAGGGGGGTGACCCAGTGCTCGCCCAGCGAGCGCGCGAGCTGACCCTCAGGGTCGGCCGCCCACGCCACCACGATCAGTTCTGGGTCTAGTACGCAAGATAGGTTGTGCAGGGCCAGGCGCAACTTGTGGCTGAGCTTCCCGAACGCCTCGGCCCGCTCCGGGCTGCCCAGGTCCACCACGCCGTCCACGAGGAACTCGCCGGCTATGCCCAGGAGGTGCTGCTCGAGCGGTCCACTGGCGCCGAGGTCGAGCCCAGACTCGGGCAGGCCGGGCAGCAGCGAGTAGCCGAACTCGCCCGCCGCGCCGTTGGCGCCGCGGTACAGCTTGCCGTCGATGACCAGGGCAACGCCGATACCGCTGCCCAGGGAGACGTAGAGCACGTTGCGCCGGCCCACCGCCCCGCCGTGGAGGAGTTCTCCCAGCGCCACGGCGTTCACGTCGTTCTCCAGCAGCACCGGCAGGCCGGTGGCCTCGCTCAGGGCCTGACCCACGGGCTCGGCGCTCCAGCCAAGGGCAGGCGCCAGCCGCACGTGACCCGTGGCCTGGTCCACCACCCCGGGCACGGCTACGGCCAGAGCGCTCACCGGGTGGCCCGCCTGGCCCTCGCGCTCGATCTGGCTGAGCACCCAGTCCATGAGGCGCTCGTAGGAGTCGGGGCCGAGCCTGATGTCGTCCGCCCGCTCCGTGGGCCCCAGGTCGCCCAGGAGGTCGACCCGGCCCGCCCTCAGGCGCTCGCCCGAGAGGTCGAGGGTCAGCACGTTACGTGCGTGCGGCACGAGGTGGTGCTGCTTCGCGGGACGCCCGCCGGTGGAGGGCACGGGGCCGCCGTCGGCCACCACGCCGAGCGAGGCCAGTTCGGAAACGATGGTGGTGACGGTGGGGACGCTGAGCTCGGTGTGGCGGGCCAACTCGGCCCGCGTGCCGCTCTTCAGTTCACGCAACGCCTCGAGCACCGCGTACCTGTTGTGCTCTCTAACGTTGTCGTGCTGTACGGAGCGGAGCGCCACTGTCCTCACCTTTCAAAAGTAGTTTATAAACCGTCCTTACTAAGTTATCCCGCGGTGGGTGGCCCGGCGTCACGACCGTTCCGCAAGCGAGTACACAGCTCGGCGGTCGCGTCCGGTTCGACGAGGCGGCCCGCACGAGAACGCAACGAGCCCCTCCCCCAGCTTCCGGGAGGGGCTCGCTCCAGCGACTGAGCCCTGCGGGCGTCGGCCGTGTGCTACTCGGGCAGGGCCACGCCGCCGATGTAGATGGCCTTGTTCTCCATGTACTCGGCCAACCCCTCGGAGCCCGTCTCGCGGCCGATCCCGCTGCCCTTCACGCCGCCGAACGGCGCCTCGGGCGTCACGGGCATCCAGTCGTTCACGGCCACCATGCCGTACTCCAGGCGCTCGCTCATGCTGAGCGCGGTGTTGAGGTCGGCGGTGAAGAGATACGCGGCCAGACCGTACTCGGTGGCGTTGGCCAGCTCGAGCACCTCCTGCGCGCTGCGGAACGGGGTGATGGGCAGCACGGGCCCGAAGATCTCCTCGTCGTGCAGGGGCGAACCGGGCTTGACGTCCGTGACGACCGTGGGGGCGTAGAAGTAGCCCTTGCGGTCCAGGCGCTCGCCACCGGCCAGCACCTTGGCGCCCGCCTTAACGCCGGAGGCCACCAGTTCCTCGACGCGCTGGCGCTGCTTCTCGTTGATGAGGGGGCCCACCTGCACCCCCTCCTCCATGCCGTGGCCCACGCGCAGCTTGGCCATGGCCTCGACCACGGCACCGGTGAACTCGTCCACCACGCTCTCGTGCACGTAGAAGCGCTGCGGGGCGATGCAGACCTGGCCCACGTTACGGGTCTTGAAGAGGGCGGCCAGCTTGGCGAGGCGCGCCAGGTTGGGCGAGTCCGGGAAGACGATGACGGGGGCGTTGCCGCCCAGCTCGAGCGCCAGGCGCGTGAGGGTGCGCGAGGCGCCGTCCATGAGCAGCTTGCCCACCCGCGGGCTGCCCGTGAAGGCCAGCTTGCGTACGCGCTTGTCGTTCAGGAAGGCCTGACCCATGGCCTCCGGGTCGCCGTTGACTACGTTGATCACGCCCGCGGGCGCGCCGCTCTCGTGCAGCGCCTGCCCTAGCAGCATGGCCGAGCGCGGGGTGTACTCGGACGGACGCCCGACCACCGTGTTGCCGGCGGCCAGCGCCGCCCCGAACGTGCGCACGAGGTTGTAGACGGGGAAGTTCCAGGCGGTGATGGTGGCCACCACGCCGAGCGGCT
>CAYXUE010000066.1:0-11631 GCA_964467885.1 uncultured bacterium | reverse complement strand
CGCACCTCCTCGTAGGAGAGCAGCTGCTCGTCGTTGCCGGACACGAGCGACAGCACGCGCTGCACGTCCGCCCGCCGGCGCGCGCGGCGGAAGTCGTTCATGGCTTGAGTGGCCGGGCCTCTGGTTGCCATGTGGCAATTCTGCCATCACACTGCATGAACTTCGTGGGCGAACGTGGCTAGCCTCCTGTTCTCTCGCCTCCCCCCCTCCGGGTAGCCCCCACTGCCCTCGGGAGAGTTGCGCGTGGTTAGGGTGACGGGATGAAGATAGAGATCTGGTCGGACATAGCGTGCCCCTGGTGCTACATCGGGAAGGTGCGCTTCGAGAAGGCGCTCGCGCAGTACGAGCATAAGGACTCCGTGGACGTCGTCTGGCGCTCGTTCCAGCTGCAGCCGGACGCCCCCAAGGAGAACGCCCCCACCACCGTCGAGCACCTGATGGAGAAGTACGGCCGCAGCCACGCTCAGGTGCTGGAGATGATGCGTAACGTCACGGACGTGGCCGCCTCAGAGGGCATCGAGTACCACCTGGACCGCGCCGTGGCTTCGAACACGCAGGACGCTCTGCGCCTGAGCAAGCTGGGTGAGGCCAAGGGCTTGGGCGACGCCGTGATGCAGCGCCTGATGGTGGCGTACCAGAGCGAGGGCGCCAACGTGGCCGACGCGGAGACCCTGGTGCGCCTGGGCGTGGAGGCCGGCTTGGAGGAAGCAGACGTGCGGGCCATGCTGGCCGGCGACGACTACCTCGAGGAGTTCCACTCGGACCTGGAGCGCGGCCGCAACTTCGGAGTGAACGGCGTGCCGTTCTTCGTCATCGACGAGCAGCACGGCATCTCGGGCGCGCAGCCCACGGAGTTCTTCCTCTCCGCCCTGCAGCAGCTCGGGCCTCAGGAGCCGAAGCTCAAGATGGTCGGAGTGGCCGGCGGCGCTGGCCAGGGTGCGGACGCGGCGGACGACGCGGCGTGCGGGCCGGACGGCTGCGAGGTTCCCGTTACGCGCTGAGCGAAGGGGCGGCGTTCGGCACCGCTGAGCCACTCCTGCTATAATCCGCCCAGCATGACGCGCCGAATGATGCAACTGGGCCCTGTTACCGACTGAAAGCAGCTGAGTCAGTCGTCAGGGCGCCGTTCGCAGGAACCGGCGCCTTTCTTTTTGCTCGTCCTGGAGGACACGCGATGGTGGACCTTAACCCGCAGAACCGCTTGGTCGTAGACGAAGAGCCGGCCAAGACCGAACCCGAGAATCCGGAGCCGGCCGACGCCAGCCCGGCAGCCGCCGGAGCGGACACCCCCGAAGCCGCTCCTGCGGTGAACGAGCCGGGCGACGCGTTCGGGGGCGGCACCTACTACGCCACCACGCCCATCTACTACGTGAACGCCGTGCCGCACATCGGCCACGCGTACACCACGATCCTGGTGGACTTCGTCACGCGCTTCCACCGACTCAAGGGCGACGACACCTTCTTCCTCACCGGCACCGACGAGCACGGCGAGAAGGTGCAGCAGGCGGCCGAGGCCAACGGCAAGTCGCCCCAGGAGTACGTGGACGAGGTGTCAGGCCAGTTCCAGGCCACCTGGGACCGCCTCGGCATCCGCTACGACGACTTCATCCGCACCACCGAGGAGCGCCACAAGAAGGTGGTGCAGGAGATCCTCCAGAAGGTCTACGACTCGGGTGACATCGTCTACGGCGAGTACTCGGGCCTCTACTGCGTGAAATGCGAACGCTACTACACCGAGAAGGAACTGGTGGATGGCAAGTGCCCGCAGCACGAGATCGAGCCCGAGTTCCGCACCGAGGCCAACTACTTCTTCCGCATGGAGAAGTACCGCACCTGGTTGCGTGACCTGCTGCACGAGCAACCGGACCTCATCAGGCCGGAGCGCTACCGCAACGAGGTTCTGGGCATGCTGCGCGAGCCGGTGGGCGACCTCTCCATCAGCCGCCCCCGCAGCCGCGTGCCGTGGGGCATCCCGCTGCCGTGGGACGACGAGCACGTGACCTACGTGTGGTTCGACGCGCTGGTCAACTACTACAGCGCGCTCGTATCCAAGGGCAGCGTGGAGCGCTACTGGCCGCACGTGGAACACTTCGTGGCCAAGGACATCCTCAAGCCGCACGGCCTCTTCTGGCCCACCATGCTGAAGGCGGCGGGCCTCCCCATCTTCCAGCACCTGAACGTGCACGGCTACTGGCTCATCGACGATCGCAAGATGAGCAAGTCGCTGGGCAACGTGGTGCGGCCGCTGGACCTGCAGAAGAAGTACGGCAACGACGCCTTCCGCTACTTCCTCATCCGCGACATGTCGTTCGGACTCGACTCCAACTTCTCGGAGCTCGCCCTAGCGGAACGCATCAACGCCGACCTGGCCAACGACCTGGGTAACCTGCTCAACCGCACCCTCGGCATGCTGGGCCGCTACCGCAACGGCGTGGTGCCCGCGGCCGGTGAGTTGGCGGCCGAGGACGCGGAGCTGCGCGACGCGTTCCTCGCGCTGCCGGCGCGGCTCGTTTCCCTGGTCGACAAGTTGCAGTACGACCGCGCGGTGGACAACGTGATGGAAGCCGTGCGCAAGGCGAACAAGTACATCGCCGACACCAAACCGTGGGAGCTAGCCCGCGATGAGGCCCAGGCGCCGCGCCTGGACGCGGTGCTCAACACGCTGGTCGAGGCTCTGCGCTCCGCCAGCATCCTGCTGGACCCCGTCATGCCCGGCAAGATGCACGAACTGCGTAAGCAGTTGGGCATCCGTAACGTGCCGTTCGACCTGAGTACCGCCGCCGACTGGGGCCTGGTGCCGGCCGGCACAAAGACGGCGCCCGGCGAGCCGCTCTTCCCTCGCATCGACTTGGAGGAGCTGCAGCGCGACATCGCCGGACCCGAGGAGGAAGAACCTGCAGTGCTGGAACACAAACCCGAGATAACCATCGACGAGTTCGCCAAGACGGAGTTGCGCGTGGTGACCGTGGAGCAGGCCGAGCAGCACCCCAACGCGGACAAGCTGCTGGTGCTGACGGTGCGCATGGGGCCCGAGACCCGCACGGTGGTCTCCGGGATCAAGGAGCATTACGAGCCCCAGGACCTGGTGGGCCGCAAGCTGGTGCTGGTCACCAACCTCAAGCCCGTGAAGCTGCGGGGCATCGAGAGCCAGGGCATGATCCTCGCCGCGGAGGACGACGAGGGGCAGCTCAGCCTGGTGACGCTGGAGAAGGACCTGGCGGACGGCAGCGAGGTGCGCTGAGAGCGAGCAGTAGCGGGGCCGGGCCCTGAAGGTTAGGGCGCTAACCTTCAGTTAGGCCGTTCGATCGTTAACCCTCCCGCTCCGGGCACCGCAGCTCAGCGCGCCTCGTTCAGTACTGCGAGGAACCGCTCCCCGTAACGCTCCAGCTTCGTCTCGCCCACACCGGACACCTGACCCAGCTCGTCGAGTGAGCGCGGGTGGCGCGCCACCATCTCGCGCAGGGTGCGATCGTGGAACACCACGTAGGGCGGCACGCCCTGCTCGCGGGCGATCTCGGTGCGCAGCACGCGTAGCGCCTGGAAGAGCGATTCCTGCTCGGGCGTGGCGTCCTCGGCCAGGAACGGCTCGTGGGCACCGTCCCCCTTCACGCGGCTGGCGCGCTGGCGGCGCGGCCGCTCGTCCACCCTGAGCACCACGTCGGTCTCGCCCTTCAGCACCGCCGCGGCGCCACGGCCCACGATCAGGCCGCCGAAGCCGTCCGGGTCGGGTTGCAGCTGGCCGTTGGCCAGTAGCTGCCTGGTGACTGAGCGCCAGCCGTGCGTGTCCAGCTCGCTGCCGATGCCGTAGGTGCTCAGGCGGTCGTGGCGGAACTTGCGCACGCGCTCCGTGTCCTTGCCCAGCAGCACGTCTATCAGGTGCCCCGCCCCGAAACGCTGCCCCGTGCGCATGACGGTGGAGAGCAGCTTCTGGGCAGCAACGGTGCCGTCGAACGTTCTCACGGGCTCCACGCACGTGTCGCAGTGCCCGCAGGGCTGGTCCCGCTCCTCACCGAAGTAAGCCAGGATGGCCTGCCGCCGGCAGCCGGCCGTCTCGCAGAACGCCAGCAGGGCCTCGAGCTTCTGGCGCTCGACGCGCTTGAAGGCCTCGCTGCCCTCACTGCCGGCCAGCATGCGGCTGACCTGCACCACGTCCTGCAGGCCGTAGGTCATGAAGGCGTCGGCGGCCTCGCCGTCGCGGCCCGCGCGGCCCGTCTCCTGGTAGTAGCCCTCAAGGCTCTTGGGCAGGTCGAGGTGCGCCACGAAGCGCACGTCGGGCTTGTCGATACCCATGCCGAAGGCGATGGTGGCCACCATGACCACGCCGTCCTCCCGCAGGAAGCGCTCCTGGTTGCGGCTGCGCACCTCCGGCGCCAGGCCCGCGTGGTAAGGCAGGGCCTGCACGCCCTTCTTGGCCAGCCAGGCGGCGGTGGAGTCCACGCTCTTGCGCGAAAGGCAGTAGACGATACCCGCATGCCCCACGTGCTTCTCCCGGTAGAAGGCCAGGAACTGCGCCTTGGCGTCCACCTTCTCGACTACGCGGTAGAAGATGTTGGGCCTATCGAAACTGGCGATGAAGCGCCTGGCTCCCTCCAGTTGCAGCTTCTCCACGATCTCGCGCCTGGTGGCGGAGTCGGCCGTGGCCGTGAGCGCCACGCGCGGCACCTCGGGGTAGCGCTCGGCCAGAACGCTCAAGCCTAGGTACTCGGGGCGGAAGTCGTGCCCCCACTGGCTCACGCAGTGCGCCTCGTCTATGGCGAAGAGGCCCACCTGCACGGAGTCCAGCAGCGAGAGGAAGCCGGGCGTGAGCAGCCGCTCCGGCGCCACGTAGAGCAGATCCACGCGCCCCTCGGCCACGTCCTGTTCCACGGCGCGCGCCTCGGCGGCGTCCAGGGTGGAGTTGAGATAGGCCGCGGAGACGCCCGCCAGACGCAGCGCGCTGACCTGGTCGTGCATCAGGGCGATGAGGGGCGACACCACCACCGCCACGCCGGGCCTGAGCATGCCGGGAATCTGGTAACAGAGCGACTTGCCGCCGCCGGTGGGCATGAGCACCAGTGCGTCGCCGCCTGAGAGCAGGTGCTCGATGATCTGCTCCTGGGCGCCCCGGAACTCGTCGTATCCGAAGCGCGCCTGCAGCAGACGGCGGGCATCGGCCAGGGTGGCTGCCTCCGTAACCGCTTCGGTCAGCTCACCCACGCCCCTTGACGCATGAGCGGCTCGGCCTCGCCGTCCTGCGTGATGCCGTCCACGTCAATCTCGGCCGAGCCGATCATGAAGTCGACGTGCACGCTGGAGTCGTTGAGGCCGGCGTCGCGCTTCTTCTCGTCGGTCATCGCGGCGCCGCCCTCGATGGTCATGTCGTAACCGCGGCCCAGCGCGATGTGACTGGCGGCGTTCTCGTCGAACAGGGTGTTGAGGAAGAGGATGCCGGCCTGCGCGATGGGACTGGAGGCGGGCACCAGCGCCACCTCACCCAGGCGCCGGGCGCCCTCGTCGGAGTCCAGGATGGAGTCGAGCACCGCCTGGCCCTTGCCGGCCTGCGCCTTCACCACCTGGCCGCCCTCGAAGGTGAGGGTGAAGTCGTCGATGAGGTTGCCGTTGTAGGACAGCGGCATGCTGGCGCGCACCACGCCGTCCACCCGCTGGCTATGCGGCGCGGTGAAGACCTCCTCGGTGGGCATGTTGGCTACGAACGGGTTGCCCTCGGGGGTGTGCGACACCCCGCCGTCCCAGCGGTGACCGTCCGCCAGGCCCACCCGCAGGTCGGTGCCTGGACCCTTGAAGTGCACGGCGGAGTAGCGGCGCTCGTTCAGCAGCTCGCGCTTCTGGCGCAGGAGCTCGTTGTGCTTGTGCCACTCGCCTACCGGGTCCTCCGTCGTGATGCGCGTGGCGGTGAAGATGGCCTGCCACAGCGCCTCCACCGCTTCCTGCTCCTTGAGGTCCGGGAAGGCCTTGGTGGCCCAGCCGGCCGAGGCGGCGCCCGCCACGCACCAGGCGATGGAGTCGGACATGGAGAGATTCATGTACGGCCTCACCGCCTTGCGCCAAGCGGCCTGGTGGGTGGCCACGTTCTGCGGGTTGACGCCGGCCAGCAGGTCGGGATCCTCGGAGGTGATGGCCAGCGAGGCGGCGCCCTCCTCCGCCAGCTTGATCATGCCTTCCGCGCGGTACTCGGGGATGATGTCGAAGCTGCCCTCGGGGCCCTTGAGGAAGCGCGAGCGGGTTACGGGACCGTCGCTCCAGAAGACCTCCACGAAGGGGCTGCCGAGCGAGTAGGCGATGTCCACGACCTTGCGTACGAGGGGCGCGTCGTCCACGTTGGCGCGCACCATCAGCTTCTGGCCGGGTTGCAGGTTGACACCGACCCGCACCAACAGCTCGGCGTAGGAACCTAAGCGTTCTTGGAAGGTAGGGCTCGTCATGCTCAGCATGCTAGCAGCGCTGGAGTGGCCGGTGCGTCGGCTCTAGGTGGGGGCCCAGAGGCTCTCGGCTCCAAGCCTTCACCATCCCCCATACCCCGACCGTTCGTAGGCTGCCGAGCACGGTCCGCCTTGAAGAGGTGTCAGTATGGGGACGCTCCCAGGCGGACCGGACGGTCCGTTGGGACTTCCTTCAGGGCAGGGTGAGATTCCCGACCGGCGGTGATGGGACCTGACGTACAGGCCCCTAGTCCGCGAAGCCCCGCGCACGGGGCCCGAGCTGGTGAGATCCCAGCACCGACGGTGACAGTCCGGATGAGAGAAGGAGGTGAGGCGACCCGCGCTGACGGGTACGCTTCCATGGACGAAATCACCGCAACTGGCGCGTTCAGCGCCAACGACGAACTCTACATGCGGCGTGCTCTGGAGCTAGCCGAGCGTGGCCGGGGTCGCGTGAACCCCAACCCGCTGGTGGGCTGCGTGCTTGTCGTGGACGACCTGATCGTCGGCGAGGGCTGGCACGCCCGCGCTGGCGAGGCCCACGCCGAGGTGGTGGCCCTGCGCGAAGCGGGCCCCGGCGCCGAAGGCGCCACCGCCTACGTGACCCTCGAGCCGTGCGACCACCACGGCCGCACACCGCCGTGCACCGAAGCCCTGATAGATGCCGGCGTGCAGCGCGTGGTGGTGGCCTCGTTGGATCCCGATCCGCGCGTGAACGGCGCCGGGGTGCAACGCCTGAGGCAGGCCGGGCTGGTGGTCGATACGGGCGTCCTGCAGGACGAGGCCAACCTGCAGAACGAAGTGTTCCGCACCAACAGGATGCTGGGCCGGCCGTTCGTGCTCTACAAGACGGCCATGTCGCTCGACGGCAAGGTGGCCGTGCGCGGCGGACCCGCCCGCTGGATCACGGGCGAAGCCGCCCGCACCAAGGTCCACCGGTGGCGCGACGAGTACGACGCCATCGGCGTCGGCATCGGCACCGTGCTGATGGACGATCCGTCCCTCACCACCCGCATCCCCGAGAGTCCCAGAAGCACACTCAGCGGCGTGACGGTGGAGCCGAGTGGCGGAACGGCTGGCGCTCCGCCGGGCCGCACGCCCGTGAAGGTTATCTTCGACAGCGACCTGCGGACCCCGACCAACGCGCGCCTCTTCGAGCCGGGCCCCGATGGCGCCGACGCCCGTGTGATCGTGGTGGCGGGCCAGAACGTCCTGCAGCGCAACCCCGCTGCAACCCCCCTTCTTAGGCAGCTACTGAACCGGGGCGCGGACGTGATCTTCGCCCAGGAGCGCGAGGGGCGGCCCGACCTCAAAGCGGCTCTCCGGGAGCTGCTGCAGCGCGGCGTCACCAGCCTGCTCCTGGAGGGCGGCGGCGAGTTGGCGGCGGCGTTCCTGGAGGCAGAGTTGATAGACAGAGTGGCCTGGTTCGTGGCGCCCACGCTCATCGGCGGCGCCGGTGTGCCGGGACCACTCGGCGGAACCGGCGCGGCCAGCATGGACGACGCCGTGAGCCTCCCCGACCTGGAGGTGCAGGTGGTGGGCGCGGATCTGCTACTGACCGGCCATCCCGATTACCCAGTGGTCCTGGTGGCGGACGAGCCAACGGAGCACGAACACCGAAGCGAACAAGCAGCGGAAGCCGGAAGCCGCGAGGAAGACGCGCGGCGGTCGGCCGCCGCCCCAGCGGGCAGGAGAGTGACCTGATGTTCAGCGGCATCGTGGAAGAGGTTGGGAAGGTGACGCGGGTGGCCCCGGTAGCGGCCGCAGGCGAGGCCCAGGGCGGCCTGACGCGCGTGAGCGTAGCGGCGGAGAAGGTGCTGGAGGGCACGCGCCTGGGCGACTCCATCGCCGTGTCGGGCTGTTGCCTGACGGTGGTGGCGTGCGGGGACGGCGAGTTCGAAGTGGAACTCTCGTCGGAGACGCTCGCCAAGACCGCGCCCCGCTGGGAGGAAGGGAAGCACGTGAACCTGGAAAGAGCGCTGCGCGTCTCCGATAGGCTGGGCGGCCACATCGTCTCCGGGCACGTGGACGGCGTGGGTGAGGTACTGGAGGTCAGCGCCCAGCCCGGCGCCTACGTCATGCGCCTGCGCGCGCCGGAGCACCTGGCTCCCCACCTGGTGCCCAAGGGCAGCGTCACGGTGGACGGCGTGAGCCTCACGCTGGTGGACGTGGGCGGCCCCGGCGGCACGCGCCCGGAGTGGCCCGCCCCGGAGTTCACGCTGTGGCTCATCCCCCACACCCTGCAGGTCACCACGCTCGGCGACCTGCAGGCGGGCGACCGCGTGAACGTGGAGAGCGACATCCTGGCCAAGTACGCCGAACGTCAGCAGCTGCTGCGCGAGGCGGCCGAGCATCCGACCGCTGCGCGCCAGGAGGAAGCTCAGCCCAGGGACGCGCGCACGGTTGGCCGCCACGCCCCACCGAGCGAAGAGGCGGTGCAGCGATGAGCCATGCAACCACCACGCAACCCGAAGTAGCACCGCTGGCCACCGTGGAGGAACTGGTGGCCGAGTTGCGGGCCGGCCGGCCCATCATCATGGTGGACGACGAGAACCGCGAGAACGAGGGCGACCTGGTGCTGGCCGCCGACTTCGCCGACGAGCAGCAGCTGGGTTTCATGATCCGCCACACGGGCGGCATCGTGTGCCTGGCGCTGGAGCCCGCCATCGCCGACCGACTCGAGCTGGCGCCCATGGTGGAGCACAACACCGCACGGCGCGGTACGGCCTTCACCGTCAGCATCGAGGCCAAGGAGGGCATCACCACTGGCATAAGCGCCGCCGACCGGGCCACCACCATCCGCACCGCCGTGCGCCCCGGAACCACGGCCGCCGACCTGGCCAGACCGGGCCACGTCTTCCCCCTCCGCGCCAGCCGGGGCGGCGTGCTGCGGCGTGCGGGTCACACCGAAGCGGGGGTGGACCTCACCCGGATGGCGGGCCTCACCCCCGCCGCCGTCATCTCGGAGCTGATGGACGACGAGGGGCGCATGCTGCGCCTGCCGGCGCTGCGGCGCTTCGCGGCCCAGCACGGGCTGAAGGTCGGCACCATCGCCGACCTCATAACCCACCGCTTGAAGCACGACGCCTTCGTATCGCACGAGGCCTCGGCGGACCTCCCCACCGATCTGGGCGAGTTCCGTATCCACGGCTACCGCGACGAGCTGACGGGCGACGAGCACGTGGCTCTCACCATGGGTGACTTGACCACGTCCGAGCCCGTGCTCGTGCGGCTGCACTCCGAGTGCCTCACCGGCGACGCCCTGCACAGCCTGCGCTGCGACTGCGGCGCTCAGCGCGACGCGGCCCTGCAGGCCATAGCGGCCGAGGGGCGCGGCGTTCTGGTCTACCTGCGGCAGGAGGGGCGCGGCATCGGTCTGATCAACAAACTGCGTGCATACGAGTTGCAGGACGAGGGGGCCGACACGGTGGAGGCCAACGAAGAACTCGGCTTCGAAGCCGACCTGCGTGAGTACGGCGTGGGAGCGCAGATCCTGGTGGACCTGGGCGTGCAGCGCATCAGGCTCCTCACCAACAATCCGCGTAAGGTGGCCTCACTGCAGGGCTTCGGCCTCGAGCTGACCGAGCGCGTGCCGCTCCAGGTGGGGCGCAACCGGTTCAACCAGCGCTACCTGGAGACCAAGGCCCTCAAGCTCGGTCACATGGTGGGCGAGCACATGGTCGAGCGTTCCGCCAGCGGGCACCAGGCGGAGGGGCACGCAGCGGATCACTGAGGGGAGGGGCCTGATCCGACCACTGTTCGAGGACCGGGTGGACGCCGGTCGGCGTCTGGCCCGGGCACTTCTACATAGGGAGCAGCGCCGGGCGCAGGCCGGTCAGGACTCGGCTACGGCCCGAACCCCGTTGGTCCTGGCCCTGCCGCGTGGCGGGGTGCCGGTGGCGTTCGAGGTGGCGCACGCCCTGGAGGCGCCGCTGGACGTGCTGGTGGTGCGCAAGCTGGGCATGCCGGGCCACGAGGAGTTGGCGCTCGGCGCGGTGTCGAGCGGAGGCGCGGAGTTCATCAACGAGGAACTGGTGAGGTCGCTGGGCGTGAGCCGGGCCGCGCTGGACGGCGTGCGTGAACGCGAGCTGCAGGAACTGCAGCGGCGCGAGCGCACCTACCGCGGTGAGCGTCCGCCGCTGGACGTGCGGGGCCGCAGGACGATCGTGGTGGACGACGGCGTGGCCACCGGCGCCACCATGCGCGTGGCGGTGTCGGCCCTGCGCCGCGCAGGCGCGGGGCAGGTGACCGTGGCCGTGCCGCTGGCCAGCCAGGAGGTGGTGCAGGAGCTCATGCGCCTGACCGACGAGCTGCTCTGCCTCGAGACGCCCAGCCCGTTCCGCAGCGTGGGGCAGTGGTACGGCCGCTTCGACCAGGTGTCCGACGAGGAGGTCCGCCAGCTGCTGCAGCGGGCGGGCGGGGCGTCCTAGTCGACCAGCCGCTAGAGCCCGAGCTCCGCTTCGAGCACCGCCACCCGCTCCTCGAGCTGCTCGAGGCGGCGCGTCAGGCGTTCCAGGTCGCCGGCCGATGGGCCCGGAACGGATGCGGCGGTGTCGTCCGTAGGAGCGGAGCCGCCCACCGTGCCGGCGCCCCCTACCAGCTCGGAGCTGCCGCTCCCCGCCGCCCCCTCGGGCCGCCGCACACGCGGCTGCAGCCGATCCTCGTCGAAGCCCAGCGTGTGCTCCCAGCGGTCCTGGCTCTGGCCCGGGCTACGGCCCACGTTGCGCACGAGCGGCACGCTGCGCTCCGCCAGCGAGCGCAGGCACGCGTCGAAGTCAGGCAGGCTGCGCAGCGAGAGGCGGTAGCG
Organism: uncultured bacterium; assembly: GCA_964467885.1. GTDB lineage: Bacteria > Deinococcota > Deinococci > Deinococcales > Trueperaceae > JAAYYF01. The sequence continues at coordinate 405 of CAYXUE010000066.1, read as the reverse complement.
GTCGGTGCGGGTGCGCAGCTCGCCGGCCGTCTGCGGCCCGCGCAGCATGAGCACGCTGAGGAGCCCCAGTTCATCCACGTTCACGTCGAGGGCAGCCGTGAGCCGGTGCGCGTGCTTGGGCACGCGGTCGGTGACCTCCTGGCGGGTGCCGACCAGACCCTTGTCGCGCAGCTTCTGCAGCGCCTCGTTCACTTCCTGCAGGTGGTAGTCCGTGACCGGGTCCCGGCTCGTCTTCTGGTTACAGGCGGTTAGGAGCGCCTGGGTGGTCAGCGGGTAGGAGTCGGGCGTCACCCGCTCCTTCTCCGTCAGCGCGCCCAGCACGCGCAGTTCGATATCGGATAGCGCCATGCGACCAGGATAGTTCACGTGCTGAAGCCGCATGGGCAGCTTCCACGCGCTGTCCTC
>CAYXUE010000065.1:7193-12397 GCA_964467885.1 uncultured bacterium | reverse complement strand
CAGCTGACTCTTAATCAGTAGGTCGTAGGTTCGAGTCCTACACGACCCACCACGTGCTAGACGGCGCCCCGATACGCTCGGGGCGCCGTTCTGTATGCGTCCGGGGGTAAAGCGTGGGGGTCTCAATAACCAGGCTTGCCCTCGCAACGGTTATCGGAAGCCAGCGGCATCAGATGCACGTTGACGCCCTTGCTCAACGTCAGGTCCTTCCACGTCTCGTTGTTCGGACCCGCCGGCAAGGTATGCAGACCGCTCTCCGGGAAGTAGATGACGCCCAGACAGTTCCGCCCGAGCTGAACGGTTGCGCCACTACCCCACTCGACGCTGCCGAGCGGCGTCATGTCGGTGAGCAGGTTGTCGTCCAGGTACAGCATGCTCACGCCCTTCAGATCGGCAATGTGGTGGATTGTGGTGAGCTCGTTGCCGGTGGCCGCGAAGAACGACAGCGTGAGCCCCTCCAGTCCGGCAAGGTTCGTAAGTCCATTGATGGCCACCGCCAGGCTTCTCAGGTTCGGCATGCCGAGCGAGGCGAAAGCGGGCAGCGAGGTCAGCTGATTGTCGGTCAACTGCAACTCTTCCAGTGCCGGCAGGTCGCGCACGTCCACCGTTGTGAGGGCGTTACCCGATGCCAGCAGCTTCCTGAGTCCGGTCATGCCGGTGAAGGGCGCCAGGCTCGTGATGGCGTTACCGGAAATATGGACCGTCTCGAGGTTCTCCAGACCACCCAGGGGTTCGGCGCTCGTCAGGTTCGGGTTGTCGCGCACGTACACCGTTCGCAACGCGGTCAGGTCCTCCACACCCGCCAGACTGGCGAGCGCGCTGTCGTCCACCTGCAGGATGTCGAGCTGCGTGAAGCTTGCGACGAACTCGATGCTCGTCAGTTGTTCTGCTCCGTAGATCTTGAGGTCGGTGGGGTTCTTCAGGGCGCCAAGGCGGTAGAACTCGGAGTTCGGCAGCAGGTCCTGCTCGTCCAGCGTGATGCTGGTGACGCCCTGCAGGTGCTCCACCCCCTCCAGCGAGCGCACCGTGCGCGTGCTGCCGAGGAAGAGTTGGGTCAGGTCGCGCAAGGCTCCACAGGTGAGGGGTTGGCCCTCGGGGATGCCGGTGCGCAGATGCAGGTAGGCGCGGAAGACCGGGTCCGGTATCTCGATGCTGCCGGCCAGATCGGTGCAAGCCGTCAGCCTCTCAGGCAGTGCGGGAGGCGGAGAGGAGGGCGGCGGATCGGTGTTGCCGCCGGGAGACGAGCCGCAAGCCGCCAGGATGGCGACCAACGAAACGGCCAGAGCGACTCGCAGGACGACGGGGAGCACATGCATGGCGGGCGCCTCCAAGGCAGGGAACTCGGTTCAGCTGCCCGAAGGATAGGCAGGCCCACCTTAAGATGCGCTTAAGGCCCCGGCGCAGCGCAGTTCCCTTGTATCGCAGGCCCGTGCAGCCGCAGGCCGCCCTCGCCGTTGGTCTCGCCGTCGGGATGTGCGGACTCCAGAACCCGGCCCGCAGAACCTGGCCGGACCTCGCCTCAGGGGCCAGGCTCATCAGGCGCTGGCGCGCACCCCGAAGCGGGCCCATAACGTCTCTGCCGCTTGCTCCACCACGCTGAGCGTCTCGTCCTCCCTCAACGACCAGTTGCCGTGGACCAAACGGGGCCAGAAGACCACGGTGGCGATCATGCCCAGGAACTGGGTGGCCGCCAGGTCCGCATCGTCCACGCTGGCGGTTCCCGCCACGTTAGCTGCCAGGAAGTAGCGCTTCAGCGCGGCAAGAACGGGCAGCGTGCCGAAGTCGAAGGTGCGCTCGCGCAGCTCCGGGAACTTCGGGGATTCGGCGATGATGACCCTGATGAGGTCCGACATGCCGGGTCGGTTCAGAAGTTCCACGTAGGCCAGGCCCAGGGTGACCAGGCCAGCCCGGAAGTCCGTGGCTGGCGGGACCGTCAAGCTCTCCTCTGGCGTGTTGCCCGCAGCGAGAACCGCGGCTTCGAATAGCTCCGCCTTTGTGGGGAATCGCTTGAAGAGCGTGGCCCTGGAGACGTTGGCGGCCTTGGCCACGCGAGCGAGTGAGACCCTGTCGTAACCCAACTCCAGGAACAGTTCCGTGGCCGCCTCGAGGATGGCGTCGCGTTTGGCCTCGGCGACCTGACGGTGGTAGGGGGACAGTTCATGCGCCATACCCCAGGATGGCACAGAGGTGAGCCACTTGACTCACGACCGGTCAGCCCCTAGAATCCACCGAGGTGAGTCAGCTGACTCACCTCTAACCGCAGGAGGCGCCTATGCGAGACACCGCTCCCCAAACCGCTGCCGGGAAGGTCCTCTGGCACTTCTCCATGTCGCTCGACGGTTTCGTGGCCGGCCCGGGCCACGACATGAGCTGGATGCCGGCCGCGACGAACCGCGCTGGGCTGATAGACGAGTACGTTAGAACCACCGGCGCCATCCTCGGCGGCAGGGCGGGCTGGGACGTGTATCCCGACCCCAAGGCGGCGTACGGCGGCGCCTGGAGCGGACCCATCTTCGTGCTGACGCATCACCCCGAGGACGCTGAGCCCGCCGAGGGCGTCACCTTCCTCAACTGCGACGTGGCCGAGGCCCTGCGACTGGCCAAGCGGGCAGCGGGCGAGAAGAACGTCGAGGTGCTCTCGCCCACCGTCGGCAAGCAGCTGCTGGAGCGTGGACTCATCGATGAGATCGACCTCCACGTGCTGCCGGTGCTGCTCGGCGACGGCATCCGCCTGTACGACAAACCGGGTGGCGCCCCCGTGGCGCTCACCTTGCTGAACGGCGAACCCCTGGAAGAGGTCAACTTCAGGTACCGGCCGATGAAGGCCGGCGCCGACTAGACCACTAGAGGCGCACCCGGCCCCTCACATCCCCGGTATCCCCTCTCGTACTGCCACGTCAGTCAGTACCGAGAAGGAACCGTCCGGCTCGAGCACCACGGCATCCACCTCGGCCGTGGAGCCATGCCCCGCGCTCCTCACAGCCGACAGCACATCCGAACGCGTCACGCGGGCGCGCATCATGGCGTCCTCCATGAACGCGCCGCGACTGTACACCAATGAAGGGTCCGCCCGCACCAGCCGCATGATGGTGCCGGTGCGGGTGGACAGGAAGGTTATCAGGAACTGACCGACCAGCAGTATGCCGATGGCCACCACGCCTTCCAGCAACGACACGGTGTCATCCAGGATGGTGCTGGCCAGGAGCGAGCCGAGGGCAACCGTGACCACGAGGTCGAAGGCGTTCATCTGCGAGAGCGAGCGTTTGCCGAAGGCTCGGATGAGCGCGATGATCGCGAAGTAAGCGAGGGGGCCAGTGACCAAGATGGCGCCTAGGCCATCGGTGCCGAAGAGCGAACTCATGAACCGCCTCCTGTTCGCTACCGATTATGTCGGTGCGAACAGGAGGCGGCTGGTCAACTTGACCTAGGCGGCAGCTATCCGCTGCGGGAACTGGCTTCAGTCGCTAGCAGCGGCCTTTGCCCGACTTACGGCTTCGCTCTCCCAGTACCTCTCGCCCAGCACCTCACCCGAGCGCGGCTCCTCACCGTTGATGCGGTCGCGCACGAAGTCGGCCACGGCCTCCGGCGCCACGCCGTAGTAGGCCTCGATCTCTCTCGCGAAGAGGCGGCCTTCGCGCTCCAACAGTTCGGAGAGGGGCGTCGGATCGTTACGGCGCAGGGTCACGCCTTCGCCGAGCACCTGCTCCAGGCCGTCCACGTACGCTTCGAGCTGCCGAACGCCCGTGACCTTCACGCCCACGCCTTCCTCGTCCATCAGGAGGATGGTGGGGAAGCCGCGAACGCCCAGCTCGCGCGCCAGGTCGAGGTCGCGCTGCAGCAGGGCCTGGCCCCTCTCGGAGTCCGCCTCGGCCACCACGCTTGCGCCGTCCAGGTCGGCCACCCCGAGCCCGTCCACCAGCCGCGCCAGCACCTTGGGGTCGGCGATGTTCTCGTCGAAGGCGAAGACGGCCTCGCGAGCACGGCGCATGAAGGTGCGCGCCAGTTGCGGATCGCGCTCCCTAAGGAGGGTGAAAACGCGGGAGGGCGGGTAGGAGGAGCTGACGGGGTCACGCAGCCAGAGCGAGCCGTCGATGGGCATGCGGGAGGCCTCCCCCACCTTGCGCCAGTGATGGCCCACGTCCTGGGGGCCGCCGATGCCGTTGGCGCGGTCCGCGAAGCCGTCCCACTTGGGCAGCAGGCCACCCATGACCACCCGCACGTTCAGGTGCTGGCCGTACTCGTGCTCGAAGCGCCGCAGCACAGGCTCGAGCGCCCAGCAGTGCGAGCAGATGGGATCCGTCACGTAGTACATGTCGACCTTCCTGGCCGCGGGGCGCAGCTGCGTCAGCTTCGGCGCCGCGTCGGCGCCCTCCTGCGCGTCGGTCGGCCCGCACACACCCGTCTCCAGATCGCAGAACATCGCGTTCAATCCTTCGCCGTTCGACTCCATCACGTACCTTGCCCTTCCATCGTTCGCTCGCGTCGGCGTTCCGCCGACACGTGGGTGACTGGTGATCGCCGCCGTGTGGCGGCCCGAACAACCGCGGCGCCTCTCCGCGGTCCCGTCACTATACTTTAGTAAGCTACTTGCATCAAGTGAGTGCCTGTACTACACTCGGTAGCATGGAAAGGTTCGATGTCGAGCTGTGCCCCCGCTTCAACAAGGCGGCCGTGATCATCGGCCGGCGCTGGTCCGGCGCCGTACTGCGCGTGCTGCTCGACGGGGCCACCCACTTCAACGAGATGGCGCGCTCCATCCCCGGCATCAGCGACAAGATGCTCTCCGAGCGCCTCAAGGAGTTCGAGGCCGAGGGGCTGGTGAAGCGCGTGGTGCAACCCACCACGCCCGTGAGCATCGAGTACCAGCTCACGGACATGGGCGAGGCCCTGCGGCCCGTGCTGGACGGCCTGGGCGCCTGGGCGCGCACCTGGGTGGATGAGGGGCAGGCGGACGAGAGCCGAGAGGTCGCCTAGGCCCCGCCCCGGTGGGAGAAGCTCCCGCCTCCTAGAAACTCACGCTAAGAGAGCCTTCCGGGAGCCCTGTAGGCTCACCCGACCCGCCCCCGGAGAGTTCGCCCTACCCCAGGTCGGCCGCCACCTGCGTGCGCACCCAACGCTGGAAGAAGGGGCTGTCGAACAGGGCGCCGCTCTCCCCCTTCACTAGCAGCCCCCGCTCGGCCAGCACCTCCACGGCCTTGTGCACG
>CAYXUE010000065.1:0-7093 GCA_964467885.1 uncultured bacterium | reverse complement strand
CTCCCCCTTCACTAGCAGCCCCCGCTCGGCCAGCACCTCCACGGCCTTGTGCACGGAGGAGGCGCCAGGCAGACCGTACTGATCGCGCACCTGCGCCGAGTAGAGCTGCTCAACGCCCAGGGCCACTACCCGCAGAACATCCTGTTGCTGGGCCGAGAGGCCGTTCCAGATCGTCTGCAACAGGGGCGCCTCGTTGCGCACCACCTCACCCACGGCCCCGTCCACGTCGGCCACCTCCACCTTGCGCCGCGCCGCCAACCCCAGGAAGTAGAGCTGCCGCGCCACCTGGATGATGTCCTGCGTCCTGGGACCCGCCAGGCGCACCATCTCGAGTCCTACACCGGCTTTCACGCCCCTGCCCCGCGCCAGGCGCTCCTCGATCCACTGCGCCAGTACCTCGGGCGGGATGGGGCCCAGGTGCAGCAGCTCGAACATCTTGTAGAAGGCCCGCTTGGGACCGATCATGTCTTGGATGAGCGACTCCTGCGAGCCGGCGCACACGAAGGCCAGGTCGCCGTGCCGCTGCATGACGTCGCGCAGGTGCCACTCCGAACTCTCGCCCGCGAAGGCGTGCACGGCCTGGAACTCGTCCAGCACCACGGCCACCGGCCTACCTGTGTCGTCACGGATCTGGCTGAGGCGCTGCACCACCCCCTCGAAGGCGCGCCGCCGCTCCTCCTCGCTGGCGGTGCGGCGGTCCAGTCCGAAGGTGATGGCGGGCGGCCCGCCGCGCTCGTCGAACTTCACGGTCACACGCGGCGCCAGCCCGCCCAGCAAGTCCTCGATGCGCAGCTTCAGCCAGCGCGTCTCGGCGTAGAGCGAACGCAGCAGGCGCGCCGACACGTCGTAAAGGTTGGTGGCCGTGGCCACGTCGGCGGTGACCACTATGGGCTTTGGCCGCGAGCGGCGCGCGGACTCAGCAGCGTTCCAGATGGCCGAACTCTTGCCCATACGGCGCGGGCCGTAGACGAGCAGCTTGCTGGAGGACAACATGGCGGCGCGGATGCGCGCCACCTCCTCCTCGCGGTCGGCGAAGTGGTAGCCAGTCACGCGCTCGCCGATCCTGAACGGGTTGTTAGTGTCTCCTTTGACCATCGGGCGGCCTGCTTTCACCTTTCAGTGAATCACCGTTCGGTGAATCACCTTCCAGTGGAAGCATAGCAGCCCGCGGGGTTCCCGTTCCGGTGTGCTACCGAGCCACGCGTTGCCCGCTATGGACGCCTTCGGCGATCTCCTCGATCATCTTCTGCGTGAAGGCCGGGATGTCGTCCGGCTTGCGGCTGGTGACCATCCCGTTGTCCACCACGACCTCCTCGTTCACCCAGTTGCCGCCGGCATTGCGGATGTCGGTCTGCAGGCTGGGGTACGAGGTCACCTTGCGGCCGTCCACCACGCCCGCCTCCACCAGCACCCAGGGGCCGTGGCAGATGGCCGCTACGGGCTTGCCCTGCTCGACGAAGCTGCGAACGAAAGCGACCAGGTCCTCGTCCGCGCGCAACTTGTCCGCCCCGACCGTGCCGCCCGGCACCACCACGGCGTCGAAATCGTCCGCCTGCAGGTCCTTGGAGCCCAGGTCGGCCTGCAGCTCCTCGCCGGGTTCCAGGTCCTTGCGGTTCGTCTTCACGGTGCCCGCCTCGCTCGAGACGAGCACGGTCTCGGCCCCCGCCTCCCTGGCCGCCTCCATGGGCTTCACCAGCTCGTCGTGCTCCGTGCCCTTGGGCGCCACCAGGAACGCGATCTTCTTCCCTTGCAGGTCGGTAGTCATGTCATCCCTCCTCGGAGTCGGCCAGGACCGCCTGCACTTCCACTTCTATCCGCACCTTGTTGGCCACCAGCACGCCACCTGTCTCCAGCGCCTGGTTCCACTTGAGGCCCCAGTCGCGCCTGTCGATCTCGCACGAGGCCTGGAAGCCCACACGCTCCTTGCCCCACGGATCCTGCCCGCGGCCCTGGAACAGCACGTCCAACGTCACGGGCTCCGTGGTGTCGGCGATGGTCAGATCGCCGTTCACGCGGAAGCGGGTGCCCTCCTCGGGCGCTGCGCCTATCGACTCGGTGGTGCGGAACACGATCTCGGGGTGGTTCTCCACATCGAAGAAGTCGGGACTGCGCAGGTGACCGTCTCGGTCCGGAGCACCGGTGTCCAGGCTCTCCGCCTTGACCCTCACCTCGGCCCAGGAACTGTCGGGCGCCTCGCGGTCCAGGTGCAGCTGCCCGCTGAACTCCTTGAAGCGCCCGCGCACGGTGGTGAACATCATGTGCTTGGTCGAGAACTCGATGGTGGAGTGGGTGGGGTCGATGTTCCAGGTTCGTACGGCCATGGTGGCATCCCCAATCTCCGGAGCGGTCCGGCCGCCGCAGTATAGGAGCGGAGTTCCGCCCAGCCGGGGGCAAGCGCACGGCACGGGACGCGGGAGCCGAGGCGCGCGCAGGAAGCGGTGCGCCGCTACCGGTCCTGCGCGCGCCGCCCTCGGGGCGAGCTGGACCTAGCCCCGGATGGAGAGACAGCCTCACCGCTGAGGCTCGTTACCGGGCCCGCCATGGGCCGAGCTGCCGTCAGTCGGCCGGCGCTCCAGCGAACATGCCCTGGACGAACTCGTCGACCTTGCGCGGCTTGACCTGGTAGCGAGCCTCCAGGTCCTCGCTGACGTAAGGGTCGTCGGGCAGGTCGGCCATCATGGTGAGTAACCCCGTGATCACGCCGGCCATCGGCTCCGGCACGGTGTTCACGCTGCTACCCACCGGAAGGCGGTCGACGGTGAGGGGCAGCCGCGAGGCCTGCGCCATGCGCGCCACGACCTCGCTGACCCTGGCCGAGTCGGCGGAGAGTTCCACCGGTTCCGCGGCCGCACCGGCAGCGGGCGGGCCGGCCAGTAGCGCGGCGGTGACCACCTTGGCCACATCGGCCTCGTCCACGTACGCCTTCAGTGGATCCGTGCTGCCGATGGCTTGCACCCGCGTCCCGCCCTGCAGCTGCGCCCCGTAGACGAAACCGATCCAGTCCTGCATGTACGCAGCAGGCCTGATGATGGTGGCGGGTGGTCCGTGCTGCCGCACGGCGTCCTCGCCCTGCCATTTGACGCGCAGGAAAGGTGGCGCCTGCGGCGCCGCACCACGGGCCGAGACGTAGACCATGTGCTCCACCCCTGCCTCGCGCGCCATGCGCGCCAGTGCGGCGGTGCCTTCCAGGTCGACCGCCTGAACGGTATCGGGCGGAGCCCGCTTCGTCCCGGACGCGGTGGAGAGGAGCGCCCTGACACCCGACAGGTGGGGCGCTATGCTCTCCGGCTCCCGCAGGTCCCCTCCCACTACCTCCGCGCCCGCCCGCTCCAGAGCCGTAGGGTCCGTGAATCGTCCGGTGGCCCGCATGGGCGACTCGGTCCTCACGAGAACGCGAACGCGCTCCCCCCGCTCCAGAAGCGCTTGGGCCACGCTTCCCCCCAGCGATCCCGTGGCTCCGACGATCATGAACATGCCGTACCTCCTTCTTCCGCATGATGCGAAGCCGGGCGTCACATGGCCGTTACGCCTGGATACGGCAGCAGCGGCACAGCACGGCTCCGCCCCGGAGCGACCCCCCTATACAACCCGCGGGCCGACCGTCTAACCTCGCGCTTGAAGAGGTGGAAGGAGGACGTACATGGAGAAGGTTGTCGTAGAGACGATCGTCAACGCGCCTATCGGTGAGGTATGGCGAGCTTACTCGAATCCGGACGACATGGTTCAGTGGAACTATGCCTCCGACGACTGGCACGCTCCCTCCGCCACTTCCGACCTGCGCCCGGGTGGGCAGTTCTCCACCCGCATGGAGGCCAAGGACGGCAGCGCGGGCTTCGACTTCGCCGGCACCTACACCAACGTCGTGGACCAGCGTCTCATCGAGTACAGCCTCGGCGAGCGCCAGGCGTCGGTGGAGTTCGACGAGGTACAGGGCGGAGTTCGCGTGCGCGTGACTTTCGACCCGGAGAACGAGTTCCCGCTGGAGCAGCAGAGAGCCGGTTGGCAGGCCATCCTGGACAACTTCAAGCGGCACGTGGAGACGACCGCATAGAGGCCGTCCTCTAACCTGGAGGCATGACGACAGAAGCGACCGCGCAGGTCATCGCCGTTTACATGACGTTCCCCAACGAGCAGGTTGCCGGCGAGGTATCGCGAGCCTTGGTCGAGCGTAGGCTGGCTGCCTGCGTGAACGTCAGCGCCGCCGGCACCTCGTTCTACCGCTGGGAAGGTGAGGTGCGGACGGAGTCGGAGGTGCTCGCCTGGGCCAAGACCTCCCGCGAACGCCTACCCGAACTCGTAGCGGCCGTCGAGGAACTGCACCCTTACGACGTGCCGGCGGTGGTGGCCTACCCAGCCACCTCCGGCCTCGCTGCGTACCTCGGCTGGGTCGTGGAGGAGACCAGCTAACACCCGGATCCGGTCGGCTTGGTAGCCCTGCCGGCCTCATGCACATGCCGTGGCCCTGCCGGCCACATGCGTACGCCCAGGAGACCAGCAGGAGCTAGCTCAGGGCGCCACGGTGAAGGTGATGAACTCCTCGATGACGTGGGTGTCCACCGACAGCACGCGCCAGGCCAGCACGTAGCTGCCGGGCGCCAGGGGCTCGGCCAGCTGCAGGTCGAACTTCTCGACGGTGCCGCGGGCGGGCTCGAGTTGGAAGGGGATCTCGCCCTCCACCTCACCGCGCACGCCGAGCACCTCGGCAGCCTTCTGGGCGGCCAGGGCGTTCAGTCGCATGGCGAAGGTGTCATCGGTGACGTCCAGCTGGTGCTCGATGGGCACCAGCCGGAAGGTGGAGAACCCCAGCTCCACGCCCTCGGTGAACTCGAGGGTGATGACGCTGGCCGCCTCGGTGGTCGGCACCACGGCGTCGGCCGCCGGGCTGGAGGCCGCCAGGTGCGCGTGGGCGCTCACCACGCTCAGCGTGGCCAGTAGCGCGAGAGTCAGGAGCCTGCGCATCACGGCAGGCTGATCCCGGCGGCGTCCATCACGGGCGGATCGTTGTGCGCGGGCTCGTCGAAGTGCTCCTCGAACTCGACGTCAGCGATGAAGCCGCTCACGCGGAAGGTGTAGTTGCCCGGCACCGTGGGGATGAAGTTGCCCGTGTACCAGCCCTCCTTATCCGCGTTGGGGCGGATGGTGAGCGCCAACTCGCTACCGTCGGGCGCTATGACCCAGGCCAGGATGCTGCGCTCCAGACCCATCATGGGTTGGCCGTCGGCGTCGCGGATGGCCAGGTCTATGCCGTTCATCTGCCCGGTGTAGGCGGGGTTCACGAGGTAGCCGACCACCACGCGGTACGCGCCGCCGCCTACCTCCTTGCTCTGGTGCGCCAGGCCGAATCCGCTCAGGAGCAGCAGGGCGAGGAGGGCGGTGAGTAAGTTGCTGCGGATCTGCATGGTCATCTCTCCTTCAAGTACTCGACGAAGCCGAGCAGGTTCTCGTAGGCGTTCACCCCTGCGTCTGCGGAGTGCGGGAGCGGACTAGTACTGAGCCAGCCAGTGGCCACGAAGACGGCGGCCAGCAGCGCGAGCTCCACGCCGATGCCGGTGCGGAGGCGGGTGAAGCCGCTTTCACGGCGCGTGAGGGGCACCAGCCTGAGGCGGTTCCAGGCGGCGCATGCCAGAACGGTGAGCACTAGCAGTATCTTCACCAGCCATGAGCGGGCGTAGGGTGAGCCCACGAACATGGGTGGGTCCGAGAGGTGCACGAGGGTGCTAACGCTGCCGGTGACGGCCATGACCACCACTGCCCCCAGGCCGATGGCGGAGAGGCGCCCCACCGCCTCGCTCCTCGCTTCGCGCTGGCCGGGCGTCCAGATGGCGGCCAGCGCCACCGCCAGCAGCGCGCCCAACCAGGCGGACACGGCCACGAAGTGCAGCCAGTCCACCACCATGGGCCCCGTGCCGCCCATGGCCGCTGCGTGGCTGGAGTAGCTGAAGCTGAACAGCAGCGCCAGAACCAGGAGCGCCTTCGGCAGTTGCAGGCGCTCCATGGACCCCACCAACAGCAGCGCGCCCAGTAGGAGTGCCGTGCCGATGCGGAGGAGGGCCGCGTGACCGTGCCTGGTGGTCTGCAAGTAGGTGAGGAACATGTCCCACTCCACGAAGCCCAGCAGCCGGCGCAGGTTGGTGGTCACTTCCAGTGCGGTGAGGCCGATGAGCGCCACCGTGAGCGCCAGGAGCAGCCAGCGGGACGACCGCCGCGGCGGCGTGACCCCCACCAACGACGGTGCCAGCGCCATGCCGGCTAGCAGCGCGGCGGTTACGAGGAGGAGGGATTTGGTCACGACCACGGTCAGGTAGTTCTCCCGTTTGCCAGCTGTTCTTCTGCCTATCTCTGGCGGTCCTCTTGTTCGTTCTCCAGGGCTAGGTTACGGCAGCCGACCTGGAACCCTGGTGCCTGCGTGACGCACGGCGTTGCGCCAGATTCGCGTCCGCTCCGAGCATAGCTGTGATAATCTGTTATAGGCAACAAGACTTAACAGAACGGCGCCGTCACTCCAGGTTACGGCGCTTCCGGAGCTACTTACGGTGAACACCCCAGCGGGAAGGCAGGCGAAGATCCTGGAATGGCTGAGCGCCGAGGGCAGCCTGCGGCTGTCGGATTTGGCGGCGCGGCTTGGCGTGTCGCAGATGACCGTGCACCGCGACACCGCTGCCCTTGCCGAGCGCGGCGCGCTGGTCAAGACCCACGGCGCGGTGCAGCAGCCCGCGCTGGCCACGAGGACGCTCAGGCTCTGCCCCGCATGTTCCACCCCCATCGTCGACCGGCTCCGCTTCAGCTTCAGCAGCGGGCACGGCGGGCGGCAGCGGGAGGCGTGCTGCGGTCACTGCGCGTTGCTGCTGGCCACCTCGGACGAGGAGTTCGCCACGCTCCTCGCCACCGACTTCCTCTACGGCCGCGTCACCAGCGCCGCGGAGGCCACGTACGTGCTGGGTAGCCGCGTCACGGCCTGCTGCAAACCGAGCGTGCTGCCCTTCCTCACGGGTGAGGACGCCCGCGACTTCGCGGCGGCGTTCGGCGGCGAGGTCCTGGCGCTGGGCGAAGCACGAGGGAGGCTGGCCTGAGCGGAAGGCGTAAGGCGGAGGGC
>CAYXUE010000064.1:0-12549 GCA_964467885.1 uncultured bacterium | reverse complement strand
CCTGACGTTCCGGTTCATCGGCGCCGTAGAGGAGGAGGCCCCCACCAGCCGCGGCGCTCGTCACGCAGTCGACACCTATCCGGCGCCTCACATGCTCATCGTCGGCGAACCCAGCGGCTGGGAGCGCTACACGCTCGGTTACAAGGGCAGGCTCGGGGTGAGATTGCGAGTCTCCAGGCCCGTGGCGCACTCGTCCCGAGAAGAACCGACGGCCGCTGAGGTGGCGGTGGGCGCCTTCACGACGCTCAGCGACTGGGTGACCCATGAGAACGAGGCCGCGACGGGCCTGTTCGACCGCCTCCAGCTGAGCCTCCTGAGCATGACCAGCAGCAGCGACGGATTGGAGGAGAGCTGCATCGCGGAGCTCAGCTTCCGTCTACCTCTCCGGTGGAGCGCGGAAGCAGTGCGGGAGGAACTCGTGCAGCGACTACCGGGGTTGGACCTGGAGTTCGGCATGGGCGTGGACGCCTGCAGGGCCGAGGCCGGCACCGAGCTGGCGCGAGCGTTCAGGGTGGCGGTGCGCGCCCAAGGCGGTAGGCCGGCGCCGGTTCTGAAGACCGGTACGTCGGACCTGAACGTGGTGGCGCCAAGATGGAAGGTACCGGCCGTGGCGTACGGGCCAGGCGACTCCAACCTGGATCACACCCCTGAAGAGCGCATCGATCTGGCGGAGTACCTGAGGGCCACGGCCGTGCTGCAGCAAGTGCTGGTGGAGCTCAGCGGTTCACGTCACTAGAGCATCCGGCGCTGGTGACCGTTGGGCAAGGGCCTAGCTTCGCTTGCCGAACAACCCACCTAGTAGGGCGCCGATGTCGGGGCCCGTTTCGCCCGTCCGCTGATCCGGCTGGCGGCCACCGAGGAGTCCGCCGATCAGGCTGCTGAGGTCGGCGCCGGAGGAGCCGTGACTAGCCTGCGTCCGATCCTGCCGAGCGCCGCCCAGCAGGTTGTTGGAGATGAAGCTCATGGCGATGGGCGCGAGCATGGGCAGCAGCGCGTCGAGCAGGCTGCTGGAGGCCCGGTTGGTGTTGCCGGCAAGTTGCTGAGTCACTTCCTCGCGCTGGTTGCCGAAAACGTGCCTGAGGATGTTGTTACCGTCTCGCGTGTCGACCTGATTCAGGTTCACCTGCGAGCCGCGGGCCAGGTCGTTGTTGTGACGCTGGAGGGCGGAAACGAGTGAAGCGGCTCCGTCGCGCGAGCTCGCGTTGTCCTGCAGCTTGGCAAGCAGCGCCGGGAGTGCAGCCACCAGCGCTTCCGAGGCCGTCTCCTCATCCGTGCCCAGCCTGCTGGCAAGCTCCCCGACGGGGATCTTTTCGAGTAACTCGTTGAACTGACCTGCAGAGCGGTTCTGGTCTCCGAACGTAACTCTCATGGCAACGCCCTCCTCGCGAGCAGCTTCCGCCGTCGAGTATAGCCGGGACGGCGTTAATCCCCATCACGTCGGTGCCCCCTGGGTTCGGCCTCGGAAGAAGCCTCCGCTCTCGGTCGCCCCCCGTTTGGCTTTCACGGCTTGCGAGAATAGACTCACCGGGTGCCGCAGACCATAGGATCCCCCACCACCGCTAGACTCAGCACCACCGACCCCCTAGAACGCTTCTTCGGTTACTATCCCGGTGTCGTTTCGGTCGTCACCGCCGAGCACGCCGGCGAACGGAACGTCATGGCAGCCGGCTGGCACGCCGCCCTCTCGGTCGCGCCGCCTCTCTACGGCGTAGCCATCGCTCCCGAGCGCTACACCTACGACCTCGTCGTGAACGCCGGCTCGTTCGCCATCCACTTCCTGCCTTTCGACCAAGCGCGCGCCGTCGCCTCCACCGGCACGTTGAGCCGCCGGGACGGTATCGACAAGTTCGAGCGCCTCGGGCTCGAGTGGGCGCCCGGCGAAGCGACCCGCGCCCCCATCCTGCAGTGCGCGTACGTGGCCTACGAGTGCCGCGTCGCTAACCGCGTGCCGGTCGGCGACCACGACTGGTTCGTGGGCGAGGTGCTGGCCGTCCATCACGACCCGCGCGCCTTCGACGAGCGGATGCTCCAGCGGGCCGAGGTCAGCCCCGGCGCGGTGTACTACGGCCGCTCCACCTACGAGGGCCTTGGTGAGGGACCCCGCGTGGCCTTCGACCCCCGCGAGATAAGGGGCGAGAGCAGCTAAGGCCTGGGGCGCTCATGCTTCGCCCACGGGGAGGACCGCCAGCGCCCTGGGCGCGCGCGTGAGCGCCACCGGTCCTTGGGCGGTCATGATCACCGTGTCCTCCAGTCGGACACCGTAACGGCCGGGTAGATAAGCGCCCGGCTCGATGGTGAACGCGGAGCCCGGCACCAGTTCGTCGCGCGAGCCGGGCGCCAGATAGGGCGCCTCGTGCACCGACAACCCGATGCCGTGTCCGGTGCGGTGTACGAACCTGTCGCCGAGTCGGGCGGCGGTCAAAGCGTGTCGAGCAGCGGCGTCCACCGCCCCGCCCGTGACGCCGGGGCGGGCGGCGGCGTAGGCCGCCTCGA
This sequence comes from uncultured bacterium, assembly GCA_964467885.1. Lineage (GTDB taxonomy): Bacteria > Deinococcota > Deinococci > Deinococcales > Trueperaceae > JAAYYF01. The sequence continues at coordinate 10,056 of CAYXUE010000064.1, read as the reverse complement.
CGGCTGCCTCGACGTGTTCGACGAGACGGCTGACCTCGCGCGGTGGCTCAGTCGGGCCGAACCAGGCCATGCGGGTGATGTCGCTCTGGTAGCCGTGCAGGCGCGAGCCGGTGTCCAGCAGGATCAGCATGCCCGGCTCCAGGCGGTCGCTGCCGGGAGTGTGATGCGGCAGGGAGCTGTTCGCTCCGAACGACACGCCTGCGAACGGCTGCGTGCCACCGTTACGCTCGTGGAAGGAGCGCACCAGGGACGAGAGCTCGATCTCGCTGATGCCCTCAACAGCCGAGTTCCAGGCGAACGCCACCGCGGCGTCAGCGAGGTCGGCGGCGGCCTTCAGCCGGTTCAGCTCCTGGTCGTCCTTGACCAGCCGAGCTTGGGTCACCAGGGGCGGGTCGAGGAGGGTACGGCCCTTGGGAACGGCGGCCTGAAGCATCAGGAGGACGTCAGCCCGCAAGGTAGGGTCGATGATCAACTGCGCCCCTTCGGGCACTTCCATCTCCCCCAACAGCGCGCGCAAGGCCGCGAGCACATCGTCGCCGTCGTCCCAGGCGCGTACGCGGACGTCGTGGCAGAGAGGGCGTAGCTCCTCCTCGGCCAGGCGCGGCACCAGCAGAGCGTCGCCCCTCGCTGAGACCAGAAGCAAGCAGGGGCGTTCATCAGCCACCGAGTGGCCTCCCAGCAGGTAGGCCATGTCGTCGCCGGGGCCAACGGCTACCGCTTGGGCGCCGGACTCCCGTAGCGCGCCGCGCACGGCTTCACGGCGCGTGGCGAAGGTCGCTAGGTCGGGCGCTTGCCCGCCGGGCGGTTGGGTGCTAACGTTCCTAGACATGTCACGAGATATATCACGTGATGCGGTAGAGCAGCCGCGTCACCGCGCAGCGCAGCTTGCCTACGACGGCCTACTCGAGCGCATCCTGTCGCTCGAGCTGAAGCCGGGTGAGGCGATAGATGAGAAGCGCGCTGCCGAGCTCCTGCAGCTCGGTCGCACCCCGATCCGCGAGGCGCTCATCCGCCTCTCGCAGGAGGACCTGGTGCTTATCCGCCCCCGGCGTGGCACCTTCGTGGCGCCCCTCGACCCCACCGAGTTGCGTGCCCTGGAAGAGATGCGCTTCCCGCTGGAGGAGCTGTCCAGCGCGCTAGCCGCCAAGCGCGCTACGGACGAGGACATCGAAGAGTTGAGTGCGCTGGTGGACGAGGCGGCCAGGACACTGGGCCAGGGCCCGAGCCGCGACCTCGACCGCCGCTTCCACCGCGCCGTTGCCGGCGCCGCTCGCAACGTTCCCCTCGCTCGGACCCTGCGGCGCCTCTACAACCAGGTGACGCGCTATCACAGTGCGCTCGGTGCTGGTGATCACGACGCCCGCCACGAGCTGGAGGATTACCAGCAACTGCTCGACGCCATCAGGGCCGGGGAGCCTGGCCTCGCGCGTGAGGTCATGCGGCGGCACCTGCGCGACTCCCTCACCGCCATGGCGCTCTCCCTCGGGGACCTTGCGGACGATGCGACGGCCCGCTGATCGGTACATGGACGGAACCCACACTGGTCACGTCCTTCGCTTCCTTCCAGGAGGTTCTCCCGAGCCTAGTAACCACCGCGCGAACGTGGGGGTGAAGGATATGTAGCCCAGCTAAGCCTGTTGGCGGGAGGCACCCAGGTAACACCTGGTGCCGCGTCGGATCCGCCCACGACCACCTCGCACCACAAGGAACCCTATGCACTCGAGCCTGTTCCCCCGGAGGATACACATGCAACGCCTTCTCATCGCCCTCGCAGCGCTCCTGACCCTGAGCGTAAGCGCCGCCCAGACCCAGCTGACCATCGCCCTCCAAGCCGAGGCGGGTACCCTCGACCCGCGCGTGGCTCTTAGCGTCTACGACAACCAGCTGATCGACACCATGATCGAGCCGCTCGTGATGTTCGGCTACGACCTCGCTCTCGAGCCGCGCCTGGCGACCGCCTGGACCGTCTCGGACGACGGCCTCACCTACACCTTCCAGCTCCGAGAGGGCGTCACGTTCCATGACGGCACCACCTTCGGCAGCGAGGACGTGAAGGCTACCTTCGACTGGATGCTCGACCCCAACAACCCCGCCACCTATATCGACCTCTACGCGGACATCGTCGAGGTCACCGCGGTCGACGAGAGCACCGTCAGCTTCACGCTCGGCGAGCAGAACGCCTTCTTCCTCAACTCCATCGCACGCCTGCAGATCATCCCCTCCGAGCGCGTCGACGACCCCAGCTTCGCCACCAGCCCGGTTGGCACCGGCCCCTTCCGCTTCGTGGAGCGAGTCAGCGACGACCGCACGGTGGTCGAAGCGTTCGACGACTACTGGGGCGGCCGCGCCAAGGTCGACAGGGTCGTGTTCCGGCCCATCACGGAGGACGCCACGCGCCTCCTGGCCCTCGAAGCCGGCGAGATCGACCTGTTCCAGGGCCAGATCAACGGCATCGACCTCGCCCGCCTCGAGCAGGACGACCGCTTCACCGTCAGCCGCACGGCCGGCACCGGCAACATCTATCTCGGCTTCCAGCACGCCTCCGAGGGCCTGAAGGACGTGCGCGTGCGCCAGGCGTTCGCCCACCTGCTCAACCGTGAGGCGATCGTAGACCGCGTACTCCTGGGCGTCGGGCTTCCCGGCGTGAGCATGATCAGCCCCAACACCGAGTGGTTCAACGAGGACGTACAGCGCTTCCCGTACAACCCGGAGCGCGCTAGCGAACTCCTCCGCGAGGCCGGCTACGAGCCGGGCGAGCTGACCCTGCGCCTCTACACCGACGAGAACCCGGTCCGCGCCCAGATCGCGGAGATCGTGCAGTTCGAGGCGGCGCAGATAGGCGTCAACGTGACGGTCAACGTCGAGGAGTTCGGAGCGTTCTGGGACCGCATCATCCAGACCGACGACTTCGACCTTTACCTGGCGGGTTGGACCGGCAACGTCGACCCCAACTACGCCATGTACAACCTCTACAAGAGCGACGGCGCCAACAACTTCAACAACTACTCCAACGCGCGTGTCGACGAGCTGCTGGTGCAGGGCCTGCGCGTCGAGCCGTTCAGCGACGAGCAGTTCGCCATCTACGACGAGGCGCAGGAGCTGATCGTGGCCGACCTGCCCGGCAGCTACATCTACTACATCGAGGAGACGGGCGTGTACCGCTCCAACATCGAAGGTTGGCGCACGCACCCTTACGCCTCGTCGACCTTCAAGAACCTCCACCTGGTCGAGAAGCGCTGACCGGTCGCCGAACGGAGAAGGGCCTGGGAGGCGCGCCTGACGCGTGCCTCCCAGGCCATCACGAACTGCCATGTTGATCTTCATCGTCAAGCGGCTGCTGGGGCTGGGCCTCATCCTGCTCGCGCTATCGTTGCTGGTCTTCCTGCTGGTCAAGACCGCCCCAGGCGATCCCATCAGGATAATGCTGGGGGAGACCGCCTCCGCGGAGCAGGTGGCACACCTCACTCGTATCTACGGCCTCGACCGGCCGCTGCCGGAACAGTATCTGATCTGGCTCAAGCAGGCGCTGCAGGGAGACCTGGGCGTGTCCGTCAGGCGCCAGTTGCCCGTTACCGACCTCATCGCCGAGCGTATGGGCGCCACCGTCGAGCTCGGGCTGGCCTCTCTCGTCATATCCATCCTCCTGGGCATCCCCCTCGGCGTCATCGCGGCCGTCAAGCGCAACACCTGGCTCGACGCTGGCACCATGGTGCTCGCCCTCATCGGGGTCGCTGCCCCCAGCTTCTGGGTCGGCCTGCTGCTGCTATCCACCGTCGGGCTCAACGTCGACTGGGTGCCGATCTTCGGCCGTGGGCCCGCCTTCGGACCGGCCCTGGTCGAGCTGTTCAAGGGCGACGCCAGGCCGCTCCTCGACAGCCTCAGGTACCTGCTGCTCCCCGCCCTGGCGCTAGGCACGAGCATGATCGCTGTCATCACGCGCATGACGCGCTCGAGCCTATTGGAGGTGCTCGGCGCCGACTTCGTGCGCACCGCGCGCGCCAAGGGCGTGCGGCCCACCATGGTCGTGGTCGGGCACGCACTGCGGAACTCGCTGCTGCCGGTCGTGACCGTGATCGGGGTGCAGTTCGGCGCACTGCTGGGCGGCGCGATCATCATCGAGAACGTGTTCGCCTGGCCCGGCGTGGGGCGCCTCATAGTCCAGGCCATAACCCAACGTGACTTCCCCCTCGTTCAGGGGTCGGTACTCATGCTGGGTGCCGTCTTCGTGATCGCCAACATGCTGGTCGACCTCAGTTACGGCCTGCTCGACCCGAGGATCCGCCATGAGTGACACTGCCACGATCGCCGCCAAGCGCGCGCCGGAACGCGGCGCGAACGCACGCCTACGCAAGCGCCTCCTCGGCAACCGCTCGGTCTTGGTGGGCAGCTTCATCGTCGCCGCCCTCGTGCTCACCGCCCTCTTGGCTCCCTGGATCGCGCCCATGGACCCGGTGGCCCAGAGCATCTGGGACAAGTACGAGCCGCCCCGCGGCCTCTGGGTGGACGGAAGCTTCAACACCCGGTTCGTGCTCGGCGCCGACGAGTTGGGACGCGACGTGCTGTCACGCATCATCGCGGGCGCGCGCGTCTCGCTACTAGTGGGGCTCGTCGCCACCGGCCTTTCACTGCTGGCCGGACTGGCGCTCGGATCGATGGCGGGGTACGTGGGCGGTTGGCTCGACACCCTGATCATGCGCGTGATGGATCTGCTCTTGGCCCTCCCCTCCATCCTCCTGGCGCTCGCCATCATCGCCGCCACGGGCCCCAGCATCGTCAACGCCATGATCGCGATCGCCATCGCACGCGTGCCCCTGATGGCGCGCGTCATCCGGAGTGAGATCCTGCGCCTCAAGCAGGAGCAGTTCGTAGAGGCCGCCATCGCGTTGGGAAGCCGTCACGCGCGCATCCTGCTGCTGCACGTGCTGCGCAACGCCTGGGCGCCCGTTCTGGTGCTCGCCACCCTCGGCATGGGCACCGCCATCGTCACCGAGGCGAGCCTCAGCTTCCTCGGACTCGGCACGCAGCCACCCGAGATCAGCTGGGGGCGCATGCTGGCAGCGGGTCGCGACGCCATCCGCAACGCCCCTCACGTGTCGCTCTACCCCGGCATCGCCATCACGCTGGTGGTGCTCGGCTTCAGCCTCCTGGGAGACGGCCTTCGCGACGTATTCGACTCGCGCCTCGGTGACGGCAAGTGAGGCTGAACGCCCTGATCGGCACCGTTGGCATCTCCTTCTCCGCCGTCCTCGTGCGGCTGGTGGACCTGCCGCCGGCCGTCACCAGCTTCGGTCGCAACGCCTACGCGCTGCCGATACTCGTCGTGCTTGCGCTTCTGATGCGGCGCTCGGGGCTGCTTCCGCTACGACCGCTCGGCTGGCTCACGGGCGCCGTGTTCGGCGTGAACCTTCTGCTGTGGCACTCCAGCATCGATCTGATCGGATCGGGCTTCGCCACCGTGCTCGCTAACACCCAGGTGGCTTTCATCGCCCTGCTCGGGTGGATCTTCCTGCGGGAGCGCCCGCGAACCTACGTGCTGGCGGTACTGCCCGCGCTCGCATTGGGCATCTGGCTCATCAGCGGTGCGGGTCAGGGTCAGACCTACGGCTCCGACCCTACCCTCGGCGCGCTCTTCGGGGTCGCCAGCGGCCTGTCGAGCGCCACCTACGTGCTGCTCTTCCGCTACTCGTCGAAGCGTCTGCCCGAAGGTTCCGATGTGGGGTTCCTACTGCACGTGTCGCTCGGCGGGGCGCTCGCCGCCGGGCTACTGGCGGGCGCTGACGGGGCTGCCGCGTTCCAGTCAGCCGGGCCCGCCGCGCACGCCTGGCTGGTGGTTCTGGCCGTGGTGGCGCAGGTTGGGGGCTGGTTGTTCCTGAGCCGTGCCCTACGAGAACTGCCTGCGATCGAGACGGCCGTGATCATGCTTCTGCAACCCGTGCTGGCGCTCGCCTGGGGCGCACTCGTCTTCGGCGAGCGTGCGGCCGGGGTGCAGGTGGCCGGCGTCGCGGTCGTGCTCGCCTGCGTTTCCTTCCTCAGTTTGCTCGGCGCCCGCCGCGGCAGCGTCGCGCCCGCCAACCCTGACAACCCGTTGCCTACCAGCGCTCCCCCTGAAAGGACCGCACCATGAACGACGTCGAAGCCACCCTCCCCTTGACCCACGCTGGCGCCTCGGATTGGGGCCACAAGATCCTGCCGCTTCGCGAGCAGGCGGCCATCCGGGACCGCTGGCTCGAGCAGCGGCTCGAGACCATCCTCCCTCGCGTCATGCGCGAAGCCGGCATCGACGTGTGGATAGTGGTAGCGCGCGAATACAACGAGGACCCTGTCCTGATGAGCCTGCTGCCAGCTGGCATGCTCTCGGCGCGCCGCCGCACTGTGCTGGTGTTCCACGCGCCGAGGGAGGGCGAGTTCCGCGCCATGGCAATCGCTAACGCCGGCATCGGCGTCGACAGTCACTACCGCACCATGTGGAACAAGAGCCAGACCGCTGAGGCAGACGAGAGCCAAGAGGAGTGCCTGCGGCGAGTGGTCGAGGCATGCGAGCCTGAACGGATCGGCGTGAACGTAAGCAGCGACATCGCGTTCGGCGATGGGCTAAGCCACCACGAGCACGGCTGGCTGATGAGCGCGCTGGGCGAGCGACTGGCCGGCCTGTGCGTGGGCGCCGAGAAGGTGGCGGTCGGTTGGCTCGAGCGGCGCCTGCCGGAGGAACTCGACGCTGCGAACGGCATCAACCAGATAGCCCACGGCATCATCGCCGAGGCGTTCTCCAGCCGCGTCACCCACCCTGGCGTCACCACTGCCGCCGACGTCGCTTGGTGGCTAAGGCAGCGTGTGAACGACCTCGGCCTCAGCTGCTGGTTCCACCCCACCGTCTCCATCCAGCGGCGCGGCGCGAGCCTGGGCGACATAGGCGCCAGCCCCGACATCGTCATCCGGCCCGGCGACCTGCTCCACTGCGACTTCGGGCTCCACTACCTGGGCCTTGCCACCGACACGCAACAGAACGCCTACGTGCTCCGCGCCGGCGAGGCGGAGGCCCCCGCGGGCGCTCGCCGCGCGCTTCAGATCGCCAACCGTCAGCAGGACCTGTTGGCCGAGGCCATGGTGGCCGGCCGTACGGGCAACGAGGTGCTGGCCCTCACTCTGGAGAGCATGCGGGCCGAGGGTATCGAGGGGCGCATCTACACGCACCCCATCGGCACGCACGGCCACGGGGCCGGCCCCATGATCGGCCGCTACGACCGTCAGGACGGCGTGCCCGGCGTGGGTGACCTGGTGCTGGTCGAGGACACCATGTTCTCGTTCGAGATGTTCATCGAGACCACCCTGCCGGAGTGGGACGGCCAGCGCATCAAGCTCGCCACCGAGCAGATCGTGGCCTTCCGCGACGCAGGAATCACGTATTTGGGCGGTAGACAGACCGAGCTCTACCTGATCGCCTGACCCGAAGGTGCTCCCTTCGTCTGCGGTTGGGCCGAGGCGTCACGACCGGCCACGCGCTCGAGTTCCACCTCGCCTGCTGGGCGGGCTGAGCACTTGCTAGCATGGGCGGAACGACCGGATCCTGCGCCGGGTGCGGGAGCGTTATGCTTGGAGGGCGCCATGACGATGCCAGATCACTACGACTACACGGACGGCCAGCACGCAGGGTCGACCGGTACCGAGATCGGCTCGGACGCGCGCAAATGGGCGATGATCGCGCACCTCTCCGCGCTGGTGGGGCTGCTGGGGAACGGGATAGGCTTCGTCATCGGGCCGCTGCTGGTCTGGGCCATCAAGAAGGACTCGCACCCCTTCGTGGACGAACAGGGGAAAGAGGCCATCAACTTCCAACTGACCGTGATAATCACCGGGGTCGCCGCCATCATCCTGGGCTTCACGGTCATCGGATTGGTGGTCGCCATCCCGCTGATCCTCGTTACCGCCATCTTGGCCGTCGTCTTCCCGATCATCGGGGGCGTCCGCGCCAACGAAGGCCACCATTACCGGTACCCGTTCTCGTGGCGCCTCATCAAGTAACGCCTCATCAAGTAACGCCTACTGGAGATAGCCCGGTAGCCATTCCGGACCCTCAGGAGTAATGGCCCACAGTGGCCACATGCCTCGGTGCGTTGAGGCTGCCGTGACCCCCACCACCCACGTGGTCGCCGCCTTCCTAGACCTGACCGCGTTCCCGTGGGTCGAGGATCTGAGCCGTGAGTACGATCCGTTGGCCGAGAAGGTCGCGGCGCACCTCACGCTCGGGCATCCGTTCCGAAACCATCGGCCCAGCGAGGAGCTGTTCGCACGCATCGCCGACGTGTGTCGAGCGCCGCGGCCCATCTGGCTGAAACCCAGGCCCTCGAACAGTCGCTTGGCCGCCGCGTGGTGACCTCGTACGGCACACGCATGAGATCAGGGCGTTCAACAGGCCCAGGTTATGCTCTTCGGTTGCTGCACCCGCTCCGGCGCTGGAATGTCGTGCGTGGCCTGGCGGCGCGGAAGGCAAGTGAGTGCGTAACAAGGGGATCGACTTCACCACCGGCTCCATCGCCAGGAAGATGCTCTGGTTCGCGGGCCCCATGTTCCTCACCAACGTCCTGCAGACCTCGTATCAGTTCGTGGACAGCCTGTGGGTAGGCAACCTGCTTGGTTCCGACGCCCTGGCGGCGCTGTCGCTTTCCAACCCCATCACCTTCGCCGTGCTCTCCTTCATGATCGGCATCAACGGCACCACCCTCACGGTCCTCTCGCAGCACCGGGGGCGGGGCGACCACGAGGGCATCCGTAGATCGCTGAACGCGTTCGTGGTCATCCTCGGCTCGCTCTCCCTGGTCCTCGGGGTGATCGGCTTCTTCGCCACGGAGCCGCTACTTGACCTGATCGGTGCACCGGTCGAGTTGAGGCCCATGGCGCGCACATATCTGCAGATCAACTTCCTAGGCATCGTCTTCCTGCTCGGCTACAACTTCATCAGCACCGTACTGCGCGCGCTCGGCGACAGCCGTACGCCCGTGCGGATCGTGCTGGTGGCGGTGGTTCTGAACATCGTCCTCGACCCGCTGTTCATCGCCGGCTTCGGGTGGGGCATGGCGGGCGCCGGCCTCGCCACGGTGTCGGCTCAGGGCGCCGCGTTCCTCTTCGGCCTCTTCATCTGCCTCTGCAGCGGGCGGGTGCCGTTCACGCGGCCGACGGTGCCCGAGCGCAAGTATGCCCAGGCGGTCCTGCGGCTGGGCCTGCCCGGTGGGTTCCAGTTGGTGGCCATCTCCAGCGGACAGGTGGTGATCATGAGCGTGGTGGCTTCGTTCGGGGCCACGGTGGTGGCGGGTTTCGGCGCCGCCCAGCGTATCCAGAGCATCATCATGATCCCCGCGCAGACGCTGGGCTCGGCGGTCAACAGCATGGCGGGGCAGAACATCGGAGCCGGCCTCTGGCAGCGCGTGAACGCCATCTCCAGGACCGGGCTGACGTTCATCGTCGTTCTATCGTTGCTTCTCAGCACGCTGGTGGTGCTGGGCGCGGAGCCGCTCATCGGCATGTTCGTGAACGACGCCGAGACCATCGCTTTCGGCAAGTCGTACCTGCGGACGGTGGCGTTCTTCTACGTCTTCCTGGGGGTGAACTTCGTCCTCAACGGCATCGTGCGCTCGTCCGGCGCCATGTTCCAGGTGCTTATCCTCAACATCATCTCGTTCTGGGTACTGCGCTACCCGCTCGTGTACCTTGCATCGCAGCGGTTCGGGGAGATGGGCATCGCCTACGGCTACGCGGCCAGCCTGGTGATTAGCAGCATCATCGCCACCCTCTACTACCTGTTCGGCAAGTGGCGGTCGGTGAGGATATATGGGCCAGACGATCGTCACTGATCGCTGCTGCATGCGCGCCAGCGCCGTTACCATGCGTTCAGGAAGCGAGGATAGCGATGCAGACGCGGATAGCTTACGGTGACGCCGGGAACGAAGGGGTGGCGGCCCTCGGCAGGCTCGAGGGGTACGTAGCGCGGTCGGGTCTGGAGCGCTCGCTGCTGGAGCTGGTGAAGATGCGAGCCTCCCAGTTGAACCGCTGCGGCTACTGCCT
>CAYXUE010000063.1:8103-12625 GCA_964467885.1 uncultured bacterium | reverse complement strand
AGCAGCAGCAGCCCCACGTAGACCCAGAAGTAGCCCTGGTTGCGCAGGAACGCCACCTCCCAGCGCTCCATCTCGCCCGCCACGAAGGTGGGCCGGAAGAGCGGCGGCAGGTTGGTGCCCACGGTGCCGCCCGTGATGGCGGGCGGCATGATCTGCACGATGGTCTTGAGGACCTCGGTGAACGCCAGCGAGGCGATGGCGAAGTAGATGCCGTAGAGCCTGAGCGTGGCCGAACCGAGGACGAGGGCCAGCAGGGCAGCGAAGATGCCGGCCGCCGGGATGCTGAACCACATGTTGACGTCGGTCAGTTTGAGCAGCACCGCAGCCGTGTAGGCGCCCGAGCCGTAGAAGGCGGCGTGCGCCAGGGAGAGCTGCCCCGTGCGGGCCACGATGTCCCACGTGAGGGCCAGGATGGCCAGTGACACGGCCTTGATGCCCAGGCTCAGGTAGCTGACGGACGCCTGCCCGAACATGGAGCGCAGTATGGCCGGCGCCAGCAGGAGCACCGCGGCGAAAGCCAGCAGCGCCACCACCGCCAGCCAGTGCCGGCTGGCCGGCCGGCTGCGCGGCTGGGTGAGCTGCGAGGCGGCGCCCGGCGCCCGGGTCGGTGCGCTGGTGCCCTGATCTTGGCGGCTCACAGCTTCCTCCAGGAGCGGTAGACGAGTGTGCCGAAGATGATGGCGAAGAAGACCGCCGTGCGCAGCGAGTCGCCGTTGGGCAGCAGGGTGGCAACTAGCGATTCGGCCACCGCCACCACCAGCGAGGCGGTGACGATTCCGCGGATGTTACCGAGGCCCGCAAGTACCACGATGGCGAACGCCTTGAGCGTGAAGGCCAGGCCCACGGTGGGGGTAGGCGACTGGATGACGGCGATCATGACGCCGCCAATGCCGGCCAGCAGGGCAGACAGTGCGAACGCCACGAGATAGACGCGGTTGACCTCGAGCCCCACCAGGCCGGCGCCTATGCGGTTCTGCGCCACGGCGCGCATGGCGCGTCCCAGCGGCGTGCGCGCCAACATGTAGTAGAGGCCACCGACCAGCAGGACTGAGATGACGAAACTGCCGAGTGGTACGAGCCCGATGCTGACGTTGCCGAACTGCAGGCCGATGGCGCGGTAAGGCACCGCGCCGATCGACCGCGGATCGCCTCCCCAGATACTGAGGGCCAGATTCTGCAGGATTATGCCGATGCCGAAGGTCAGCAGCATCTGGTTCAGTTCGGGGGCTTTCAGCACGAAGCGGATGGTCGTCTGGTACAGCAGCGCCCCGATAAGGAACAGAGCGGGCGCCACGAACAAGATAGACAACAGAGGATCGAAGCCGAAGCTGACGAAGAGCTGGTACGCGAAGAAGGCACCGACCATGAAGAACTCGCCGTGAGCGAAGTTGACGATGCCGATCACGCCGATCGCCAGGGCCAGACCCACCGATACGAGGGCGTAGAGCCCCGCGGCGAGTACGCCCGAGATGAGCGCTTGTGGGAGTAAGGAGAGTTCCATCGGTGTGGGCCTGGTGAGCGGGAGTGCGCCCGCTCACCAGGGGCCATTTCCTTTCGGCTAAGGCCTAGGGCCTCAGCGGCAGCTCACCAGCGGAGCGGTGGCGCGGTCGAGGGGGTAGACGATCTCGCGGACGCCGTTCTGGTACTGGAAGACGAGCCACATGTCGGCGCCGAAGCCCTGGTGCTTGGCTTCGATGGAGGGACCGAAGCTCCAGTCGCCCATGGGCGAGCGGAAGGTGCCGTTCTTCAGTTCCTCGATTACGGCGTCCTGGTCGGTGGTGCCGGCGGCGTTGATGGCGTCGGCGTAGCTCCACAGCTGGGCGTAAGCCAGGGCGGCCATGTAGTTGTCGGGCATGGTGCCGTGCATGGCCTGGTAGGCGTTGGCGAACTGCACGGCCTCGGGGTTGGGCAGGTTGGGCAGGTAGCCGATGAGGCCGGTCACGCACTGCGCTTCGGGAGCGTTACCGAAGTCGGAGGGCCAGCCCGGAGGGGCACCGAAGATGTGCGCCGGGGTGACGTTCAGCTCGCGAACCTGGCTGGTGAGGGGCTGGGCGTCGGAGTCGTAGCCGATCCAGTACAGCATGTCGGCGCCGCTGCCACCGACCTTGCTGACGGAGGCGCGGAAGTCGCCCGTGCCGCCCGTGAGGGTGGACTGGAAGGACTCGCGCAGGACCACGTCGATGCCCATCTCTTCCAGGCCGGCTTCGAGCCCGGCGGCGCCGGGCGTGCCGAAGGCGCCGTTCTCGTGCAGCACGGCCACGCTCTCCACGCCGATCTCTTCGAGGAAGCCGAAGGTGGCCTCCACGTTCTGGTAGTCCCAGGGGTGGACGTGGAAGAACCACTCTTCCTGGCCGAGGAGCTCCTCGATGCCGTCGAAGTCGTCGTTACCGATGCCGGAGGCGGCGCCGCCGATCCAGCTGACGATGGGTTGGAAGGTGCGGAACGATTCGACCAGCGCGAGGGTTGCGCCGGAGGCGAAGCCGCCACCGATGAACTCCACGCCGTCTTCGGTCATGAGCTTCTCGAACGCGGCCACGGAGGTGGCGGCGTCGGCGCGGTCGTCCTCGATGATTATCCGCAGGGGCTCGCCGAGCACGCCACCCGCTTCGTTGATCTCCTTGAGGGCCAGGTCGAAGCCGGCCTTCTGCGCGATGCCGGTGCCGGCGGAGCCGCCCGTGAGGGGGGCCAGGATGCCGATGGTGACCTGAGCGGATGCCAGGCTCATGACGGCCACTAATAGGACTGCGACTAACCTTCTCATGCGTTCTCCTCCTGTGCTGCTAGTTGCTGCTGCGACTGAATGGGGTCGGAACCAGGGGCGGATGGTCGCTGACCGCGCCGGTGCGGCGGGGTCAGCCGGCATGGCGTCACATGGCGGCGACCCCCCGTCCGTCAACGCCTCCGGGGACGTCATGCTTGCGAAGGAAGGGGCGCACCAGAGCGGCTACGCCCGCGGCGTTCTCGATGGGTGCCGCGTGGCCGGCCCGGGGGACGGTCCGCACCTGTTCGGGGTCACGGCCGAACTGCTCCAGCACCTCGCGGTGGTTGCGCACGGGGGTCAGCACGTCGTCCTCCCCCAGGGCCACCAGCAGGGGCAGGGAGGCCTGCGAGAGGACGGGCGTCAGATCTGGCTCCGTCTCCGCGGACGCCAGCAACCCTGCGAGCAGCGACTCCACCGCGTCCTGCGGCTGGCCCGCCGCCAGCTCCCGCGCCTCCGCCAGCGCCTCGCCGTTGGCGGCGAGGAAGTCGGGGCCCCAGACCCAGGGGGTGGCGGCGTCGAACCTGGTGGGGGCACCCCCGGCGGCCAGGGCGTTGAGCCATGAGCGCACCGCTGCGTGCAGCCGGGCGTCCACCCGGGCGAACGTGTCCAGCAGCGTGAGCGAGAGGATGTCGTCGCCACGTTCCGCCAGCGCGTCCCGCTGGCTCTCGCTGAGACCCGCCGCGGCGGCCAGGCCCGCGTGGTGCAGCCAGCCCAGCAGCAGCTGGGTCACGTATCCGCCGTTGCTGAGGGCCACCACGTGCAGCGGTGTCAGGCCGCGTTCGCTCAGGTCCTGCAGGAGCCCCAGCAGGTCGCGGGCGTGACGCTCGCGGGTGTAGGGGCCAGCGGGCGCGTCGGACGCACCCTGGCCGCGCATGTCGTAACGCACCACCGGCCGCTCCTGACGTAGCAGTCGACCCAGCTGGTTCCACGACTCGGTGGACATGGTGATGCCGTTGATGAGGAGCACGGGCGCGCCGCTGGTGTCGGCGCCCTCGTCGGCGCGGGTCGCTTCTACGTACAGCTCCACGCCGTCGTCGGTGCGCAGGCGCCACGTCACCTTGCCCGTCTCGCTGGTCGTCAGCTGACTCACGCGGCGTCACCCCCCAGCTGGCTCGCCAGTCGGGTCTTGAGGATCTTGCCCGCGGCGCTCTTCGGTAGCTCGCTCACGATGCGGATGCTCTTGGGCACCTTGTAGTTCGCCAGGCGCTCCTTGAGGTAGGAGCGCAGCTCGTCCTCGCCGAGCGTCGTGCCCGGGTGCAGCCGCACGGCGGCCAGGCCCACCTCGCCCCAGCGCGGGTCCGGCACGCCCAGCACGGCGCACTCGGCCACGGCGGGGTGGTCGTAGATGGCTGCCTCCACCTCGCTGGGATAGACGTTCTCGCCGCCGGAGACGAACATCTCCTTGCGCCGTCCCACGATGGTGAAGAAGCCGTCCTCGTCGACCACGGCCAGGTCGCCGGTCCAGAGCCAGCCGTCCTTCAGGGTCTCGGCCGTCTCCTCGGGCCGCTCGAAGTAACCGCTGAATACGTGCGGGCCGGCCAGGGTCAACTCCCCCACCTCGCCGGCTTCACAACGCGAGCCGTCGGGGCGCCTGACGGCGGCGCGGGCGTGCAGCACGGGCTTGCCCACGCTCTGCGGCCGCTGTTCGGCCTGGTCCAGGGTGATGCTGAAGCAGTTGACGCCCGCTTCGGAGAGGCCGTAGCCCTGCTTGAAGCGCACCCCGCGGCTGCGGTAGGCCTCGCGTACGGGTTCCGGGCAGGC
>CAYXUE010000063.1:0-8003 GCA_964467885.1 uncultured bacterium | reverse complement strand
GCCGGTGTGGCCTGGATGGCGCAGTCGTCGGGCCGCAAGCCCCAGGAGAGCACGGTGTTGATGGCGTTGTAGAAGCCCTGGCGGAAGGGCAGGACCGCACCCTTGGGTAGGCCCGTGGTGCCGCCGGTGAGGAGGATCATCTGCGGGTCCTCCGGTCCCAGGCCCGGATCGGGGGGCGGCACGGGGTCGGTGGCGGCCAGCTGCTTCCCGTAGGCGCCGAGTTCCAGGGTGGGAGCATCCGCGCCGCGTGCGGCCGCGGCCGCTACCGCACTGTGCGGCTCGTCGTGCAGCACGAGCTTCGGCCTTAGGTAGGCGCCCAGCGCTTCCTGTTCGGGGGCGGCCAGGCGGGTGTTGAGCGGCGTGTAGACGAAGCCGCCCTTGGCGGTGGCCAGGATGAGGTCCAGGTGCGCCAGGTGGTTCCAGGCCAGGATCGAGACCCGGTCGCCCTTGCGTACGCCATCGGCGTGCAGCAGAGCGGCCAGCCGCGTGGCGCGGTCGTCGAGCTCGGCGTAGGTGTACCAGCGGCCCTCGAAGTGAACGGCGTCCGCGTCGGGCGTGAGCTCCGCGCGGCGGGCGGCTACGTCGAGGATCATCTGGCGGGACTCCCGTGGTGGGCGGCGGCTTCCGGGTTCGCGCCGCCCGTGCCGCTTGCGCCGTCCCAGCGCAGGGCCAGGGCGTTCCACACGTAGCCCACGCCGGCGGCCACCAGCACGGCCAGGTCGCCATGCTCCAGCCGGCCCTGCCGCTGTGCCAGTTCCAGGGAGAGGATCTGGTCCACCTGCCCCAGGTGCCCGTAGTCGCTGAGGTAGATGGAGCGCTCCTCGCCCAGTCCCAGTTGCTCGAGGATGTAGTCGTGCGCGCTGCGCTTCATGTGCAGCATGGCCAGGTGGTCCACCTGGTCGAGGGCGGCGCCTGAGCGCTCCACCGCCTCGCGCACCACCTGCAGGAAGGTCCTGAGGCTCTTCTCCTCCAGGCGCTCCTTCATGCCGGCCGGGTCCGTGACCTGCAGCCGGTAGTCGCCTAGGTTCTCGGCCGTGAGGGGCGCCTTGGTGCCGCCCACGGGCACCAGCACGTCGAGCGAGAAGCTGCCGTCGGTCACGATGCTGGAGCCCAGCACCTCGTGCCCGCGGCCGCGCTGCACCACGGCCGCAGCGCCGCCCGCGCCAAGGTTGTACATGAAGCGCACGTTCTCGTCCCGCATGTCTATCAGGTCGGAGTTGCGGTAACCGCCGGCCACCAGCACGGTGTCCACGCTTCCGTCCGCCACCAGCAGGTCGCGCGCCTGCTTTATCGCCAGCACGGCGGTGCCGCACTTCTGCCCGATGTCGTAGGCGTAGGCGTTCCCGGCGCCCAGGTCGTAGGCCAGCTTGATGCCGGCCGTCCAGACCGGGTACTCCTTGTACTCCTCGGTGATGGAGATGACCACGTCGACGTCGCTCGCCGCGACGCCGGACTGGGCCAGGGCGCGCTCGGCTGCCCGTACACCCATGGCGGTGGGGTGGTCGTCCTCGCCGGGCAGCACGCGCTGAGTGATGCCCATCTTCTCGCGCACCACCCACTCGGGCACGCCGCTGGCCTCGGCGATGTCGGCAGCGCTCAGCCGCCCTTCCGGCACGTAAGTGCCGAGCCCGGTGATGCCGACCATGGGGCGGCTCATGATGGCTCTGGCGCGGCCAGGCCGCGCGCTAGGAAGTCGTGCGTGGTGTCCAGCACCTCGGGGGGCGGGGGGCGCTTGTCCCAGATGGCGTAGCGCAAGCCCAGGAAGTGGGCCACCCCCATCAGCGCCCAGGCCTGCGCCTCGGCGTGGCCGCTACGGATCTCGTGCTTCTGTTGCGCTTCGGTCAGGCGCTCGGCGTAGGCGTTGGCCAGCGTCCGGTAGTACTCGCGGTAGATGCTCTCGTCCACGAACTGCGACTCCATCACCACGCGGTAGAGGTTCTGGTTCTCCAGCGCGAAGTTGATGAAGGCGTCGAGGCCGGCCCGCTCCACGTCCATGCGGTGGGTGAGGCCCTTGGTGGCTTCGGACAGTGCGCGGCGCAGGCGCCGGCCCATGTCGCGCACCAGTTGCCGGAGCACGTCGTCCTTACTGGGGAAGTAGAGGTAGAAGGTCCCCTGCGCGACCCCCGCGCGGTTGACGATGCTGGCTACGGAGGTGCGGGCGAAGCCGTTCTCGCCGAACTCGTTCTCCGCGGCGTCCAGGATGCGCTTCCTGGTGGCCTCGCCGCGAGCTGTGGTTGGTCTTGGCAGTGGGGTCAAGACGGTATCTCTCCCATGAGCCGAGGCACGACACCGCGCTCGGCGGAGCTACATGACAGGTGATTCATCAGTCAGTTAGGTGAAGCCTACGTGCGAGCCAGCCGGCTGTCAACGTGCTGCATACCGGAACGAGTACACAACTCCGGAGGCCGGCGTCGAGCAGGTGGGCCAGCCGGACGTGCATTTAGCAGCCGCTGCAGCGCGTTCCGGCCATATGCTCGGGGTCATCGAGCGGCGCGGCCCGGGTCGCGCCTACAGGTAGCGGCGCTCCGCTGCGCCGACCAACTCGTACCGCTGCGACTCCACTCCTTCATGCTGCGCCTCCCGATCACTGAGCCATCTCGTCCCTAAAGGGGTGAAGCATGTTGGAGATCCTGTTCCCTCTGGCCGGAACGAAGGCCGACGACGTAGCCACCGACCACGCCCTGCGCGTTGCCAGGTTGCTGGACGCCAAGGTGCACCTGGTGCGCGTGCTGGAGAGCCGGCGTAGTGACGACCGGCCCACCGATCCCGTGGACTGGCAGATCAAGAAGGGCGAGGCGGAGAACCTGCTCTCCCGCGTAGCCGAGCAGCTGACGCGCGCCGGCGTCGAGAGCGAGCAGGTCCTGTTGGAGGGCGACCCCACCGAGCACCTGGTCAACTACGCCAAGCAGCAGAGCGCGGACCTGGTGCTGCTCACGGGCGGGCCGCGGCACGGGGCCCTGGGCGTCTCGGGCGGCGAGTTGCTGTGGCGCTCCTCCCTCACCACCCTGCTCGTCAGACCGCAGCAGGAGCAGGACGAGACCCCGCAGACCACTTACAGCCGGGTCCTGGTGGCGCTGGATGGATCGAAGAGGGCGGAGTGCGTCCTGCCCTGGGTGCAGATGCTGTGCGCCGCCAACGAAGGGCAGGGGGTGCAGATCGTTCTGGCGCACGTGGTGGTGGAGCCCGAGCTGCCCCGGTTGACGCCTCCGTCGGAGGAGGACCTCGAGCTGGCGCGCCGCCTGGTGGAGCGTAACCGCGAGGAGGCCGCCGCCTACCTGGAGGGGGCCAGAGCACGTTTGGGCCTGCAGGCCGAGACCAGGCTCCTGCAGGGCCGGAAGGCCTCCACCGTGCTGCAGGACATGGTGGAGGCGGAAGAGATGGACCTAGTGGTGCTCAGCGCCCACGGCTACGGCGGCGAGTCCCGCTGGCCCTTCGGGGACGTCGCCACCAGCTTCATCGAGCGCGGACGCAAGCCGTTGCTGCTGGTGCAGGACATGCCCAAGGGACGGGCCGCTCCGGCTGGCGTGACCACCGAGAACTGGGGCGGATGAGTGGAGGGCACGGACGACGCCCTGAACCGCCTTAGGTCGGCCGCCCGCGATCTGGGCCGCATACACGACGAGCTGACGGCCCGGTCGCGCGCCGACCTGACCGACAACTACGCCGCCGAATGGTTCCTCGACAACTACTACCTGGTGCGCGCAGCCACCCGCCAGGTGGAGCAGGACCTGCCGCGCGCCTTCTACCGCAAGCTGCCGCGGGCGGAGGGCGCCGACCCTGGTTCGGAGCCGCGCGTGCATGCGCTGGCCATCCACCTGGCGCAGCGGAGCCAGGCGCGCCTGGACATGGGCCCCGTGGAGGAGGAAGTCCACGCCTACCAGCAGGAGCGGCCGCTGACTATGGGCGAGCTGTGGGCGCTGCCCGCCATGCTGCGCCTGGTCATGGTGGAGCTGCTGGCCGACAGCATGCGGCGCATCGTCGGAAACGAGCGCAGCGCGGAGGGCGACCAGCCCTTGGCGGCGCGGTTCGGGACCTGGCCTGAGCCCGTAGCTGCCAGCGACGACGAGCAGGTGGCCAACTGCATAGTGAGCCTTAGGGCGCTGCGGCACACGGACTGGAAGGCGTTCTTCGAGCGGCTGAGCGTGGTGCACAGGACGCTGCTGGAGGACCCCACCTCCACCTACCCGCGCATGGAGTTCCGAACCCGCGACGCCTACCGCAAGGTGGTCGAGCGGATAGCCGAAGGGGCGGGACGGTCCGAGCAGGACGTGGCCGAGGCCGCGGTGGCGCTGGCGGGTGAGTTCGCCGCCAACACCGGCGTGGCCCACACGGCCGAGGACGCGCCGCACAAGGACAGCGCGGAACTCAGACGGTCGCACGTCGGCTTCTACCTGCTGGGACCGGGCGTGCGCTACCTCGAGCACCGCATGGGCTACCAGGCGGGTGTCTGGGAGCGCTGGCGCGAAGCTGCGCTCGGTCGGCCGAACCTGGTCTACATGGGCTCCGTGGCGCTGGTCACCTTCCTGCTACTGGCGCTGGCGCTGCGACACGCCGCTTGGGGCGGCGCCGGCCTGGGGCAGGAGCTGCTGGTGCTCCTCACCGTCACCATCCCCGCCATAAGCATCGCGGTGGGGGTGGTGAACCTCGTGCTGGGGCATCTGCTGAAACCCAAGCCTCTGCCCAAGCTCGACCTCGAAGCAGGGGTGCCGCTGGCCTACCGGACGGTGGTGGCGGTGCCCGCCATGCTGGACAGCGCCGAGACGGTGGACGAGCTCCTGCGCCAACTGGAGCAGCATCACCTGGGCAACGGCGACGAACAGGTCATGTTCGCCCTCCTCACGGACTTCCCCGATGCCGATCAGGAGAACTCTCCCAACGACGACGCCCTGGTGAGCCGCGCCTTGGCGGGCGTCCGGGAGCTCAACCGCCGTTACGGGGAGGACGGCGTTCGCCCCTTCTACCTCTTCAACCGCAGGCGCCTGTGGAACGAGCGCGAAGGCGTGTGGATGGGCTGGGAGCGCAAGCGGGGCAAGCTGATGGAGTTCAACCGCCTTCTGCGGGGCGATCGGGACACCTCGTACTCGGTGCAGGAAGGTGACCTCTCGCGCCTGGCCGGCGTGGAGTACGTGCTGACGCTGGACGCCGACACGAGGCTGCCTCCGGGCGCGGCCCGGCGCCTCATCGGCACCTTGGCTCATCCTCTCAACCGCGCCGAGTTCGGCAGCGGTGGCCGGGTGACGGCGGGCTACTCACTACTGCAACCGCGGACGGACATCCTGCCCGAGAGTGCCAACTCCACGGAGTACAGCCGGCTGTTCGTGGGCGAGAACGGCCTGGACCTCTACACCTTGGCCGTGTCCGACGTGTACCAGGACCTGTTCGGCTCCGGCATCTACGTGGGCAAGGGCCTCTACCGGGTGGACGACTTCGAGCGTGCCCTGGAGGGCCGCGTGCCCGAGAACAGCGTGCTGAGCCACGATCTGCTGGAAGGCATCTACGGGCGCGTGGGACTGGTGACGGACGTGGTGCTCTACGAGGACTATCCGCCCACCTACCTGGCGCAGGTTCTGCGTATGCAGCGTTGGGTGAGGGGCGACTGGCAGTTGCTGCCCTGGCTGCTCGGCGACTCCTCCGGCGACGACCCTACCCAGAGCACCGCGGGCCGGGTCGGCGGGCTGGGCGCGCTGGGCGCCTGGCAGGTCTTCGACAACCTCAGGCGCAGCCTGCTCATGCCGGCCATGGTGCTCATGCTGGCGCTAGGCTGGACGGTTCTGCCCGGCTCACCGCT
Organism: uncultured bacterium; assembly: GCA_964467885.1. Lineage (GTDB taxonomy): Bacteria > Deinococcota > Deinococci > Deinococcales > Trueperaceae > JAAYYF01. The sequence goes on along the minus strand of CAYXUE010000063.1, from coordinate 2,215 downwards.
TCTCTGGACGCTCATGGCGCTCGGCACGCTCCTCGTGCCGCTCTTCGGCGAGTCGATCAACGCCCTGATAGGGGCCCTGTCCGCACCGCCCGAGGCGCGTAGCGAGGGTCGGTCGTTCCTGCCCTGGCGCCAGCTGGGCGACGCGGCCAAGCGCTTCGTCATCACCGTTGCTTTCCTGCCCTTCGAAGCCATCGTTGTGCTGAGGAGCGTGGCCACCACGCTCTACCGCCTCTTCGTGAGCCGCCGCCAGCTGCTGCAGTGGCGCACCGCTGCGCAGGGCGCCAAAGCCGCCGCCCGGCTCGGCCTGGCCGACACCGCCTACCGGATGCTGCTGGCCCTGCTGCTCACGGTCGGGCTCCTGTTGCTGGTCGGCGCCGTCAAGCCGGTGGCCCTCTGGGTGGCGGCGCCCGTCATCGTGCTGTGGCTGCTCGCCCCGCTGATAGCTCACGACATCAGCCGCTCGCTGGAGCGCGAGGCCGAGGAACTGAGCGAGGCCGATCGACGCAAACTGCGCCGGTTGGCGCGCCGCACCTGGCTGTACTTCGAGCAGTTCGTCGGCCCGGAAGACAACTGGCTGCCGCCCGACAACGTGCAGGTGGGCGGCAACCCCGTGACCGCGCACCGCACCTCGCCCACCAACATCGGGCTGTTGCTGCAGTCCACCATGTCGGCGCACGACCTGGGTTACGTGGGCCTGGTGGACCTGTCGCTCAGGCTCAAACAGACCATGGAGGTGCTCGGCCGGCTCGAGCGCTACCGCGGCCACATCCTCAACTGGTACGACACCCGCACCCTGCAGCCGCTCAACCCTCGCTACGTCTCCAGCGTGGACAGCGGCAACCTGCTAGGCAGTCTCATAGCGCTCAGCGAGGGTTGTTACGAGCTGATCTCCGAACGCATCGTGCCGGAACGTCGCTGGCGCGGGTTGGTGGACACGGTGGACGTGCTCATCGAGACCCTCACGCCCGCTCTGGGGGAGGGGTCCGAACTGCTGGCCCACTTGAGCGGCATGCGGCAGCGTGTGGCCGCCGAGCTGGGGCAGCCGCCGGCCTGGCCGCGACTCTTCGAGTACCTGGAGGCGGAGGGTGTGGGCGAGATGCGCCGGCTGCTGGCGGCGGCCATGGACGAGGGCAGGCTGAGCCCCGCCGAACGCCAGGCGGCTCGCGCCTGGTCCGAGCGCGTGTCCTACAACGTGCGAGTCACCCAGCGCGAGTTCGACTTCCTCCTGCCCTGGAACTCCGCCTTCGCCAGAACCGGAGCGTGGGCCGCTGAGCTGCCGGAAGGGGCCGCACGCACCCTGCGTGAGCTGCAGGAGTTGTACGCCGAGGCGCCGACCCTGCGCGAGCTCGAGGCGCGCTGCCGCGCTGGGTCCGCCCTGCTGGAGCGCTTCGAGAGCCAGGTGCAAGGTCAGGTGACGGACGCCGCGGCCTGGGCGTCCGATCTGAGGAAGCAGCTGGCCTCCTGCGCCTCCGCCGCCAGGGGGCTGGTGGACTCGTTCGAGCGCGTGGCCCAGCTGGCGCAGGAGGAGATCGAGCGTGCCGACTTCAGGTTCCTCTACGACGAGGACCGCGACCTGTTGCGCATCGGTTACAACGTGGACGCGGAACGGCTGGACGACAACTACTACGACCTGCTGGCCTCCGAGTCGCGCCTGGGCAGCCTGGTGGCCATAGCCAAGGGCGATCTGCCCCTGCGTCACTGGCTCCACCTGGGCCGGCCCCTCACGGACGTCAACGGCCGCGCCACGCTGCTCTCCTGGAGCGGCACCATGTTCGAGTACCTGATGCCGCAGCTCCTCACCAAGCGGTACGCGGGCACCCTGCTCGAGCAGTCGTGCGACGCCGCCGTAGACGCGCAGATGGCCCACGCCGAGCGGCTGGGGATCCCGTGGGGCATGAGCGAGTCGGGTTACGGCCGGGTGGACGGTGCCGGCACCTTCCAGTACCGCGCCTTCGGCGTGCCCCAGCTGGCACTGGACCGCGGGCAGCAGGACGACGTGATCGTGGCGCCGTACGCCTCCGTGCTGGCGCTGGGCTACCGCAGCCGCGCCGTGCTGGACAACCTGGAGCGGCTGGAAGGGCTCGGCGCCCTGGGCACCTACGGCCTCTACGAGGCCCTCGACTTCACCCCCAGCCGCAAGCCCCTGGGGCGCGACTACAAGCTGGTCAGCTCCTACATGGCGCACCACCAGGGCATGATCCTCGAGGCGCTGGCG
>CAYXUE010000062.1:0-13298 GCA_964467885.1 uncultured bacterium | reverse complement strand
CGGCGCGCCTCCAGCCAGGTGTCGGTCCAGGCCACGCGCCAGGCGCCGTCCTCGTCGGCGGTGAGCGCGCGGAGGTCCTTGAGCTCCTGCACGGTGCGTTTGGGGTCGAGTGGGCTCATACGTCCTCCCCTCACGGCGCTGAGGACGCCGCGGCTGATCTCGGTTGGCAGAGTTGGGAGATTCTACCAGCACGCCCCCGGTGGCAGGGCGGGCCGGAGCAGGCGACGGACACCGTGCAGGCGCCCGCGACTACCCCTCGCACTGGCCTTCGCTCAGGACGGGGTCAGGCCACGACCTGGTTCCTGCCCAGCCGCTTCGCCTCGTAGAGCCGGGCGTCCGCTAGGTCGAAAAGCGCCTCGTAGCGGCCGCCAGCGGGCGTGCGCGCCTCCAGCGGCACCAGCTCCGAGAGCGTGGCGATGCCGATGCTGACCGTCAACGCGAGGCCGGCGCCGAACTCGCTCCAATCGTGCAGCTCGACGGTGCGGCGCGCACGCTCGGCGATGGCCGAGGCGGCCTCCCTGGAGAAACCGGAGAGCAGGATGGCGAACTCCTCGCCGCCCCAGCGCGCCACCACGTCCGTGTCGCGGAAGATCCTGGTGAGCAGCCGGCCGAACTCCTTGAGTACCTGATCGCCAACGGCGTGGGAGTGGCTGTCGTTGATGACCTTGAAGTGGTCTATGTCCAAGAGCATCAACGTCAACTCCGTCTCCTGACGCGTGGCGCGCGCCTCCTCCTCCACCACCCGCAGCCGGAAGTAGCGCCGGTTGAAGAGGCCCGTGAGATCGTCCGTGACGGAGAGGTCCTCCAGGTAGCGGGTGCGCTCCCGCAGCTCGCGGTTAGCGTCGATCATCGCCTGCCGCGCCACCAGGTTCAGCTCGTTGCTCTCGCTGAGGGTCGACTCCAGCTCGAGCAGTTGCAGGTGGACCGAGAGGTCGCCGTTCTCCTGAGCGACCTGCTTGCTGGCATCGATGTGGGCCCTGAGCGCCCTGTAAGCGTCCTCGTAGCGACCCAGTGCGGCCAGCGCCACGGACGAGCGCTCCAGCATCTTCGACTCGACCGAAGCATGAGAGGAGGCCCGGGAGCGCGCCAGCGCCAGTTCGAACTGCTCCAGCGCCTCGGCGGGCAGCCCCTCTTCGAGGAGGAACTCGCCGTAATGAGCACGGATCTCGCCCTCGAAGGGGTCAACATGCTCCAGCGCCAGGGAGGCGGCCAGCGCCTCCTGGAACCGCGCCTTGGCCCTTTGCCGGTTGCCCGCCGCCGCGTGGCCGATGGCCGCCTTGGACACCGCCGTCGGGTAGTAAGCGCGGTTGGTCAGGCCCTCCTGCCACTCCACCCCCTGCTCGAGAGCCTGCACCGCCTCTTCCACCCGACCGAGCTGGAGGAGGGCGCGCCCCTCGTTGGAACGCGCCAGCGAGGCGCGGAAACGGTCGCCATCGGCGACGAACTGCTCGCGGGCACGGGTGTAGAAGCCCAGGGCCTCCGCACCGCGGTCGGTCTTGAGGTAGATGTTGCCCATGTTGTTGAGCAGCACGGGCGGCTGCGCTAGGCCGTTGGCCTCGAGGATGGCGACCCCGGCGCGCATGTGCTTGAGGGCCGTGCTGGTCATGTCGCGCGAGCCGAACAGGGCGCCCAGTTCGGTGTGGGCGCGCGCCTCCAGCGCCGCCAGGCCGTGGGCCGCGGCTAGCTCCCGTGCGCTCTCGCCAGCCTCGATCGCCTCGGAGATGTCGTCCAGCAGGAAGGAGGCGCGGAGGCGCGCGAGGTGCGTCTCGACCAGCACGCTGGTCACGTCGGCCAGCTGCGTCGCTGCGCCCTCGGCCAGCAGCTGCGGCACCTGGTCGGCGGCGGCGCGCGCCTCCTCCGGTTCGTTCATCTGGGCGCTGGCAACGGCCACCGTGGCCAGGGCCAGCGCGCTCACGGCGCCCCCCGGCCGTTCCTGCAAGGCTTCACGCGCCAGGACCAAGGCATCGGCAGGCGCCTTCGACCTGGACTCCCACGCCAGCGTGGCTTTGCTGGCCGCGTCCCCGCTCACGGGAGTCATGGAGCCTGAAGTCGCATCGCTCATCGTTCTCTCTTCTCGACCCCGCAGCCGGCGCCGCTCGTGGTCGCCGCCCTCGCCAGTTCCGCTCGGGCGGCGCCCGGGTGTCGTTGCTAAGTTACCGGTCCCACTATTACAGAGTTCTTTATCCCCCCTTGGCCCTGGCGCGCAGCTCCGCCACCGCCCGACGTTCGAGCTCGGCGGCATCGACCTCCACGCGGTGGCGCCTGAACGAGCTCAGGAGCGAGGTCACGTCGCGCCGCAGCAGCTCCACGGCCTCCGTCTCGGCGCTCCGCACGTCCAGTATCTGCGGCACGTCTATGAGCACCACGCGCTCGTCATGCAGCAGAAGGTTGTAGGCGGAGAAGTCGCCGTGCACCAGGCCCATGCGGGCCAGCTGCATGAGGATCGCGATGCTGAGGTCCAGGAGCGGCCGGGCCTCCTCCGGTTCAAGCTTCACGTCGGAGAGGCGAGGTGCCGGCACCTCGCCCTTGCCGATGAACTCCATCAGCACCACGGCGCCCGCCTCGGCGCAATCCTTCACGGAGGGGCCCACCAGTGGTTTCGGCACGGGTAGCCCCGCCTCGTGCAGGCGCCACAGGTTGGCGTACTCGCGCATGACCCAGATGCCGTGCTGGGCCGCCCGCCCCATGCGCGATCTGTTGCGGATGGCGCGCTCCACGCGCTTGTCGGCGACGTGCACGCCGCTCCAGTAGGCGGCGTCGTTGCGGAACGAGCGCGACTCCAGGTCGGCGTAGACCTTGGCGGCCACCAGCTCGTCGCCACGGCGCATGAGGTAGACGGTGGCTTCCTTGCCGCCCTTGACCTGCCCCACCAGCTCGTCGATCAGGCCCTTCCGCCGCAGACCCTCCAGGTCCGGGTCGGCGAAGACGGCCTCGCCGTCCCCCGAGCCTGTCTTACCCTCGGCCAGCAGCTCGCCAGCAGTTCTCCTCGCCTTCGGTTTGCGCCGCACCTTGCGACGCGGCTGCCGTATCGCTCGTCCGCGGGAGTCGACACCGTCGACCTCCGCGTCGTCCAGCCAGTGCTCTTCGTCGTACTTCAGGGTCTTCCTCCAGGTGTGTATGGGTAGCTAACCGTTAGCACGCCTAGCCTGCACCGCACGTACAGGGTGCGGCAGGTCAGGGCGCACGGCCGAGTGAGGGCCGGGGTCGGGGTCGGTCCGACCGGCGTCGGCGGCCCGCTCAGGATGTGGGATGACGGTCGAGCGGCTGGTGGTTCAGCCCTCGCGGTGGTGCCGGCGCACCTGATGTTCGCTGTTGAGTCTCGCCATGCGTACCACCGCCTTCCGGAAGTCGTGGGCCGCATCTTACCCGGTCCTCACGAGGGTTCTGAGAAGAGCATACACTGGCGCGTGTTCGGCCGTGCTACTCGGCACATGACGTCGAGGCCCGCACTGTATAGCATCCTGGTCGTGAACCTGCTCCGGGCGGCTGCCACCACCTTGCTGCTACTCCTACTGACCTCAGCGACCGCTCAGGTCCGGCTTACGGTTGCCATCCCCGAGGACCCCGGCTCGCTCGATCCGGCCGCGGCCACCTCGACCAGTGCGCTCCTCGTCACCAACCAGGTCTACGACACGCTGTTCGACATCTCCCCCGAAGGGCAGGTGGAAGGGCGCCTGGCGGCGGAGTGGTCGTACGCCGACGCCACCAGGTTGCGGGTGAGGCTCGTGCCCGACGTGACGTTCAGCGACGGCGCGCCGCTGGACGCCGCCGCGGTGCAGGCGTCCCTCCTGCGCTTCCTAGCACTACGGGAGGAGAGGCCCGCCGGCGCGCTCCTGGAGACCGTCACGGCCGTAGAGGTGCAGGACGCGCTTACGGTAGTGGTGGAGACCTCCGAGCCCTTCGCGCCCCTCACGGCGCACCTAGCCCACCCGGCCACCGCCATCGTTCCGGGCGGCCGCGGCCGGGACCTGGCGGTGGAGCCAGTGGGCTCCGGTCCTTTCGAGTTGGTCGAGTGGCTCCCCTCCGAACGGCTCCTGCTCCGCGCCAACTCCGATCACCGGGGCGATCCGCCGCCGATTCCCGAGCTCGAACTGCTGGTGGGCCTCAGCACGGACGCGCTGCTGGAGGGCCTGGGCACCGGCGCAGTCGACCTGGCGGTAGGTCTGGCGCCGCACGCGTTCGGCAGCGCCGCAGCCCTCAGCGACGGGTCGGCCGAGCTGGAACTCAGGACCGGCTGGAGCGCCGTGCACCTGGGCATGAACGCTCGGCATGCTGCCCTAGCCGAGGTGGAAGTGCGGCAGGCGCTGGCGCTCGCCATCGACAAAGGCTCCCTCGTTGACGCCCTGCCCAGCGGCTCCGCACTGCCAGCCAGCGCGGTCCTGCCGCCCACCGTGCGGCTTGCGCCCGCCCTCTCGGAGGAGGCCTACCCCTACGAGCCGGAGGCCGCTCGCAGCCTGCTGGCGGAGGCGGGACGCCAGGAACTGACCCTCACCCTGGACCTGGAGAGCGACCCCGAACTGGAGGTGGTGGCACTGGAGCTGCGGCGCATGCTGGCCGACGTCGGCGTGACGCTGGAGCTGCGCGTGCACGAGCCGGACAGGTTCCAGCAGCAGCTCGAGAGCCCGGAGCTGCAGCTCTACCTGGCTCGCTGGAGCACTCCCACGCTCGATCCGGATCAGACGCTGCACCGGGTGTTCCACTCCGGCAACATCCCACAAGGCAACGCCTCGCGCTACCGCGTGGCGGCGGTGGACGCCCTGCTGCAGGAGGCGCGCAACTCCACGAGCGAGGCTGTGCGCAGCGCCGACTACCTGGACGTGGCCGAGGCGGTACTGACTGACCTGCCCGTGATCACCCTCTACTACCCGCGCTTCGCCGTAGCGCGATCGGCCCGCCTGTCGGCCGCGCCGGTGGGCGTGCCCTGGTTCCGCCTCGACCTGGCGGGCGCCGACCTGCGTGACTGAGCGCGCGCAGCGCCGCCGACTGTTAGCCTGATGCGATGATCCCCGTATTCGACGGCCACAACGACACCGTGCTCAAGCACCTGGCCGACCCCGGCCGCGACTTCTTCGCGCGCCAGGAGGACGGTCACATCGACTACGTGCGCGCCAAGGAGGGCGGGCTGGCCGGCGGCTTCTTCGCCGTCTTCACGCCGGGCCCGGAGCTGAGCGCGCCCTGGGCCCACCTGAACGAGGTGGAAGGCCTGCCGGTGCCGCCGCCGTTCGGCGCCATCGAGCACTCGGACGCCGTGCGTCACACGAACGCCGCCGTGGCCACCCTCCTCGGCTGGGCTGCCGATCCTGGCGGGCGCTTCCGGCTGGTGCGCAGCGCGCAGGAGCTCAGGCGATGCCTGGAGGAGGAGGTGATGGCCGGCATCCTCCACTTCGAGGGCGCCGAGGCCATCGGCCCGGACCTGTCAGCGCTGGACGTGTATCACGCGGCGGGGCTCCGGTCGCTGGGGCCCGTGTGGAGCCGCCCCACGCTGTTCGCCGAAGGGGTGCCGTTCGCCTTCCCCGCGAGCCCGGACACCGGACCCGGCCTCACGGGCCACGGCCGCGCGCTGGTGAAGCGCTGCAACGAGCTGCGGATCATGCTCGACCTCTCGCACATGAACGAGCGGGGCTTCTGGGACGTGGCCGCGCTGTCGGACGCGCCGCTGGTGGCCACGCACTCGAACGCCCACGCCATCTGCCCCTCGACACGCAACCTGACGGACGACCAGCTGACGGCGGTGCGCGACTCGGGCGGGGTGGTCGGCCTCAACTTCGCCGTCGGCTTCCTCTCGCCCGAAGGCTCGCGCGACGAGGCGTTGCCGCTGGACGTGATGGTGCGCCACCTGGATCACCTGCTGGAGAAGTTGGGCGAGGACGGCGTGGCCTTCGGCTCCGACTTCGACGGCGCGCCCATCTCCAGCGAGATCGGTGACGCCACGGGCCTACCAAGGCTGCTCGAGGCCTTACGGACAGCCGGCTACGGGGAAGAACTCATCGAGAAGCTCGCCTGGCGCAACTGGGTGAGGGTGCTGGAACTGACCTGGGGCGCCTGAGCCCGCGCGGCTAACCCGTGGCCGGCTGCTCGGGTTCCCGCTTCCGCAAGGTCTCGGGCACGCGGTAGGCGAACCAGGTGGCGGCGCCCGCTCCCAGGGCGCCCAGCGCAACTCCCGAGACGCCGAGACCCGCCGCCTGCGCCACGAAGCCCACCAGCATGGGTCCGCCCACGAAGCCCACGTCGCCCACCAGGCGCCAGAGCGCCAGGAACTCGGCGAGCGCCTCGCGGGGCGCCAGGTCCGAGCCGAGCGTCATCATGGTGCCGGTGGAGAGGCCGTTGCCGAGCCCGCCGAGCGCGGCAACGAGCAGGAGCGACGTGAAGCTCCCCGTCAGCGGCAGTAGCGCCATGGCGGCGCCCTGCAGGATGAAGCTGGGGATTATGGCCGCCTTGCGACCCAGGCGGTCCATCACCAGTCCGGCCGGGTAGAAGAGCGAGAAGTCGATGAGGCTGGCCACGCTGACGATGAGCCCTACACTTGCTACGTCCAGCCCCAGCACCTGCGTCCCGTAGAGCGGCACGAGCACGGTTCGGCCCGCCCGGAGCATCTGCACCATCACCTGGGCGGTGCCCACGTTGAGCAGGGAAGGCACGCTCGCGCGCAGGGCAGCGCGCGTCTCTCCGCTCCCGCGGCGCACGCTGGCGCCGCCCGGGCGCTCCTCCGGTGGCAGCAGCAGGGCGATGAGCACCAGGGCCACCGCCACCACGGCCAGGTAGAGGAAGAAGGGCGCCCTTATGCCCCATGCCAGCGCCACGGCGCCGCCCACGGCCGGACCCACGAAGTGACCCAGGCGCGAAACGCCCCCGAAGACGCCCATGGTGCGCCCCCGATTGTGGCTGCGGGTGGCGCCCGTGAGGTAGGCATGGCGCGAGAGGTTCCAGAGCGAACTGCCCGCACCGGTCAGTCCCAGAGTGATGAACACCATCCACAGCTGCGGCGCCAGGGCCGTGCCCAGCACGCCTAAGCCCACCGTCCCCACACCGAGGAGCATGGCTCTCTTGGGCTGCATGCGGCTGACGAGGAAGCCGGCCGGGGCGTCGGCCAGCAGCATTCCGGTAGCTTCAGCCGCCAGCACCAGGCCCACGAGGGCGATGGAGATCCCGAAGGAGTCCGCGAACACGGGCAAGGTGGGTACGAGCAGGCCGCGGCAGAACGACAGCAGGGCGGCGGGAACGTAGAGGGCGACGAGGGCGCGGTTCAACGGACAGATGCTAACACCGGGTCCGCGGTGGGCTCGGGAGGGACGCTGAGGCTAGGATGTTAGGCACGGATGACCAGCCCGGATGGCGAGATCGACGAACCCTCGGTGGCCACGCGAACATGAGCGAGTCCGCCCCATCACAGTCCTGTACATGCCGCGGCCCGGCTGAACCGTGAGCCGCCGCTCACCCCTTCACTACCTGGGGAACCTGCTGCCCGCGGGTCGCCCGCGGGAGGCCATGTCCGTGATCCTCACGGCGGGCGTGGTGGGGGCGCTCTCGGGTCTGGCGGCCGTGGCCTTCGACGTGAGCGTGCGCATGACGGGCGACACCCTCGCCTCGCTGCCCGCCCTACTGGGTCCTTACCTGGGTGCGGCCGCCATCCTGCTCGCCCCGACCGTAGGCGGCCTGCTGGTGGCGCCCATCGTGGTGCGCTTCTCGCCCGAGTCGCGCGGGTCCGGCATCCCCGCCGTCATGTACGCGGTTTCCAACCTGGGCGGCCACGTGCCGCGGCGGCTGGCCTTCTGGCGGCCGCTGGCCAGCATCCTCACCATCGGCAGCGGTGGCTCTCTCGGGACGGAAGGGCCGGTGGTGCAACTCAGCGCCGCCGTGTCGTCCATGATCGCCACGCCCCTGAAGCTGAACGACGAGCGCCGGCGGACGTTGGTGGCGGTGGCCGCGGCCGGCGGCATCGCCGCCACCTTCAACACTCCCATCGCGGGCGTGCTCTTCTCCGTGGAGGTCATCCTGGGAGAGGTCCGCGCGCGCTACTTCTCCTCCATCGTCATCGGGGCGGTCACAGCCACGGCCGTCTCGCGCGCCATCCTGGGCGACGCTCCCGCCTTCCCCGTGCCCGACTACGGCCTGGCCTCGCCGCTGGAGCTGCCGCTCTACCTCTTGCTGGGTCTGGTGTGCGCCTTCGTCTCCCTGGGCTTCACGCGCGCCTTCGTGGGCTCGGAGACCCTCTTCGGCCGCCTGAAGCTACCTCCGATGATCCGGCCCGCCGTGGGCGGCCTGGCGGTGGGTCTCATCGCGCTGGTGGTGCCGCGCGTGCTGGGCCGCGGCTACGACACGATAGGTGAGCTGCTGCAGGGCAACGCCGCGCCCACCGCGCTGATCCTACTGTGGGTGGTGGCGAAGGTCCTGGCCAGCGGCGCCTCGTTCGGCTCGTGGGGCTCGGGCGGTATCTTCGCGCCCGTGCTCTTCATCGGGGCGGGTGTGGGGGCCGCTTTCGGTCAGTTGGTGGCGCCCCTCTTCCCGGAGCTAGGCCTGGCGCCGGGCGCCTACGCGCTGGTGGGCATGGCGGCCGTCATGTCGGGCGTGACCCACGCGCCCATGAGCAGCATCGTCATCGTCTTCGAGTTGTCCGGCAGTTACGCCCTGATCCTGCCGCTGCTGCTGGCCGCGGTCATCTCCACGCTCATCAGCGACGTCATGCGGCAGGAGTCCATCTACAACGTCATGCTCTCGCGAACGGGCCGTACGCTGCACAGGTTGCGCGAGATTGACCTGTTGCAGACGGTAAGCGTGCAGGAGCTCATGGATCCGGAGTTGCCCACCATCTACGCCGAGCAGACCCTGGGCGACGTGCTTGAGAGGACCGCCACACTGGGCGAGACCAAGTTCCTGGTCTCGCCGCGCGGGCACGCCGGCGAGGTGGCAGGCATCATCACACTGCCGGACCTCGAGGGCGCGCGCCGGGAGGGCTTGCCGGCCACCACGCCCCTGGCCGAGATCATGCGGACGGACCCTCCCCTGGCGCGGCCGGACGAGAGCGCCGGCCAGGCGCTGGAGCGCATGGCACGCCTGGGCGTCACCGTCATGCCCGTGGTGTCGCCGCACGATCCGAGCCGCGCGTTGGGCCTGGTGACGCAATCGAACCTGGTGCGCGGCTACTACCAGGCGTTGGAGCGCGAGCGCGCCCGCGACGTGGCCAACGAGGAGTTGCGCCTGCGCGACCTCACCGGCCAGGAGATCGTGGAGGTGCGCGTGCACCCTACCTCCCCCCTGGCGCACCACACGCTGCGCGAGGCCCAGCTGCCGCCCAACTCCGTGGTGGTGGGCATAAGACGCTCGGGCCGCACCGTCTTCCCCAAGGGCGATACCACCCTGGAGCCAGGCGACGTCGTGGTGGCCAACGTGGAGACCCGGCGCGTGGCGGAGTTCAGAGCGTTGTTCCTGGAGCAGGCGTGAGGGCCGCACCGCAGCCTGGGCGCGGACGCGAGGGACAGGCTCGGTCCCGGGAGCACGCGGCCGGGAGCAGTAGGCGCCCCGCTCGCCACTCAGGCGGGCTGTCGTTGGGGTTGACCCCGGGCCTGGCGTTGGGACTGCGCTAGGTCTCTCACACGGATGGCCTGGCGGTAGCGCATGATCAGCGCTTCGGTGGCCGACGACCAGGACCAGCGCTCGGCCTCCGCCCGCCCCGCGCGCGCCAGTCGTGTGCGGCGCGGTTCGTCGTGCACGAGTTCCAGTAGCGCGGCGGCCAGCGCCTGACCGTCGCCCGGCGGCACTAGCACGCCGTTCTCGCCCTGCTTCACTATGTGCGGTATGCCGCCGGCGTCCGCCGCCACCACCGCCACGCCGGCCGCCATGGCCTCGATGGCCGCGAAGCCGAGGGTCTCGGAGTCGGAGGGGAAGGCGAACAGATCGCCGCTGGCGTAGGCGTCCGCCAGCTCGGCGCCGTCCAGGAAGCCCGTGAACACCGTGGGGGTGGCGCTCAGCTCCTCCTGCAGCCACTCGAGGGCCGGCCCCTCGCCCACCACCGCGAAACGCACGTGGCGGCCCGCCTCACTGGCTCCCAGGTCCTTGACGGCTTCGGCGAAGACGTCCACCCGCTTCTCGAACGACACGCGGCCGGCGTAGACCACCAGAGGAGCCTCCGGCTGACCGCCCGTGAGCTTGGCCCGCATGCCCGCCGTGGCCGCGGTTGGGTGGAAGCGCTGACTGTCTACCGCCTTGGGCCACAGGCGCATGCGCCTGATCCCCAAACCGCGCGCCAGTTCCACCATCTGAGGGCTGGTGGCCAGGTTCACGTGCGCCTGGTTGTGGAGCTCGCGGTCGATGGTCTCCAGCGGCCGCTGGAACCAGCCCAACTTGAGGCGTTGCACCACCTTGGGGTCGGTGTGGAAGCTGGCCAGTAGCGGCAGCCGGTTGCGGCGCGCCACCCAGGTGCCCCAGGCGCCGAAGAAGACGGGGTTCACGACGTGCACCACGTCGGGCTGGAACTCCAGCAGTTCGGTCGCCAGCGCGGAGGAGGGCCGCGCGGCGGTGTGCTCCGGGTACCAGGGGAAGGGGATGCCGGGCGCGCTCAGCACCCTGTGGCCCGCGAACTCCTCGGGCGCGCCGGGCGGCGCCAGCACCAGCACCTCGTGCCCCCGCGCCGCGAGCTCGGGCAGGGTGGCCACCAAGCGAGTGACCACGCCGTCGACCTTCGGGAGGAAGGTCTCGGTGACGAGCGCGATCCTCAGACGCCCCACCCGTTCCCCGCTCCTGGCTCTCAGGCGTAACCAGCCAGCAGTTCGGTCAGCTCGCTCTCGCTGGGCCTCAGCTCGTCGTCGGGCAGCATGGAGAGGGGCGTGCTGGGCAGCTCGCTTACCTCCGCCAGCGAGGGGCGCTCCGCGTCGTAGTAGAGGATGCCCGTGAGCAGCTCGCCCGCCTCCTCGGCGCGGCGGATGCGGGTGATGGCGGTGGTGGCGTCGTTGGGCTCGTAGTCGGCCTCCAACTTGCGGAGCGTCATGCGCGAGCCGTCATGCAGCTCCACCACCTGGAACTCCCCGGGGCCGTAGTCGGCCACGGTGATCTCGTCCTGCGCCGGGAAGAAGCCGATCTCCTGCAGCGCCACCTGGTGCTCGCGGCCGTAAGCGTAGCTCTTGGTGGACTCCGGCCCGTCGTTGAAGGCCACGCAGGGGCTGATGATGTCTATGACGGCCGTGCCGCGGAACGAGAGGCCGGCCTTGATGACCTCGCGCACCTGCTTGGCGTCGCCCGCGAAGGCTCGCGCCACGAAGCCGGCACCGGCGGTGAGGGCCTCCGTGCAGATGTCGATGGCGGGGAACGGGTTGGTACCCGCGTACTTGAGATGCTGCCCGCGGTCCGCCGTTGCGGAGAACTGGCCCTTGGTCAGGCCGTAGACGCCGTTGTTCTCGACTATGTAGAGCATGCGAACGTTGCGGCGCATCATGTGCTTGAACTGGCCGAGCCCGATGGAGCCGGTGTCGCCGTCACCGCTGATGCCGATGGCGCGCACGGCGTGGTTGGCCTGCAGCGCGCCCGTGCCCAAGGAGGGCATGCGGCCGTGCAGGGAGTTGAAGCCGTGCGACTGGCCCAGGAAGTAGGCGGGCGACTTGCTGGAGCAGCCGATGCCCGATAGCTTGATCACGTCGTGCGGCTCGAGGTTCAGTTCGTATGCCACCTGTATGAGCTGCGCGGCCACGGAGTTGTGGCCGCAACCCTTGCAGAGGGTGGAGGGGGCGGCGGCGTAGTCGGCCTTGGTCAGGCCCAACGCGTTCACTCTTGGAGCGCGGTCCATCTTCAGGCTCCTTCCTTGGCTCCGCCCAGGTAGGGGGCGAGCCGTTCGACGACCCACGCCGCGGTCAGCGGCATGCCGTCGAGATGCGCCAGGGGGCGTATGCGGGCGGCGTACTCGGGCAGCTCGTCGCGCAGGATGGCGGTCAGCTGGCCGTCGCGGTTCATCTCTATCAGCACCACGTTCTCGTGGCGGGCCACGAAGTCGCGCACTTCCTGGCCGATGGGCAGCGCACGGATGCGCATGAAGCTGGTGCTCACCCCCTGCTCGGCCAGCTGGTCACGCGCCTCCTCGATGGCGTAGCGGGTGGAGCCGTAGGCCACGATGGCCAGCTGCGAGCCCTCCACCTCGTCGATGACGGGTCCGGGCACGTACTCGCGCGCCGTGTCGAACTTGCGCTTGAGGCGCGCCATGTTCCTCTCCCAGTCGTCGGGCCGCTCGGAGTAGCGGGCGAACTCGTCATGGCCCGTACCGCGTCCGAACCAGGCGCTGGCGGGGTTGGTGTTGCCGGGCAGCGTGCGGTAGGTGATGCCGTCGCCGTCCACGTCCTTGTAGCGCGCCCAGTCCGCCACCTCGGCCAGCTGCTCGGCGTTCAGCACCTTGCCCCGCTGCATGGGCTCACCCGGGTAGTCGAACGGCTGGCCCATCCAGTTGTTCATGCCGAGGTCGAGGTCCGACAGCACCAGCACGGGGGTCTGCAGCGTGTCGGCCAGGTCGTGCGCCTTGTAGCCGAACTCGAAGCACTCCTCTATGGAGGAGGGGAAGAGCAGCACGTGCTTGGTGTCGCCGTGGCCGATGGTGTAGGCGAATCCCACGTCACCCTGGCTCGTTCGCGTTGGCAGGCCGGTGCTGGGGCCCACGCGCTGGATGTCCCACAGCACGGCGGGCACCTCCGCGTAGTAGGCCAGGCTGAGGAACTCGGCCATGAGGGAAAGGCCCGGGCCGCTGGTGGCCGTCACCGCGCGCGCGCCGGCCCAGCCGGCACCGATCACCATGCCGATGGCGGCCAGCTCGTCCTCGGCCTGGATGACGCTATAGGTGGCGCGGCCATCAGCGGAGCGCCGCAGCTTGCCGAGGAAGTCGCTCAGCGCGTCGATGAAGCTGGTGGAGGGCGTGATGGGGTACCAGCCAGCCACGCTGACGCCGCCGAAGACGGCTCCCAGGGCGCCGGCCTCGTTGCCGGTCATGAGGATGAGGCCCTCAGTGGCGTCCATGGGCTCCACGGTGTACGGGTCGTTCTTGGGGAGGTTCTCGCTGGCCCAGGCGTGAGCCAGCTGCACGACCTCGAAGTTGGAGTCCACCAGCTTGGATCCCTGCCCGAAGTGATGCGTCAGCGCCTCGCGCACCACCTTCAGCGGCACCCCCAGCAGGTGCGCCACCACGCCAACGTAGCTCATGTTGGCGATGTACTCCTTTATCTTGCCCTTGGCGTCGACGCCTGCCAGGAGGTCCTTGACGGGCACCGGGTAGTAGGTCAGGTCGGTGCGGTCCGTGCTGAGGCGCAGGTCGCCGTTGTAGATGCAGACGC
>CAYXUE010000061.1:0-13345 GCA_964467885.1 uncultured bacterium | reverse complement strand
CTATGGAGGGGCTCGTCTCGTCGCGCTCCACCTGCGAGAGGAACGAGGCCGACAGGCCCACGCGCTCGGCGAGGGTGCGCAGCGACAGACGGCGCGCCTCGCGCAGGGCCAGGAGTCGCTGCCCCAGGGTGGTGTTAGGCGGGAGCTGCGCCACGGCCCGAGTGTAACTAACCGCCGGTAGGCGGCTGGCCGGCGCGGATTCCGCTGGGAGTCGCTAGGCCTGCTGCACCGTGCGTGCCTGATCGAGGATGTGCCTGATGAAGTCGGCCTTCTTGGCCGTGTAGGCGGGCCGGTCGTCCGCGTAGGAGGCGGCAAGTACACGCTTTAGGGTCAGGTACTGGTTGCGCGCCCAGGCGCTGGCCCTCAGGAAGTCGCGGAAGTCCACGTGATCCACCCAGGAGGGCGACCCCTCCTCCATAAGGGAGAGGTGGTGCGTGACGGCGTGATCGGGACCCTTGGTAAGGAAGAGGCGGCTCTCGAGATCGCCCTCGGGGCGACGGGCGTAGCCCAGCGCTTCCAGCTGGGGCACCAGTTGAGAGGCGGCCGGGAAGGAGTCCACCGCGATGACGATGTCGATGATCGGTTTGGCCTCTAGGCCGGGGATGGAGGTGCTGCCTACGTGTTCTATGCGCCGCGCGCGGCCGCCGAGCGCCGCGCGTAGCCTAGCCGCTTCGCCGGAGAACAGTCGTGCCCACTCCATCTGATGAGGGACTAGGTGTACCTTGCCTCGTGCCAATCCGAGCATGTGAAGATTATGGCAAGTAACACGGACTCACCGGGGGCAGAGGGCACGTCCGTGAAGGACGGCTCAAGGTTCGGCCGGCCGGTTCGCCGGCGGGGGGATCCTACGGAAGCCGTCCAGGTCGCTGGCTAGCCACCAGTACTGGTCCATCACGTCCTGCACCGAGGGCACCGGCGGCAGCGGACCGATGTCGTCCATCGACGTGCGCGACACATGGCTGTACAGGATGAGCCAGGTCTCCGGGTCCGCGGTGATCACGTAGCCGTCCGGCATCTGCACTATCGGACGCACCCCCTCGGGCAGGGTGTCGACCTGAACTTGCGGTTGGTATATCAGCAGGGGCTGCCAGGTGTCGTAGTCGATCTCGAGCCCATCCGCCGAGAGGTGACGCCAGCTGCCCTGGGTGGCGGGTACTTCGAGGCAGCCCCCGCCCCAGGAACCGGGATCGTTGGAGAGGCGGAACGGCCGCCAGCCCTCGTCGCACCTTCCCTGGTGGAGCCCAGGGTTAGGGAAGCCGATGGACATGGGCATCTGCAGGCGCTGATTCGGGCGCAGGCCCGCCGCGCGCTCCGTGAGGTTGGTCGACCCCTGGAATTGCGGATCAGAACCGATTGAGATGGCGAAGCTGAAAGTTCTCGCTTCGCGTGGGAGGGTCACCTGCACGGCCTCGAAGTCGCCGAGCAAGGGCGTCAGATCTTCCGCGGTCAGGGTGTAATGGCGCGCCTCCTCGGCCGGAGCGAAGAGGTAGTTGCGGCTCAGCCACGCACCTATGCCGACCAGCAGCAGGCCGAGGATCACCCAGCCGATGCGGCGCGTGAAGATGTGGCCGAGGAAGCTGCGGTTCACCGGCTCGGAGGGGCCCATCTGCTGCACGGCCAGGTGTTCGGCCTCGTCACGCGCGAAGCCCTGACGAACGTACCGTTCGACGCGCTCGTTGAGATGCACCCGCAGCTCCGCGGCGGTGTCCAGCCTGGTGCGGCTGGGAAGGCCGGCGGTGGCGCGGCGGATGTAGCGGTCGAGCGTACTCATGCGGTGGCCGTGAGGAACGCTTCCATGGCGTCGCGCACGCTGCGCCACTCCTCGCGTTTGCGCTTCAGGGCCGCGCGGCCGTCATCCGTAAGCTCGTAGTACTTGCGGGGCGCGCCGCCCGTGTCGCTCTCCGCCCACCTGGTCTCCACCCAGTGTTGCTTCACCAGTCGGTGCAGGGCGGGGTAGAGGCTGCCCTCCTTGAAGGCGAGCGCGCCGCCCGTGGCGCGCTGCACTTCATCCAAGATCTCGAGCCCGTAGCGCGCCTGGTGCTCGAGGGTGGCGAGGATGGCTAGGTCGATGGTGCCGCGTTTCGCGTCCGTGGACATCTGGCTCATGGCTACGTCCCGTTCCGTTACCGTGTGTCTTGTCTATCTATATAGGATGGTAAGGATGCTGATGTCAAGCGCGATAGGGAAGGCCCTCTCGCTAGGGGAGGCGCTCAGGCGCGCGTGCGGTCGAGCACAAGTAGCTGCGCGCGCTCTAGAACGAGGTCCCGGCCGCCTTCCAGGAAGTAAGCGGGGTCCGGCGTGACCATAACGTCCGGTTGGACGCCCCGGCCGTCGAACAGTTCGCCCGAAGCCTGGAACGAGGCCATCGACGCGAAGCGCGCTTTGATGCCGGAGTTGGGCAACTCCACCACCTGCGCGCGGGCGCTGCCCCCGCTGCTGGGCTCACCCACCAGCAGCACGTTAGGGAGGCCCTTGAGGGCCGAGAGGAAGACGTCGGTGGCGCTGAAGCAGCTGGCGTCCATCAGAACCGCCACGGGGCGCTCGTGATATCGGGGCGCCGGGGGCCGCGTAGGTGAGACGACCATCGCGTGCCAGCAGCTGAACTCGTCCACGGGCGGGCGCCACTCCGGCGAGAAGCCCCGCATGAACGCGTCCAGCACAGCGCGTTCCCGCGGTTGCCACGGCGTGGACTCGATGGGGTAGAGGTGGCGGGCCGCCAGGTGATCTTGGGGGAAGCCCTCCCAGGTTCGGTATGCCGCAACGTTCACCACCCGTGGGCTGGCGGCCTCCGGCAGCAGGGCCGGTAACAGCGCTAGCAACGCGTCCCGGGTGCCGCCGCCGTTGCCGCGCACGTCCACAATCAGGGCCTCGGCATCCGCGAAGCGCTCCAGGCCCGCGCGTACGTCGTCCGCCGCAGCGGGCCGCATCTGCTCGAGGCGCAAGTAGCCCACGTTGCCGTCCAGCAGCGCGGACTCCCGGCGCGGCCACACCCCGAACTGCGGCGCGCGCTCAGTCACGGGCAGGCGCAGCGTACGTACCGAGGAGCGCTCCGCATCTCCCAGCATCACCTCCACCGCGTCAAGTTGCGGCAGCCCCAGATCCTCGCGGAGCCGGCCCACCGCGCGCAGCCAGCGGCGCGATTCGCGCTGCACCAGCTGCGGGGAGCCTCTTGGAGCGTAACGCGCGGCGCCTTCGAGCCACCTCTCGGCCGGTAGCCCGTCGATGGCTAACAGGAATGGGTGCCCTGGGTCCAAGAACCCGGACCGGTCCGGCTGGAACGCCACCAATGCGTTCGCGGATGCCTCGCCCGGTGCGCCGCTCTGTGCATCCCCCGGCGGGTTGCTTACCGCGCCCGTGAGGAACGGGAGGAACCCCGCCGGGGAGGGCGGCACGTTCGTGGCAGCGTGGCCGTCGATGAAGTGGGCGAGGAGCTTCTGGAGCTCCAGGCCGAGCCAGGCCGGCTCGAGCGTGGCGGGCAGACGCTGGCGCAGGGCCTGGAACAGCGCCCGGCGGTCCACCACCCCGTGATCTCCCACGGGGGTCTTCAGGTAGGCGAAGCGTTCCTCGAGCGCCTGCTCCAGGAACGCCAGGTCGGATACGGCGTCGGATCTATTCAACGTGTGTGCACTCCAGTGCCGCGCGGCGGGTCCTGCTCGCCGCGCGGGGGTACGCGGGGGATGCGCGAGTTCGCGCACCCCCCGGAAGGGACCTGATTACAGGTACTTGGCGAAGGTGATCCAGGCCGGCTCCACGTCGAAGCCCACGCGGCGGATGATCTTGAGCATGGGAGCGTTCTCTCCCGCGCCACCGCCGTTGACCTCTTCGTAGCCTTGCTCCTTGGCCCAGGTGGATGTGTGGGCCAGCAACGCCGTGCCTATGCCCTGGCCGCGGTACTCGCGCCGCACGCCGGTGAGGCCGCTGCCGGGCACCTTGGGCCAGTTCTTCTGGCCCGTGAGGCTGGCCATGCCCACGTACCGTCCCTCATGCACGGCCACCACGTAGCTACCCAGCAGCACTTTCGGGTTCTGCGGCGTGGGGTGGCGCTTGGGGATGATCGGCTCGTGGTGCGGGGCATCCTCCTCGAGCTCCGCCTGCAGCTCCGCCAACTTGGCGTCGCGCTGCGGGTCGGAGGCGAGTTCCGCGTAGGTGCGCAGCTCGATGCCGCGCTCCGCCAACGCGCTTCTATACGGCTGGAATTCGGCAGGGTCGAAGCCGGCCAGGTCCAGGTTGGCGCCCCAGGAGCGGAACTGCTCCTCGTACTCGCGCTCGCGCAGGTAGGCGGCGGCGGGCACGAAGTCCTCGCGGATGCAGGTCCAGAGGCTCTTGGGGTCGCGGTCAGCCAGGGTCTCCAGCGCCGCGTCGTAAAGCGCGGTGTCGAGACCTTGGCCTACGCGATCGGGGTGCACGAAGAACCAGGCCCAGTACTTGCCGGGCGGGTTGTCGCCCGCGCGTTCGCCGAACTGGGCGTAGGCGCCGACCTCACCGTCCTCCACGGCGGTCAGGAGGCGGAAGTAGCTACGCTGCTGCGCGCGCTCGTAGGAACCGCGCAGCTCCTGCTCGGTGGTCTGGTGGTGCGGTTCGTTCTGTGCGTTGTAGATCCTAGTTACTGCCGGGTAGTCCTCCGCTTCTAGCGGACGGATCTGGTGATTCAAGGTGGGAAGCTCCTTCGAAGCAAGTCATGTTGTTGGCGTGACGGACGACGGTTACTCCGGTGACGGCAATCATAGGGTCACTTCCCTTCCTTGATGAGGTGCCTAACCATAGTACTTCGGCCGAGCGGTTGCCAGTCCTGCGCTCCTGTGTGGGTATGCTCGGCCCATGCGAGTAGATCAGGCGCTGGTGGAGGCCGCCATCGCCCTGGCCGAGAGCCGCTACGCCGGCGATCCCGACGGCGACGGTTGGGCCGGCGCCGCTCAGGGGGGCGCAGGCGCACTACTGGGCGGCTAGCGTCCGTGAGTTCTGAGGGCAGCGCTGAGTTGTAACACGGGTGATGTACAACATTGCTGCGTTTTTGTATCATCTCGCCATGAACACCGTGGACGTCAGCACCGCTCGCACCAACCTTGCGAAAATCTTGGAGGACTCCCGCCAGGAGGACGTTCTTATCGAGCGGTACGGCAAGCCGGCCGGCGTGCTGATAAGTCCTGAACGGCACCAAGAACTGCTCAACGCCATCGAAGAGCTGGAGGACATCAGAGCGTTCGACGCGGCCATGGAAGAGGAAGGCGAGAACATCCCATGGGAGCAGGTGAAGTCTGATCTCGGCTGGACCTGATGTACCGGCTCGAGTTCAGGCCTGCTGCCCTACGCGCACTGCGCAAGCTTGCCCCCGGCGCTGCCGAGCGCGTTCGAGGTGCACTTGCGCTACTTGCACGCGAACCGCGACCACCCTCCTCACGTAAGCTGTCAGGACGAGATGCATACCGGGTTCGCGTAGGCGACTACCGCATCATCTATACGATCGACGATTCCCGGCTGATCGTGGTGGTCGTTCTGGTCGGTCACAGAAGCAGCGTTTACCGGTAACGCGGGCTAGGTCCTGATCGTCTCTGGGCTTGGGTCAGCCCCGGTTCCATGGCGGGCGCTCAGGATGCCCTAGGCTCACCCGTACCGCGCGAGCCTTACGCAGGTCAGGGCACCCGCAGCCTGCCAACGCTCCGTAACCTCGGCAAGCCGCACCACCTGCCACGGAGACCACCAGGTCTGCGCCTCCTTGTGGAAAACGAAACCTGCACCCACGCTAACCGCCGCGTGCTGCAGCACTCCTTGCTCATCGCGCCAGAGAAGTACCGTCCCCAGCTCTGTCGCATCGCCCGCGATTGGGCGGGAGTCGTCAAGCCAAACCTCGAACTCCTCCCGTTCCGTACGCCCCATATGGCGCTCCGCCGTGAACGCCTCGATGACGGAGCCCAGGCAGTTGGGTCCGCTATCCAGAGCCAACGTGCCTGCCAACTCTGCAACCCCGGGGAGGAGGCGCCGCACTCCGCGCCACACATGGGGCGGGAGCTCGCCGCGCCGGCAGGGCGGCCGGTCCTCGCTGGCGAAAGCGGAGAGCACACGGGCCTGGGACGCCGGCGAGAGCGTTGCTAAGAGGCCTGGCCACCACACGAGCAGGCTGCTGGCCTGCCAGCATTCGTCCGTTAGCTGGGCGTGTTCACTTGGCGTTAGCTGACCGACGATGTCGGCCAGCTGGAAGACGCCGCCCCGCCCCACCTCGAGCTGTTCCCGCAGAAGCCCTGAGCGCACACCTGCTGGGAAGGAGAGGAAGGTGGGTTCATCGAGCAGGAGCAGGTGGCGTGCGCTGCGGGTCACCTCGTAGGTGGCGAACGTGTCGTGAGAACTGGGGGAGAGGGCGGTGCCTACATCGCGCCTGTCCAGCCAGCGCGCCCGGCTGGCGCTCGGCAGCGAGAACCTCCGGCGGCAGAAGAACGGTTGCACCTCGGGGGCGGAGTGCCCCTTCCACGCCCCCAGGGTCGCGTCGTCCAGCCGGCAGTTGAGGAGCTCCATCGTCCCCAAGCCTACCCGGCGTTTCCAGGCCCGCTCTGCCGTCTCGGTGGCCAGGAGGGTAGCCTGTCGGGGTGCGGAACAAAGTGACCAGATCGGACGACGCCGTGGAGCTCGCGGTGGGCGGGCGCCCGCTCAGGCTCCGGTGGGCCCGCAACCGGCTGCACTATCAGCCGAGCACGTTCCGCTTGACCCTCGAGGGCTTCGAGGGCCTACCCGCCGAAGGGACCGAAGTGGCCGGAGAGGCGCTGGAGACCCTGTTGGCGGAAGCGCAAGCTGCGCTCGCCCCGCACCGGCCATCGGTGCTGCGGGTGACCGTCGAGTCGGGTTCGGCCCTTCTACCGCACCTGCACGCTCTGGGCTTCCTGTTCGTCCGCGGCGTCTACGTGTTGGCGCTGCAGGTGGCTGACCTGGTCCGGGCTCCGGCAGCAGCCGCGGACCAAGCACTGCGCCTGGTTCTCCCGGCGGAGGCACGCGCGCTTGCCTCGGAGGGCGAGATCATGGCGGCGTGGGAAGAGGCTTACGGGCGCGGTGCAAGGCTCGATCCCGCGACCCCCGATGCCCTCTCCGAGGAGGAACGGCGCTCGCTCTTCCTTGGGTACGAGGACCTGGACACCGAACTTTCGGTCTGCGCATTCGAAGAGGACAAACTGGTCGGTATCTGCCCGGTGCACGTGGGTAACGCTGAGCGCGAACGGGAACTCGGCGCGGTGGGCGTGGCCGCCGGCTGGGAGGAGCGGAACACGGAGATGTCGCACGCGATGATCCGAGCCGTGGCTGAGCGGGCGGAAGCTAGAGGGGTGGAGCGCCTGCTGGCCGAAGTCGACGCCGACGCTCCGTACAGCGTTCACACCTACGCGGCCTTACCTGGAAGGGTCGTCGAGTCGCTGGTGAGCCTCATGTACGTGCCCCGGTGGGGCGTTGCCGAACTGGCAGGCTGAACTCGGCTCGAGGCCGCCGAGGAGCGCCCCTAACAACCCCGTCACGGGCGCCCGCCTTCCTCGGGTCCCCGACGCGAGGCAGGACTCTGACTACTCAGAACTCCAGCTCCCCGCCCAGCACGCGGTCGACGCTGAACTCCACCGTCACCGTGATCGGCTCACCGCTCGGCTCCGGCCGCATCAGGCTCTCGTAGTAGTCGAGCTGGCCTTCCGCCGTGCCGACAAGTCGCCAGACCCCCTCCGCTATTTCCTCGGCCTCCTGCACCGTGATCACCGCGTCGGTCGTCAGGTAGAGATCGTTGAATGTACTCGAGGTGGACCAGTAGTTGATCTCGCCCGTCAGCTGGCAGGGGCAGTTGGCCACGGGCCCGGTGAACGAGGAGAAGACGATGGCGATCGCGCCCTCCACCAAATTGTCGCCCTGATGGCCCTGCAGTGTGTACTCGTACATGGTGTCCATCATCACGATGTAGTTGGCCGTGCCTTGGGGGCCCTCCGCCGTATCGGTCTCCACGGTGCGCCACTCCATCTGAATACCGTCCACCGTTCCCGTGATGGTTCCCGTTCGCTCCGCGTCCGTGAACAGGCCTTGCGCCCCAGCCCCGGGAAGCAGAAGTCCGAACAGGGCCGCGATGAGGATCGCGCGCCTCTTGTGATTCTTCAGCACTAGCACCCCTCCTATCCGTGGGTCACATTGCGGAGCGTAACCGCTCTGGTTTGCTCAATCAACAAGCACAGTTTCGTTCTGTGTTTCGGGTACTGCCCCCACAGATGGCGTTCCGTACGCAACAATGGGTAACATCGGCCGCAGACACCGAGTACCACTTTCGCCGATACCACAAGTCAAGCGATCACAAAATCAGTTTGCGCAGTTCTAGCTGTGCCATGGAAGGAGCAACATGCTGAAACGTCTTACATATCTATGCGTGCCCGTCTTAGTACTTTTCCTTGCGGCTTGCGATAGCGGCGGCCCGCCACCCGGAGGGGGCGACCCGGATCCTCAGGTCGAGTACGTCCTCCACAGCGTCTTCGGGCCGGCCACCGTAGTTAGCGGTAACGACATTAGCGCTCAGGGCGTTGCGGGCGAACTGGGCGTTCACAGCACCCACCCATTCGAGGAAGGCGCGGAGCTCAGCTTCTCTATTAGCGGCCCGGACGGCCCGATCGGTCACGGGCCGCTCCAGACCAACCCCACCGTGAAGGTCAACCCCGACTACCTGACCACCTCTCTGGAGGTGGAGGGTTTCGCCGCCTATACATCAGGTGAGTACACCATCGAAGTCTTCCTCGACGGCGGGTCAATCGGCACCATCACCTACGACCTTAGAGACGTGGCCGCTGGCCTCGACGCGCCGGACGTCGCGGCGGAAGCTACGCTTCACGGCGTCACCCTCACGTTCGGCGACGAGATCCCCGCACAGCTCACCAGGGCTTACCTCCGCAACGTAAGCGATGAGGGCCACCATGAGCTGACAGGCGCCGCCCAGGGCACCACTAGCTCGCTGAGCCTCGGCCTCACGCCCAGCTTCCCTCTGAACCGTAGCGACGACTACGCCCTTACCGTCCTCGCCGCCAGCGCCACTCTCGCCAGCAGTCATCGAGAGGAGGCCGCCGAACCACACACCCGCGGCCGGTTCCTGCGCTATAGCCAGGGCTTCCAAGGCGATGACTTCGAGGAGAAGGTCGAGCTTTATTACAATACCTTCACCGTCTCGTTCCCTAGGGGCTTCAACGAGGTGACCTACGACGCTGGGGAGCCCATGTACCTCGGCCTCGCCGTACTCTCCATGCCACTTGGGGCGCCTGAACCGACGGAAGAACCTTACGCGATGTTCAAGCTCGAACTCCCAAACGGGAACGGGCTCTTCGCAGGCATGACCTGGACCGAAGGAGACCGTTTCATCGTCGCCCAGATGGCCCTGAAGCCCGCAGCGAGCTTCGAAGCGGTCGGCGGCGACCTCTACTTCACCTTCGATGGAACCGAATACATCTACGGCCCGGTTCCGGTAAGCGCCAGCGCGAGCGGCGAACCGCTGGACGACCTCCCCAGCCTCACCATCGACGCGCCTACTACTACCTCCCTGCACCTGGAATGGGAGGCCGTTGAAGGCGCATCTCATTACGCCGTGTTCATCGTGGACATGGACCCCAGCGTGGAACCGTCACCGATGGTGTTCCTAACGGACGCGACCCAGCTTGATGTCTCGAGCGCCGCTCAGTTCCCGATCGACACGGACAGCGATGAGTACGGAGGCATCCTCCTCGCCTCCGAAGCCCACCCGTTCATACCGGGAGCCTCGAACATGGCTGGGAGCATCGGCGACGGGACCTTCCCCCCACCCTGATCGCCCCCACTCAGGCCGGGCCGCCACTCGTGGGCCGGCCCGGCCACGCTTAGGTACGGTGGGCTGCCGGCCAAAATTCCTGGTTCGCTGGATAATCTTGACGGATGGCGTATAACCGTGTATCTTGAAGGTATAGGCGCTCCCAGGAGGAGCGCGTTTTCGTTTAAGTCTCCGCTATCGTCAAGCTTTCCGGCCGCCGAATAGACCTCGACGCATCTGGATCGTGGGGCAGCGAGCCCTGTGGGTTCAATCGCCGCCCCGAAGAACTCACTCCCAGCGGAAGAACCGCACGGCCACCACACCCGCGACCGCTATGACTCCCACCATCACGACGATGGGCGTCCACGTCGGCGTCGCCAGCCACCAGCCCTGCAGGCCTTCGACCAGCTGCGTGAGCGGCGAGAGGATAGCGACGTTGCGCACCCCTTCGGGTAGGACCGCCAGGGGGACCGTGGCGCCGGACAGCATTATCAAGGGGTAGACGAGGACGTTGCCGACCAACTGTGCGACCCCGAGCGTAGGCACCAGCGCGGTAACCGCGTAGCCCACGGCGAGGAAAGCAAGGATGCCGAGCGCACTCATAAGTACGACGCCGCCAAGGCTCCCAACCGGGCTGGCACCGAATCCGAAGATCCCAACGAGCAGCATCAGCACGATGCCTATCAGCGCGATCACCCAACGCACGCCGATGTCCGCTGCGATGTAGGTGAGCGGATGGAGGGGCGTGGCGCGGAAGCGGCGCAGGGCTCCGCTCTCCCGCTGGCCCACCAGATCGATGGGCACCAGCACGATGCCGGCGATGGCCACGACGATGGCGCTGAAAATCACCAGGTTGGCGTCCATGTAGCCGAGGCCGCCGAACTGCGGGTCCGGCTCGTTGCCGAAGATCAGCCCCATGACCACCGCGAAGAAGGGGGCAAAGGCCAGCGTGAAGAAGACGGCCGCGGGATCGCGGAGCGTGCGCTTGGTCAGTATGGAAGTCAGGTTGAGGAACGCGCTCATGCCGCCACCTCCTCCGGTTGCCTGCCCGTAAGAGACAGGAACACCTCCTCGAGGGACGCGCGCTGGGTGCTGATGTCCTGCGCCCAGGTGCCGTGCGCGGCCAACGCTTCCAGCACCTCCTGCTGGAAACGCTCGTTGGAACCCTGAACGATGACCCGGTTACCCTCTACGCGTACGTCCGTGACGCCAGCGATGCCGCGGATGGCGCCCAGCGGCTTATCGCCGTCGACCTTGAAGCTGAGCCGCACAGGCGCCTCGAGGCCAGCCACGAGACCCGCAACGGTGTCGAGCGCTACGAGCTTGCCCTGGTCGATGATGCCTACGCGGTCGCAGAGCTTCTCGGCCTCCTCCATGAAGTGGGTGGTGAGGATGACTGTGGTGCCCTGAGCGCGGATGTCGTCGATGACCTCCCAGATGGCGGTCCTTGCCCGCGGGTCCAGCCCGGTGGTCAACTCGTCCAGGAACACCAGCTCCGGCCGGTTGACCAGAGCCAGGGCGATGAACACGCGCTGCCGCTGACCCCCGGAGAGGCGTTCTACGTAGCTGTCGGCTTTTTCCGCCAGGCCCAGGCGCTCGAGAAGCGCGGCAACGTCGGCCCGCCTCTCGTAGAAGGAGGCGAAAAGCCTGACGGCCTCACGCACCTTAATGCGTGAGGGGAGGGCGGAGGCCTGAAGCTGGATACCGGTCCGCTGCCTCACCTCCCGAGTTTCCAACTCGGGGTCGAGCCCTAGGAGCGTAACGGTGCCGCCGTCGCGGGAGCGTAGACCGGCCAGGCATTCCACGAGGCTGGTCTTGCCCGCGCCGTTGGGCCCGATGAGGCCGAACACCTCGCCGCGCGCCACCTCCAGCGAGACTCCGTCGACCGCAACCGTGTCGCCGTAGCGCTTGACCACGCCCTCGCAGACAAGCGCCTCACTCATCGGTGCCCTCCGGCTCGTCGGGCCCGGCCTGGCCCTGGAGCTGTTGGAGCAGCGTGGCGGAGCCTTGCAAATTCCGCATCAACATCTCGAGTTTGGCCAGGGCCAAGCCTTGTTCCGGATCCCCGAGAACCAGTAACTTGTCGCCCGCCTCGATCCCTAGGTCGCGGCGCGCCTGCGCCGGTATGACGATCTGGCCGCGTTCACCGACCGTTACCGCTCCGTAGAACCCGCGGCCGCCGGGGCCGTAGGAGGGCTTGCTGCCTTCGCCACTCATGTAGTCGCCTCCCGATAGAAATACATGGGTTGTAGGATATGACATGTAAAACATGTATGTCTAGCGTGGTTGGTGAGAGCCTCGCTCATCTTCGTCCGCTGATCACGCGCCTCCACCAGGGCCTCGACCTCGAGTGAGAAGACCGGATCGTTGGCCAGCACGGAGCGCGCGGCTTCTTGCCCGCCGACGCTTAGGACTTCTCAGGAGCGGCCGTCTGCAAGCACCTGCGCCAGTGCATGCAAGGCCTGTCGGACTACCCCTGGGTTGGTGTCCCAGTAGTAGGGGAGTGCCATCACGGCTTGGGCGAGCGCCCAGCCACGGCCCCGCACCCACGACGCGTCGTCGGCCTGGAGCACGGTTCGGAAGCGCCCGCGGCTCCGGCCCTCGAACAAGTTCCAGGCCGGCAGCAGATCGCAGGCGGGGTCACCCGTGTTGAGGAGTCCGAAGTCGATGACCGCCGTCAGGCGGCCGTCTTTCACGAGCAGGTTGCCCGGCAGCAGGTCGCCATGGATCCATACCTCGGAGCGCTTCCAGGCCGGAGCGGCGAGGGACACTTCCCACGAGCGGAGGGTAGTTTCGCCATCGATGCGGGCCCCAAGGAGCACGATGCTGCGCCGGACCGCCTCATCTAGCTCAGCGAGCGGGCTACCCCGCGCTCCCCGGGAACGCGGAGGCGCGCCGGTGCTGTCGATGCGGCGCAGTGCTGCGATGAAGTTACCTAGGTCGACGGCCGCCCGCTCCAGGTCGGGAATCGCGCCAATGGCGCTCTCGCCGGGTAGCCACGTGACTACGGACCATGCGAAGGGATACCCCTCGGCGGGGCGCCCCGTGGCCTGCGGTGCCGGCACAGCGAGCGGCAGGTGCGGCGCGAGTTTCGGCAGCCACTCCGCCACTTTGGCCGCCTGTGGGGCGGCCCAGTCGATGCACGGTAGCCGGACGGCCAGGTGCTCCCCGAGGCGGTAGATGTGGTGATCGGTTCCGTACGACGCGACCGGCTCGATCGGCAGGTCACTCCACTGCGGGAACTGCCCAGCGAGCAGCCGCCGCACGAGGGTGGGGTTGGCCTCGACCTCGTTAGCGTGCATGCGGGGGCGCGTCATCTTCACCAGTATCCGATGAGTCCCGAGGCCGCGCAATCAGGCTCCGCGGGTGACGCTCCCGCAGTGAAGCTGCGCGGTAGGGCGCCTTTGGCTCTAGAGGAGTTCTGAAGCGCACACCCAGCGAGCGCAGTTGCGCGCAGTCGGCAGCCGAGACGGCTCACTCTACTCAGTAGAATGTCAGGACGCACAGCCAAGATCGCACCTGTGAGGTTCCGACATGGACGCCACACCTATCCGCCCGGCATACTCGTCCTGGCCC
>CAYXUE010000060.1:0-13506 GCA_964467885.1 uncultured bacterium | reverse complement strand
GCGCGTCTGAATGGCATTCAGAAGGTCAGGGGTTCGAATCCCCTCGGCTCCACCACGATAATGAGCGTCTAGGACGCAGATTGGGAGCCCCAGTAACGTGCTGGGGCTCCTGAATTTTTGTGGCTGACTGCTTATTTACAGCTTGAGGTCCCAGCTTCTTTCGGGCCCCGGGTGGGGACGACGCGCATTCCCGTGGCGAATTGGTTCCTGCTCCCCTACTCAGTCTGCTGTTTGGACGAAGCCTTCGAAGCGTGCTTCCGTAAACACGGAGAGGCGCAAGGCGTCTAGATCGGGAAGGGGAACGAAGGTATTTAGAGAGTATGTTTGCCTTCTTTCAAGGCCACGTAGACACCCGCGACAGTAGCGGGCGATCCATAGCAATCCAGATCGCCCAAGGCTTTGCTTGCTGGGGAGGTTTTTGGCACCTAGGCTTTCTTTCAGTGAGCTTGATTGGCGTCTATTATGATTCCCCCGGCAACTGGTCGACGAGTTCGGGCAAAGTGATTTCCAGTAGGAGTTCTGACAACTGGGATGCCGTCTCGTATCCCTCTCTCAGGCGTCGACGGATCCAATATTCCTCGACAACTCCTTTCTGGTACGCAAGGTCAGGTAGAGATATCTCTAGGTCTAGGAAGTCCGGTACCTTGAACCGATTCCTGCTAACCGATGTAACGCCGGTGCTTCTTGCTTCTATGTAGGACCAAATGCTCCTTTGGCTAAGGAACATTAGAAGGTATTCAGGGAGAACCTTTTCTTCACGGATGCGAAATGTTGGGAACTCATTGGACGCGAATGTCTCATCCAGTTCCGGGGGAACGAGTGCAAACGAGCCCTTCCACGCGAAAAGGCGGTTATAGATAAGGTCTCCAGCCTTCACCTCATAGAGATGCTTTGCCTTAATTTCTCTGCCGAGCTTCTTCTCTTTCTGCCAGACTCCCTCTCCGTACCACTTGACCCCAAGAAGCGCGTATTCCTTATCGTCCTCAACTAGCACTCGGCGCTCCTCAGTCTTGAGGAGACTACCGAGCTTCATAGGCGCGCTCCCTTCTGGGGGGCGGTAGACAAATTGCTGGGATGAAGCCTGTAGCCGGTCAATTCTTTCTCGGATGACATTGAGGCGCTCTAAGACCTCGGTTGGGGTCGTGTCGTAGACGCTAGGAACGGCACGTGGATTCGGAATATCAAGGTTGTATTCTCGATTCCGAATCTCGGTTACATCTACCTGCCAGGCATGCTCGTTCTCTGTTCTATTGTTCCACCACTCCACTACGTCTTTGAACTCGCCGTACTGGATTGGCTTGGTCTTGGTGTATGCGTTGTAACCTGCGGGGAGCGGTAACTGGTAGTACCAAATAGTGTCAGTATCGCTCCCGCTGTTTTCGAAAAATATGAGATTGGTGGGTATCTTAGTGTACGGACTAAAGACCCCCGGTGGAAGCCGCACGATCGTGTGGACGGAAAACCTGGAGAGGAGATCTTCCTTTAGACGCCGCGTAACACCACCGTTTTGCAGGAAGTTGTTAGGGAGCACAAGGGCGGCTCGCCCACCTGGTTTTAGCAGCCTAAGAATCACAGCTACGAAGAGGTCGGCGGTTTCCTTGGTCCTATAAGGACCTGGAAAGTTCGTCTCTACGCCTTCTTCCTCGGTTCCGCCAAACGGAGGATTCGTAAGAATCACATCCACCTGATCTGATGGCCCGTAACTGCCATAGGGTCTCGCGAGGGAGTTGTCGTGTAGAAGCCGGACGGGCACGTCGATGCCATGAAGCATCAAGTTGGTCGTTGCAAGTAGGTGTGGGAGTTGCTTCTTTTCCACGCCACGAATGCTCTCCTGCAAGAGGAGGCGGTCCTCAGCGCTCTGCACGTAATAGTGGGCGATGTGATCTATGGCGTTGGTAAGAAAGCCGCCAGTACCACAGGCCGGGTCTAACACTATTTCGCCAAGCTGTGGGTCGACCATTTCGACCATGAACTGAGTAACAGGACGAGGGGTATAAAACTCGCCTGCATTTCCGGCGCTCTGGAGATCCCGAAGAATCTGTTCGTAGATGTCGCCGAATAGGTGCTGGTCTTCACGCCTGTTAAAGTCGATCTGGTTGATCTTGTTTATGACCTGCCGGAGCAAGGTGCCGCTCTTCATATAGTTGTGAGCGTCGGAAAACGCCTCTCGGACTACGAGGCGACGACGATCTCCGTCTGAGACGTCGAGACCCTTTAAGGTTGGGAATAGGTCGTTGTTTACAAAATTCAACAGTTCTTCGCCGGTCATGCCCTCCGGGTCAGCGGCCCAACATGCCCACCGAAACCTATCCGGCACAGGGCTTACATAGGCCCTGCCCTCGAGCTCAAGAATTGCTTGGCGCTCATGCTCCTTATCGTCAAAAATCTTTAAGAAGAACATCCAAGCCAATTGGCCAATGCGCTGCGCATCGCCATCTACACCGGCATCTTGTCGCATGATTTCTTGGATCGACTTGACTACTCCGCTAATGGACATGTGTCTCCCTAGGTGATGAAACCCAATACATTACATACAAACTTCGAAGGACAGACGCACATGGGCTCATAGAGGTTTGGCTGGCCGTGACACCAACTTCGGGACTAGTCCTGATCGTAGATTTGTCGCTCGAGTTCTTGGAGGGCGGCTCGATAACCGGAGACTCCACCGAAACAGCCGACAATCTCAATTACACTTCCGTGGTCGCTGATGGGCTTGACCCTAAGGATGTCGGCCGCCTCGATCTCCTCGATCCCTTGATCTGCATACAGTTCTAGCAGGCCATCTAGCACCTTGCGGGCAGTTCCCTGGTACCTAGAGAACGCGTCGCGCTTCTTGACGAGCTCTACTCGCTCGCGACGGGTGAGGGGAGGACGGTCGAATACAACGTGAAGTATCAGATCGAATGGATCGTAGTCACCGCCGAACTCGTCACGCAACGCTTCCCAGATGACGCCGTGCCTTTCGAGTTCCCGGATGATGGCCTGCTTCTGGTCCGCCTCGCTCCAGGTTTGGAGAAAGGCGTCCAGGGACTCATACCGTTGATTTACACGCTGACTGGTGTAGTCCTTGATGGACTCTGTGACAAGCCTGCCATTCGAGTCGTAGTACTGGATTCGTTCTGCTACGACGGTTACCGGCACGCCGGCAACGTAGTATTTCCTCCGCGGCTCACCAGATGTTCCACCGGCATCGCTCCCGCTCGTACTGTCATCACCTTCCCCGCCTTCGGCGTCGGTGAAGCCAGCCTCTGTCTCATCGTCCGGGTTTGGAAGTGGGTCGGTGGGCTCAAAGTTCTCGTCCTGAATTGGCGGGCCGTCGAAGCTGGGGTCAGCAAAGAGCTTTGTGGCTCCTCGGAAGTCTATGATCGTGAAGAAGCGCTTGTCATAGTCCTCGTTGATGCGTGTGCCGCGCCCGATTATCTGCTTGAACTCCGTCATGCTTTCGATTGAGCGGTCCAGAACGATCAGCTTGCACGTTTGCGCATCTACTCCAGTAGTGAGCAGTTGCGAGGTCGTGACAATCACGGGATGGGTGACGTCTGGAAGGATGAAGTTGTCCAGCTCTGCCTTGCCCTCGGGGCTATCCCCGGTAATGCGCATTACGTAGCGATGGTTTTGCTGAACCATGTCGGCGTTTTCGTTGACCAGCGCTTGGCGCATGCGTTCCGCGTGATCGATATCCTCGCAGAACACGATAGTCTTTGCGAGCCGATCGTTCTTCTTCAGGAACTCCGTGACCCGCTTTGCCACGACCTTTGTGCGCTCTTCGAGGACGAGTGTGCGGTCCATGTCCTTGACGTTGTATTCCTGGTCTTCGATTTCCTCACCGTAGCGGTCCCGTTGCCCCTTGCTTGGGCGCCAGCCGAAGTCCTTGTCAAGATTCAGCCGGAACACTTTGAAGGGCGCTAGGAAGCCGTCTTCGATGCCTTGTCGAAGGCTGTAGGTGTAGACGGGGTCGCCGAAGTAGTCGATGTTGCTGGCGTACTCCGTCTCCTTGGGGGTGGCCGTCAGGCCGAGCTGGGTGGCGCTCTTGAAGTAGTCGAGGATTTCGCGCCATTCGCTGTCCTGGCGAGCGCTGCCGCGATGGCACTCGTCGATGACGATGAGGTCGAAGAAGTCGGGGCTGAACTTGCGGTACGTCTTATCAGCCAGCTCTGGGCCCGTCATCTGCTGATAGAGCGCCAAGTGGATCTCGTATGCGGGGTCGGCGGTACGTTCCCGTATCTTCGTCATGGCGCCACCGAACGGTTTGAAGTCGTTGGTCTTGGCCTGGTCAATGAGGATGTTGCGGTCCGCCAGGAACAGCACCCGCTTCTTCTTGCCAGCCTTCCACAAGCGCCAGATAACCTGGAAAGCGGTGTAGGTCTTGCCTGTGCCTGTGGCCATCACCAGGAGCAGCCGTTCTTGGCCCCTAGCGATTGCTTCAATGACACGGTTGATAGCCACGCGCTGGTAGTACCTTGGCTCCTTGCCACTCACGTCAACGTGGTAAGGCTGGGTGGCGACCGGCTCCGCCGCTTCAGTTAGGCCCCGTGCCGCCTTGTAGCGCGCCCACAGGTCTTCGGGGGAGGGGAACTCGTCCAGGGAGAGCTCCCTCTCCACAGTGCCGTGCGTTGCGGAACGGTCATGCTCGAGGAACCCATCACCATTGCTGCTATAGACAAAAGGTACGTCAAGGCGTTCTGCGTAGGAGAGGGCCTGTTGCATCCCTGCTCCTATGCTGTGGTTGTTGTCCTTAGCTTCGATGACGGCTAGCGGGATGTTCGCCTGTTTGAAGAGCACATAGTCGGCTCTTTTCCTGGCGCCGCGCCGGGTGCGTCTGCCGCGAACCAGGATCTCTCCGTCAGTAAAGGTCACTTCTTGGCGAATCTGTGCGTGGATGTCCCAGCCGGCACTTACTAATGCGGGCGTGATGTACTTCGTACAGATGTCGCTCTCGGAGAGCTGAGTCTTTGGCGTGATATCGATGGTGTTTCCCCCACCTACTTGCCAAGACCGTACCACGAGGTGATTCCGCGCTGCAAAGTAAGTTCGGCTACTGGCTGGAAGCCGGGAGGGGTTAGCCTCTCGGCTCCATCTTGCCTAGCAGATCGTCAAGTGGAACTGCAGCGGCCAGGCGCTGCTCCTCAAAGAGGTGAGCGTACTGGCGTAGCGTAAAGGCGACATTCGTGTGACCCACGCGGTCAGCAATCGTCTTCGGATCAACACCATGGCGAAGTAGAAGAGACACGTGCAGACGCCTCGCGCCGTGGAGCCCAGTTCTAGGAACCTTCGCTTGCTTCTGCAGTCTGTGCCATTCACGGAGCACGTTTCGGTAGTCGAGGAACGTGCCGATTGTCGTGGTGAACATGTGCGCAGGATGGCACCAACTATCGCCCAAAACGGCCCGTTCTCTATCCTGATTTGCTTTGTGGGATGCTAGAACGTCCAAAGTGTCTTTCGCAAGCGTCAGGACCCGGCGGCCCTTAAATGTCTTGGGAGAAGAAAGCGACAATTTGCCGTTCACTTTGCTCAAGTTGCGCCGCACGTAGAGACGGTCGTGCCGAAGATCGTCCCACGTGAGGGCAAGCAGTTCACCGATGCGCAGGCCTGACGTGATGGCAAGGTAGAAGAGAGGGTACAGCCTATGGGACTTGGCTACCTCGATGAAGGCTTCGGCCTGCTCGATGGTCCACTCTGGTGGTTCCTTCTTCTCGACCCTAGACTTCTTTACAGCTACCGCTGGGTTTGCGGCCAGGAGACGCCATTCAACGGCTTGATTGAGAGCGTTTACGAGTACGTCCCGGCTGTAGTTGCTAGTGTGGCCGCTTACCTCGTCGGCAATCTCGCTTACAGCCGCCTGGATCACCAGTGGTGTAAGTTTGGCGAGCTTCACCCGGCCAAGCTTCGGGATGATGTAGCGTTCGACCGTGTACCGGTAGGACTCTATTGTGCGCGGCTTGACCTGGCGCGCCTTCGAATCGAGCCAGCGAGCCAGAAACCCTTCCAGCGTGACGTCTTCGGATGTGAGGTCAGTGGAGCCAACCGACTTCTTAAGCTCGTCGAGCTTCTTGCGTACTTCGGTTTGCGTGCGGCCATAGACGGTCTTACGTCTCTGTTTGCCGGTTTCATCGCGGCCGATCGTGATAGCTCCTTGCCAGCGTCCATCCTTACGCTTAAAGATCGTTCCTTCGCCCTTAGCGCGTCTACGGGCCACTCACTTCCTCCAATCAATGAAGAAGGGCCCGGTCACGATGACCGGGCCCCGAGGTATGGCGGTGCTTGTTCTGTGGACTTAAGACAGGTCAAGTAGAGCGGCGACCTGGTGGAGGAGGCCAACGCCCTCGGTGGCCGTCTCTGGCTCTTGCAGCAGGGCCAGGCCCCTTGCGGTTGTGAGGCCACCGATTACTTGGGGAAGATCTTGCGATGGTGGGCAAGGGTCTTGTCCAGGCAGCGACGCGGTCAACGCGTAATGGACCAGCAGCTTGCCGATGGGTTCTGGCAGTGTGGCGGCATCTACGGCGAAGGTCTGCTGGAACCGCTCAGCGAGAGCAAACTCGCTGAGGTCGAGCTGGCGGTAGAACTCGGTGGCTGTCCGTCTTCGCCTGCGCGTGTCGGGAATTTCCTGCAAGTAGGCCTGCACCTCTATGGCGCTGAGCGCTAGCGGTTCAAGGTTATGGACGATTACGCCTTCCTTGGTGAGGTGTTGGAAGGCGCCGGTACTGGTTTTGGGCATACGTGTCTCCTTGCTAGTAGGCGACAGAACTGACAAAACGCCCCTTGGGAGGAGCTCTGTCAGTTCTGTCGGTGGGGTGTCTTAGGGGATAAGGTCTTCGCTATGGACTTCGAGGTGGGGGTTGATGCGGATGAGGTCGCTGGGGCGGCCACTGCCGCGCGGCGCGGTGGTCTCGGTTCGCACCCAGTTCTTCTCAGCTAGGTAGTCGAGCGCCTGCTTGACGGAAGCCGCCGTC
Organism: uncultured bacterium; assembly: GCA_964467885.1. Taxonomy (GTDB): domain Bacteria; phylum Deinococcota; class Deinococci; order Deinococcales; family Trueperaceae; genus JAAYYF01. The sequence continues at coordinate 6,556 of CAYXUE010000060.1, read as the reverse complement.
TTCAGGCCACGCCAGCCTCGTCGGTAAACGTCCCGGACGGTCATGCCGTCCTGGACGTCGCCTTCGAGGATTCTGAGGGCAAGTTCGCGCAAGGTTCCTGGGAGGCCCTGCAGTTCGGGGGCATAGATCTTGCGGGCGTGCGCCTCCAATAGCTCCGCCCACGCGATGGCGCGTTGTAGGGCTTCCAGGGTGACAGGCGGAATCTCGCCCGACTCGAGGGTGTCCGCTAGGTGGAACAGGAGCGCCAGCTTGGCTACGAGGCCGCTGTACTTGCCGAGGTGAGCTTGGAAGGCCGACGTGGCTGACAGCTCCACTGAGCGCAGGCGCCGCATGTGGCCCACGAGCCACGTGTTGAACCGCCCCTGAGCTTGCTCGTCGAAGCCAATTCCCGGCAAGCTCCCTCTCTCGGTATCTAGCTCCGGATGCTGGGCCGGGTCGAACGCCGCAAGGCGCGTGTAGATCCGATAGGCCCTTTGGGCGGCCGCGTGGTCGATGGGCCGATCTACAAGGTGGTACTCGGTTAGCGGCTCTGGGTAGACGGCCAGTTGGAACCGCTGCAGGAGGCCGTCTGCCTCCCGGTGGCCACTAACGGCCCCGAGGACGAGGCCTTCCAGCTTTCCCGGCTGCATGCCACCGATGACGCTGAGGGTGAGAGCCGGAATGTGGAGCGTTCCACGTCCGATGCGGTCAACGGTGTAATTCTCCTCGGAGTTGAACGCTTGAAGGTAGAACTCTCGATCGCCCTCGCGCCCCTTCTTGTCGAAGGAGTCGAGTAGTCCAGTTAGTTCGTCGCGCACGAGCAACAGTCCGCGAGGGTTGTCGCGCAGAAGCTCGGTGAGCATCTCCACGGTTGGGTCGTTGGTGATGAAGCGTCGCGCTGGGCGTCTCAGCTGTTCGAGCTTCTCGTTTGCTTCTGCGATCTCCTGAGCCAGCGTCGGTCTAGGCGCCGTCCCATGAGCTTCTCGAAGTAGCCGCTTGATCTGAGCGTCTAGGATGCTCGCCTCAGCTTCCCGCTTCAGCCGGTCTGCCTCGTAATCGTTGCTTGCCTGGGCGGCGATGTCCTTGAGGGGACGTAGCCCGTCTCGTAATGCGGGGGACTTCATCGAACTTGGCGGTCCGATGATGATGCCCCAGAGGTTCGGCACCTCGGCCCAGTGGTCGTACTGCTTCGGGAAGATGACGAGGCGGCGTCCCAGTGCGGCTCCCAGGGCCACGACGGCGGGGATCGCTACCATCTCAAGGCGCACGCTGAGGCGTTCGGCCGCATCTATTAGCCACGGGCGCAGGGCCGAAGGTAGGAGGTCAGGCTCTAACGAAGGAGCGGGATCGGCGGCGCTGAGGGGCTGGGGTTGGGCCCACTCCTCTTCGGCGGCGCCTACAGGCACAAGTTCGTGCTCTACACCTACCGCGTCTCCTAGCGGATCGGGCCCCCAGTCGAACTCTGTCATCTGCTCGATGGCGGCGAGAATGCCGGGGTCGGGGTGCCGCTGCGGAGGTGGCGGGCCCTCGGGCAGGTATGCCTGACCGTTGTGTTGCGAGCCTTTGTTGTCCATCATGCGCGTGCGTCGAGCGCGGCTTCTCGTTCGATGAACTCTTGGACCTCTTGCCGTGGGATGAGCATCTTCCGTCCGAGCCGCACGTGGCGGATACGACCAGCGTGAATCAGCTCGTAGATGCTTGAGCGCCCGATGGCGCCCCCGAGGGCTCGGCGGAACTCATCCGGTGTCAGTAAAGGCTTGGATTCTATGTCTTGATGCATTGTCTTCTCCATTGGGTTGTCTCGAAACTTGTGCCTTCATGGCGTGTCCTTTCTGGTGCGGGGTTGAGATTCCTCTGCTGGGCGCGACTACGTTCACGCAGTCGTTAAGTGGGATGGCTTTTGCCGGTGGGGCTCTCGGTTCGCGCTGGAGCCAAGTCGCTGTTCGGCGTAAGGGGCTTTGCATCCGTTCACCTCCAATGCAGCAGCGCCCACGGACTCCGTGGGCGAACGAACGGTGATCTGGTAGTGGGGAATCGTGCGCAGCGTGGCGAATCGGGCCACGTCAACGCTCACCGCCACGTTACGTAGGTCGTCAAGCCCTCTCTGTCTCGGAGGCGTTGGCGCCGACAGTGGCGGTCGGCGCAGGTTGTCGAGTGAAACCTTGCCCGTGCTTAGGAAGAGCCTACACAAGGGCTCAAGCCCGATTGTTGAACTTTGGTTGATGAGCATGGGTATGCTCTCTTGTGGTCGCGAGAGCCCCGTGTGGACGGCCTCCCCAGGAGGGCTGCCCTCATGCGCTTTGGCAGCGAGATCCGGCCCGCCCGAAGGAGATCGTGCGGAACGGGACGCGGAATGGCTACCAGCGGTACTTGTGCAAGCTCTGCGGCCGGGCCTTTCGGGAGCCGAGCCATGAGGGTGACGCTCGTCCGCCATTCAGGCTGTACCGGCCCCTAGAGGCGTTGTCGGCACTAGCTCACGGGAGAGGCGAGAAGCGGGCGCACGTCGCGGAACGCCTGGGGGTACACCGGTCCCGGATCACTCAGTGGTTGCGTGAGCACGCTGACAAAACTTTCGACTTGCTAGAGCCTGAGCAGGTTGAAGACGGTAGGTTTGCGCGGCGAACTGCCAGCTTGGATCTGGCGCCGTTCACCGTTTCCGAGGCCGACCAAGAGCTCTTCTTGAAGGCGTCTTTTGGTGAGCTTCGTTTCTGGACTCGGCAGCTGAAGCTCTTTACTGAAGAGGAGCTGGAACGCTATGCCCAGCGGGTAATGGATCGCAACGTGCCCGTGGCTCATAGGAGTGGCATCCTCAACGAGCTTCGGGCTCCGCTCGTGGAGGTCAATCCTCGCTTGTTCTGGCGCCTTCCCGTATAGGGGAGCAGAAGGCTGACTCGATGGGTCAGGCCATGTCGAGATGTGGAAGGGGCCCGTGAAGTAACCTAGCTCCACGGGCCCCCTCCGTCGCTGGTGACCGGGCCTACTTCGTCGGGGTCTTCTTCACGATGACCCACTTGCTACCGGGCTTCGCGGTTGGCGGAAACGGTTCGCCGGAAACGACCGTTGCATGTCCGCCCTTGCCGCCGCGAGGCCCGATTTGCTGGGCGATGCCGCTGTCTGGCACGGTCTCGCCGGGCTTGTACGTCTTCTTGGACATACCAATCACCTCCTTCCTCTTGGGTGTTGTTCGAGCGTTCAGTCCTGAAGCGCTCCTAATGAGTGTAGGCACGTAACCCCGTTCTGGACAAGGCCTTGAGTGCAACTACTGGACGTGGTAGGCGGGGCCGGTACTACATGTGGTACTCATTTGAAGCGTTTGGCTTCGTTCCACACTTGGGCGGCTTCGGTCTCGTTGAGGTTAGCGAAGCTGCTGACGGAGCGGCCGGTGGCTCGCCTGGCGAGGCTGTAGTGGCTGGAGCGGGGCACGCCGAGGCGGGCGAGTTCACGGTGCATGGCGCTGGCGCGCTGCTTGCCGAGCAGCTTGCCGTTGGGCTTGATGCCTGTGGTGGTGTCGGTGATCGGGTTAGCTGCTGCTAGGCGGGGCGTTTCGAGGAGTCGTTTGGTGGTGGGGTCGTAGGCGACCCAGGTGGCGGGTAGGTCGTAGAGGTAGCGGCCGAGGCCGAACTTGCTGCAGGCGCGTTTGAAGGCTTGGGCTTCGGCGCTGGTGCCGGCGACGGTGGGGTGGCTGTCGCCGCTTTCGCCGGTGCTGCTTCTCGTGACGTGGTGGATGGTGAGGCGGCAGATGATGCGGTTGTCGCCCCAGGGTTGGAAGTCGACGTGCCAGCTGCCGGGGCAGAGGGTGTTGAGGCGGTCTTCGTAAGCGCGGGGTTCGGCGTAGGCCAGGGCGATGGCCTTGCGCTTGTCTTTGCTGACGCTGCCGGCGCGCCACTTGACGTGCTCGGCGGGGAACGGCTCTGCCAGGCGGGCGAGCAGGTCGGGCCAATCGATGGGGTCGGGCATGCGGCTCCTTTCGGGGTGGCTAGGCGGCGTGCTGGTCGTGGGGGCGGCTGACGGGCTCGTGGTCGAGCACGAGCTGGGCGCGTGCCAGGGCTTGATCGAGTTCGGTCAGGACGGGGTGGTGGGGGCCGAGGTCGTCTTCGAGCTGGGGGTAGAGCGCTTCTAGGGCGATGAGGTTGCTGGCGCGGATGGGCAGGCGCTGGCCGTGGTGGAGGCGCGTGAGGTGGAGGCGTTGGCTGGGGGTGAGCTGGCGCAGGTGGTGGCGGGCGCGGCTTAGGGGGCTGGCGCCGTCGTCGCGGCCGCTGCCGTGGCAGTCGTCGCAGGGCTCTTGCGTCTCGCTGGGGAGGTAGTTGCCGAAGCTGGGGCAGAAGTAGCCGGGGCCGCCCACGTAGGTGAGGTAGCCGTCGCCTTGGCAGGTGGGGCACCAGGGGCTGGTGGGGGAGTCGGTGAGGAGGTCGGTGAGGGTGATCATGCGGCGTGCGCTCCTTCCGTGACGAGCTGAGGGCGAGCGGGGGCCAGGGGTACGGGGGTGCCGGGGCAGCGCGTGAGGCTGATGACGTGGGCGTCGCTGCCGTGGCGCCTGGCGCTGAGCGCGAAGCCGTGGTGGCGCAGCAGGCGGTCGGCGGCCACGAGGGCCTCGGGCCGCTCCACGCGCAGGCAGGCGAGCGTCAGGCGCGTGGTGGCGGCGTCGTGCAACTGCAGTGCACTGCGGGCGGCTAGCTCGGCCAGGAGGCGGTCGACGGCGTGGCTCTCTGGGTGGGTGGTGAGGGCGTGCAGCAGGGCGTGGAAGCACTGGGGGATGGTCATGCGGGTTCCTTTCCAACGGTGAGGGCGCCAGAGGCGGGGTGGCCGCTGGCGCCGCTAGGGGCTTGCTGGTTGCGAGGCGGGTGGCGTGGGGGTGGGTCCAGGTCGTCTCCTTTCGGCTAGTGCGCGATGAAGCTGGGTGGGGTGGTGAGTGGGCGCCTGAGCGGCTTGGCGTCCGCTTCGGGCTGTGGGGCGCTGGCGAGCAGGGGCTGAAGCTGGTCGAGGAGCTGGTTGGCGGCCTTGCTGGCGTTGTCGCCGGCGGTGATGAGGCGCTCCAGGTCGTCGGTCCAGCTGGCGAGGTAGGCGAAGGAGTAGGCGCTGGTGTCGAGGCCTAGCTGGTCGAGGGTGAGGTAGGCGGCGCTCTCGGCCTCGAGTTCGGCTAAGCGCCGGTCGCTGCTGGGGTCGTGCAGGAGCGCGTGCGCTAGCTCGTGGACCAGGGTCTTGAGCTCTTGCAGCTTGGGCAGGCCGGCGCGGAGCGAGATGCTCTTGTCGGCGTGGCGGTAGACGCCCAGCGCCCTGGGGTGATCGAGGTTGCGGTCGAGGCGGATGCCCCACTGGGAGCAAGCGCCTTCCAGCGCCGTGATGGCGGCTTGGATGCGGGCGTTGTCGCCTTGCAGGATGGTGGGCTTGGGCGGGGTGGGGATGGGGTCGCCGTCGGTCTGGCGGATGTCGAAGACGCGCACCTCCTTGAAGCCGAACAGCACGGTCTTGTCGGGGTCGTGCTCGTCCTTGCGCAGGAGCGGCGCCAGGATGCGGATGCCGCTCTCGCCCTTCCTGACTTGGCGGCCGAGCTGTTGCCACTTGCGGTAGCCGCACACGAGGGTGGCGTCGGGGCGCTGGGCGAGGATCAGGAGGCTGTTGAGGAAGCTGTAGGAGTGGAACTGGTTGCGGAACGTCAGCGCGGCTTGCCAGCCTGCGCTGCTCATCAGGTTGGCGACGCCCTCCTGCAACCGGTCGAGGGCGGCTTGCTTGGCGGTGGTCATGCTGCCTCCAAACGAAAAGGGCCCCGCACTCCACGAGGGAGGCGGGGCCAGGGCTTGCTCTGGGTTGGTCGCGTAGCGGCGGCGATGCCGGGGCTGCGGCGACGGCTTCAGGTGGCGGGAAAGGGCGGCTCTAGCTCATGGGTGGGGGCGTCTCTCCTTTCTTGGGATCAGGTTGGGCTTGAAAAACGGCGTGTGCCTGGTAGGGCCCCCAGGGGGGGGGACCCTTACAACCCTGCGCGAATGCGTGTTGCGGGGAGGCGTGAGTGGCCGGGGGAGGGGTGTCTCTGTCTTGGAAAGGCAGCCAAACGTTCCGAAGGCAGCCAGTCTCTTCAGGCATACAGAGCTGGTGTCTACTTAGGTGACTTGCAAACCGTCGTTGCCGGCCCCTTCTGCATTCGCCCAAATGCATGCAAATAGACGCCTTGACGGAAAGTGGAAAATGTGCCCTGGCAGGCGCGGAAGTCTTGCGACTATTTACCTATGCGCATAATCGTCATGCTTGCAATAGCTGCACTTGCTTGTGGCAGTCAGGCTCAGAGTTTGGTAACGCGAGACGGCAATCTCCTTCCCTTGCTTATTGCAAGGTCTTTCTGCCTAGAAGGTGCTGTGTTCGTCGACGGCGTTCGAAGACCCGACCTGGACGAAGAAGCCTTCTCTACATTGAAGATTCACTTTTGGGCAGGAGTCCCTGGAATCGTGTCAAATGTCTTGCCAGGTGACTGTAGGGACTCTGATGAATGGATTCCGGTAGTGGGGGCCTATGTGGATCTGAAACATGCCAACGGCCTTCTTCAGGCGCTTGGCCGAGTCGACGTGTATCAACTCTCAAGGACAGG
>CAYXUE010000059.1:0-13590 GCA_964467885.1 uncultured bacterium | reverse complement strand
TCACCCTGTGCGTGCTGCTCACTCCGTTCATGCCGGAGCTGCTGCCCTGGGTGGCGGGGCTCTGGGCCGTGAAGGCCCTGGTGGAGTGGGTGGGAATGGGAGTGGGCACCGCGCAGTTCGGGCGGCGCGACCTGTGGGGCCTGAGCACCCTCTGGTGGATACTCTGGCACCCCGCGTTCATCGCCGTCTCCGTGGTGGGCTCGTTCCTGCGCCCCGCCGCCTGGCACGCCGGCGCGGAGTCGTACCGCCGGCGCTTCTTCCAGCGCCGCCTGCGCGAGTTCCGCCGCCGGATAAGGGCTGCCAACCTGCGCGGCTGAGGCCCTGAGGGTCGTTGTACCGCGCTCCTAAGCGGAAGTTGTGGGCTAGACTCAGGCGGTTACCGCGCCGAACCTTCGGCGCCTTCTGCCGGCCTCAACGTGCCGGTCATCTAGTCGGAGGCAGTTATGAAAACCTTGATACTGGGAGGCGACGGCTTCTGCGGTTGGCCCACCAGCCTTCACCTCAGCAACATCGGCCACGAGGTCATCATCGTCGACAACCTCTCGCGCCGGAACATCGACAACGAGCTGGAAGCCGGCTCCCTGACGCCCATCTCCACCATGGGCAAGCGCATCGAGGCCTGGCGTGAGCTGACCGGTAAACAGATCGAGTTCCGCAACATCGACGTGGCGCAGGACTACGCTGCGCTGCTGGACCTGCTCGAGACCGAGAGGCCCGACGCCGTGGTGCACTTCGCGGAGCAGCGCGCCGCGCCCTACTCCATGAAGAGCAGCTGGCACAAGCGCTACACCGTGGACAACAACGTCAACGCCACCAACAACCTGCTGGCGGCCATCGTGGAGAGCGGCCAGGACATCCACCTGGTGCACCTGGGCACCATGGGCGTGTACGGCTACGGTACCGCCGGCATGAAGATCCCCGAGGGCTACCTCGACGTGGAGGTCACCACGGACGAGGGTGAGAAGGTCCAGCAGAAGATCCTCTACCCCACCAACCCCGGCAGCATCTACCACATGACCAAGACGCTCGATCAGCTGCTGTTCGCCTACTACGCCAAGAACGACGACCTGCGCATCACCGACCTGCACCAGGGCATCGTCTGGGGCACCAACACCCCCGAGACGAACATGGACGAGCGCCTCATCAACCGCTTCGACTACGACGGCGACTACGGCACCGTGCTCAACCGCTTCCTCATGCAGGCCGCCGTGGGCTACCCCATGACCGTGCACGGCACGGGCGGTCAGACCCGCGCCTTCATCCACATCACGGACACGGTCAAGTGCATCGAGTTGGCGCTGGCCAACCCGCCGCAGAGGGGCGACAAGGTCAAGATCCTCAACCAGATGACCGAGACGCACCGCGTGCGCGACCTGGCCGAACTGATCTCGAAGCTCTCCGGCGCCGAGGTGGCTTACGTCACCAACCCGCGCCGTGAGGACGCCGAGAACGACCTGCACGTGCGCAACGACCTCTTCCTGGATCTGGGCCTGGAGCCCACCACCCTGGAGGCTGGCCTCCTGCAGGAAGTGACCGAGGTGGCGCGCCGTTACAAGGACCGCGCCGACATGAGCAAGATCCCGGCCACCAGCACCTGGACGCGCGCGCAGAAGCCCGGAATCCCCGAGAAGGTCCTCAAGGCCGAGCCGGTCTGACCGGATAGGCACGGATGCGTAGGGGGAGCCGCGTAAGCCGATGCGCATAGCCATCTTCACCGAGACGTTCCTCCCGAAGGTGGACGGCATCGTCACGCGGCTCCTGCGCACGCTCGAGCAGCTGGCGGTGCTGGGCCACGAGGCGCTCATCTTCGCGCCGCACGATCCGCCGGCCAACTACGCCGGCCACCGCGTGGTCACCGTGCCGGCCCTGCCCTTCAAGCCGTGGTACCCCGAGCTCTTCCTGGGCCTGCCCAGGCCGCGGCTGGGCCGCGAGCTGGACGCCTTCAAGCCCGACGTGGTGCACGTGGTGAACCCCGTGGTTCTAGGCCTGTGGGGCACGGCCCTCGCCAAGCAGCGCAACCTGCCGCTGCTGGCCAGCTACCACACGGACATCACGCAGTACGCGCGGCATCTGAAGCTGCCCATGCTGCAGGAGCCCTCGCGGCGCTTCCTGCAGGGGGTGCATAACCAGGCGCACGTGAACCTCTGCACCAGCGAGCCCATGGTGCGTTCGGCGCGGGGCCTCGGCATCAGGCGCGTGCGCCTCTGGCCCAAGGCGGTGGACACGGAGCTGTTCCGGCCCGAACGCGCCACGCGCGCCATGCGTGAGAGGCTGTCGGGCGGCCACCCGGACGACCCCCTGATGATCTACGTCGGGCGCCTCAGTTACGAGAAGCGCATCGACTGGCTGTACGCCCCGGTCACGCAACTGCCCAACGTGCGCCTGGCCCTGGTGGGCTCCGGACCCGCGGAGGACGAGCTGAAGAAGCGTTTCAAGGGCACCAACACCGTGTTCACCGGTTACATGTCGGGTACGGAGCTGGCCAGCGCCTACGCCAGTTCGGACGTGTTCGCCTTCCCCTCCGACACGGAGACGCTGGGCTTCGTGGCCATGGAGGCCATGGCCTCCGGAACGCCTACGGTGGGCGCCCGCGCCGGCGGCATACCCGACGTGATTGACGAAGGCGTGAACGGGCTCATGTTCACCCCCGGCGACCTGGGCGACCTCACCGCCAAGCTGAAGCGCCTGTTGTTCGACGAGGCCGAGCGTACGCGCCTGGCCACCGCGGCGCGCGCCGAGATGGAGCGTCACGACTGGCACGCCGCCACGGTGAAGCTCGTGGAGTTCTACGAGCAGGCACGGGCGGTGCATGGCCGCTTCGATCCGCCCAGCCGTTACTAGCCTCGCTCCCCGCAGGGTCAGGGCGTGGGGTTGAAGCTCGGCACCACCACCGGTGTGCCCTGATCGTCTATCACGCGTACCTGTGCGCCGAACACCTCACGCACCAGCTCGGCCGTGAGCACCTGCCGCGGCGGCCCCTCCGCCACCACGCGCCCGTCGGCGAGCACCAGCAGGCGTCCGCAGCTCCTGGCGGCCAGGTTGAGGTCGTGGAGCACCACCAGCACACCCACGCCAGCTTCGGCCTGCGCCCGGGCGTAGGAGAGCAGCTCCACCTGGTACCTGAGGTCCAGGTGGTTGGTGGGTTCGTCCAGCAGAAGGTAACGCGGTTGCTGCGCCAGGGCGCGAGCGAACACCACGCGCTGCTGCTCGCCACCCGACAGCGTCTCCACCCGGCGTGCGGCGAAGCGTTCGGTGTCGGTGGCGTGCAACGCGTCCGCCACCGCCGCCGCGTCAGCCGGTCCGGTGGCACCGAAGAGACCCAGGTGAGGCGCCCGCCCCATCCTCACCACCTCGGCCACCCTGAAGCCCTCCGGCAGGATGGGCGCCTGCGCGACCAGGGCCACGTGGCGCGCCAGTTCGAAGCGGCCGAACTCGGCCAGCGTCCGCCCCGCCAGGGTGATGCTGCCCTCGGTGGGCGCCAGCCGCCTGGTCAGCAGCTTGAGCAGTGTGCTCTTGCCGGCACCGTTGGGGCCAATCACGCCCACCACCTCGCCGCCGGTCAGCTCGAGGTTCACCCCGTCGAGCACGCGCTTGGCGGGCGCCCCGTTGGCACGGTACTCGGCGCTTACGCCTAGGACGCGGAAGCTCACGGCGCCCCCGTGGAGCCGCTGCGGCCCTTCAGCAGGACGAGGAAGAACGGCCCGCCCACGATGGCCGTGATGATGCCCACCGGCACCTCCACGGGACCGATGACGCTGCGAGCCAGCAGGTCCGCCAGCACCATGAAGCCCGCGCCCCAGAGCAGGGCCAGGGGCAGGAGCCGCCGGTGGCCCGGGCCGATGGCCAGGCGCACGGCGTGCGGCACGATGAGGCCCACGAAACCGATGATGCCGGCGGTGCTGACCGCCGCCGCGGTGGTCAGCGTGGCCACGCCCAACATGAGGTACTTGACGCCCTCCACCGGTAGGCCCAGGAGCGCGGCGCCCTCCTCCCCCAACTGGAGCAGGTCGAGCGCCCGAGCGAAGGCGCCCGCCAGCAGCAGGGCGGGCAGGGTGAACGCCAGAAGCACTCCTACGTCGGTCCAGCCTGAGAAGGCGAAGCCGCCCAGCAGCCGGGCCAGCATGCCAGCCGCCTGTTCGCGCGAGACCACCATGAGGAAGCTGGTGGCGGCCGTGAAGATGGAGCCCACCACCACGCCCGCCAGGATGAGGCGCACGGTGGGCAGCGAAGCGCCGTCCCGCGCCAGCGCCGCCACCAGCAGCACGGTGGCCAGGCCGAACACGAACGCCGTGATGGGCGCCCCGAGTTGCGCCAGCACGGGCGCGGAGCCGGCCAGGGCGGCCACCAGCGTGGCGCCGAACCCCGCGCCGCTGGCTGTGCCCAGCAGGTACGGGTCGGCCAGCGGGTTGCGGAAGACACCCTGGTAGATGGCGCCCGCCAGGGCCAGCGCCCCGCCCACCAGGGCTGCGGTCAGGACGCGCGGCAGGCGCATCTGCCAAACGATGACCTCGGAGCCGCTCAACGTTTCGCCGCGCAGCGCCGCGCCCAAGGTGGCGAGGATCTCGCCGGGCGCCACGTAGACGGTGCCCGTGCCGATGGCCAGCACCATCACGACCAGCACGGCGGCGAGGGAGGCCAGGGACAGCCAGAGGCCCCGCCCCCTCACGTCGGCCGCTCCCGGCCGGCGTGCTTCAGAAGAGCGCCGGGTGGAGTATGCGGGCCAGCTCATGCACGGCCTGCCCCAGCCGCGGGCCGGCGCGGCTGAGCATGTCCACCAGCGCCGCGTCCAGCTCCACCACCCTGCCCTCCCGCACGGCGCTCAGGCCCGCCCAGCCGGGCCGCGCGGCCACGTCGGCGGCGGTCACGCCGAAGGGGGCGTCGGTCAGCAGGATGACGTCCGGGTCGGCGGCCACCACGTACTCCGGGTCCACCTGCGGGAAGTCGCCCAGCGTGTCGTCCAGCACGTTCACGCCGCCCGCCAGCGCCAGCAGCTCTCCCATGTAGGAGTTCGGACCCGCCGAGTAGGGGGTGGGGTCCAGCTCAAGGAACACCGTGGGGCCCTCCACGCCTTGAAGGACGGACCCCACGCCGTTCAGCTCGCCCCGCAGGCGGCCCACCAGGAGGGCGGCTTCGGTCTCGCGGGCCAGCAAGCCGCCCAGCATCCCGAAGTAGTCGAAGGTCTCCATGAGGGTCTGCGGCGTGCCGGCGTAGACGGTGATGCCCAGCTGCGCGAGGGGCTCGTGCAGGCCGCTGTACTCGTCCACCAGCACCAGGTCTGGTTGGAGGGCCACCAGGCTCTCGAGGTCGGGCGCGAAGGCGTCGCCCAGGCCGGGTAGCTGGCCGACGCTCTCGGGCCAGTTGGACCACTTGTCGACGCCCACCAGCAGGTGGCAGGCGTCCAGGGCGCAGACGGACTCGGTGTGCGACGGCGCCATGGAGACGATCCGTTGCGGGGCGGCGTTCAGCGTCACCTCGCGTCCCAGGTCGTCCTCCACCGTCACGGGGTAGCCGGCGGCTAGGGCGGTGCCGAGCGCAAGCGCTGCGAGCAGGGCCAATACACGAAGAGCGGTTCTCATGGTCTCTCCTTGGCAGCCTGCGAGTTGTGGAGTGTGGGCGCCTTACGGCTGGGTACGCGGCGGCTGATGTTCCGCCGATAACCTGCCCTGACCTCGTCCTCGCAAGGGGTGCAGTGAACTCGCCGCTGCGCGGTGCTCGGACTCAGGCCCTCGTAGTGACCTTCACCGTTGCGGGACAGTGTCGGGTTCTCACCGACTTCCCCGCGGAGCGACGCCTCAACTGTACGGCGACCCGCGGCGCACGTCAAACGTCTACGGGGGCGTTCCCTGTGCGGCCGCCCCGCGCTGGAAGCAGTGGTACGCTCCCAGCCGTGACGCGCCTCATCAGTGTGGCCGACTTAGAAGCGCCGGCCCCCACGGACGCGCGCAGCCTCCGCCCCCCACCCCGGTTCGCGGAGGTGGCGTTCGAGACCTACCACCCCCAGCACCCCAGCCAGACGGCAGCCCGTGACACCGTGCACGAGTTCGTCCTCAGCCGCAGGTGGCGCCACCTTGGCGGTGGGGCCCCAGCAGCGGGCCGCCGCACGTCCGGGGCGCAGCCAGCCCGCGGCCGGAACGGGCGCCGCCGGCTCGCTTGGTGGCCCTTCGCGGGCAACGAACCGCAGGAGGGTACCGGCCTCTACCTGGACGGCGGTTTCGGCGTGGGCAAGACGCACCTGCTGGCCTCGGCCTACGCCGCTGCGGACACCTCGGAGAAGCGCTACCTGAGCTTCCAGGAGCTGGTGTACATCATCGGCGTCATGGGCATGGAGCGCGCCAAGGCGGAACTGGCCACGGCGGAGCTCATGTGCATCGACGAGTTCGAACTGGACGACCCCGGCAACACCCTGATGGTCAAGACCTTCCTGGCCGCCCTGCTGAGCAACGGCGGCGCCGTGGTCACCACCTCGAACACGCCGCCGGAGGCGCAGGGACAGGGCCGGTTCAACGCGGAGGACTTCCAGCGCGAGATCCAGTCACTGGCCGCCAACTTCACAGTCATCCGCGTGGACGGACCCGACTACCGGCATAGGAGCAGCCTGGGCGAGTGGCTGGATCCCGAGTACTTAGAGCACCTCAAGAGGACCGAAGCGTCGCCGGCCCCGCGACTGGCGCTGGAGTGGCAGGAGCTCTTCGAGCTGCTGCGCAGCATCCACCCTACGCGCGTGGGCGGGATCCTCAAGCAGGTGGGTAGCATCTACCTCTCGGGAGCCCGCAGGATCCCCTCGCTGAACGATGCGCTCCGGTTCGTGCACTTCGTGGACAAGGCCTACGACCTGGAGGTGGCGGTCAGGGCCTCGGGCGAGGGGCCGCTGGTGGAGGTGTTCGACGCCAGCTACCGCGACGGCGCTTACGCCAAGAAGCATTACCGTTGCCTCTCGCGCCTGTCCGAGATGCTGGCGGAGGCGGCGCCCACGGGCGAGCCGGTGGCCTGAGAGCCCTGACCGTCCGGATGCTGGGCCTAGCAGCGGCTCGGCGGCTCAGCCTGCCAACCAGTCGGCCAGGTCGTCGGCCAGTGCGTCGCTGGCGCCCGGACCACCCATGCGTTCCCGGCCGGCGGCCCGCGCCAGGGCACGCACGTTCCCATCCTGCAGAGCCCGTTCCAGTTGCGCCGCCACCGCGGCAGGCTCCGGTCGACTGAGCAGCAGTCCGTGGCCCAGCAGGCGCGCCTGGTTGCGCAGGTAGTCTCGCCCGAAGAAGGGCGGCACCTCGAACGCCACCACCGGCAGCCCGCGGCCAACCGCCTGCTCGTTGGCCGTGCCCGCCGTGCCCAGCGCGGCCTGAGCGGTGGCCAGCACGGCCGGGAAGCGGCCTCGTAACCACCAGACCCGCCGGTCGCCCTCCTCCGAGCGCCAGGCCGCCAGGAGGCCGTCCAGCGCCGGCACCCGGTCGTCCTCGCGCCAGCCCAGCTCGAGGTCCGGCACCCGCTCGTGTGTCCAGGCCACGAGTCCCAGCACCGGCGACTGCACCGACAGCAGCGCCGCCAGCATGATGGCCGCGCTGGCGGTGGCCTGCTCCCGCGAGCCCGGGATGAGGGCAACGGTGCGCGCCGCGAGGGGCGCGCTGTCCAGGGACCGCAGCTCCTCCCACAGCGGCGGCGCCTCCAGACCGTCCATCATCGGGTTGCCCAGGAACGCTGTGCGGGGCACTCCCAGTTCCGCCAGGTAGGCGGCGGTGGCCGCGTCGCGGGTGTACACCTTGTCCGCACGCCTCAGGAGGAACAGCTCGGGCCCGCGGAAGCGCTCCATGAAGTAGCGCAGCGGCGAGCGCGAGCCCTCGCCACCCGCGCGGTGATGCACCGACACCAGCGGTTGCAGCACCCGGCGCGGTGCGCGCACCAGGCTGGCATGCATCTGGCCGTAGACGTCGCCCACCACCAGCACCGCGTCGGGCCTGCGGGAGCGCAGGTAGGCGGCCTGCCGCAGAGTCAACTGCACCAGACCGCTCCGCACGTCGCGCCAGATGAGTGCTGGGTCGTGCATGGTGAAGCCGTCCGCCGGCAGCCGCCTGCGGGGGCCAAGCACCCTAAGGCCGGCGCGCTCGAGCTGCTCCCCCTTGCCCACCAGCGGGAACGCCTCCACCTCGAGGGCCGGCAACCGCGTCAGCAGCGCCTCTCCTATGCGCGAGGCGATGAAGTCCTCGCCGTGCCCGTTGGAGATCATCAGGAGCCGCTTCGGGGCTGGTCCGGGTGCAGCCATCCTCTCAGGCGCTCCGCGGGTCAGGGCTCTTCGACCGGGATGGCGGGTAGGGGCCCCTCGCCCCAGCCGAGCTTGTGCCGGAGGACGTCGAACGTGCTGCGGCGGCCGGTGGACAGCAGGCAGAGCCCCTTGCGGGCGGAGGTGAGCACTATGCGGTCGCCCACCGTCAGGTCCACGCGCTCCTGGCCGTCTATCACCATGGCGATCTCGTCGGAGCGGGTGAGGATCTCGAGCCCGATGCTGGAGCTGCCTGGCAGAACTATCGGCCGGTTGGTGAGCGAGTGGGGCGCCACGGGCGTGACGACCAGCGCGCGCATACGGTGATCCAGGATGGGTCCGCCCAGCGAGAGGGAGTAGGCCGTAGAGCCCACGGGTGTGGAGACCACCAAGCCGTCCGCCCAGTACTCGGTGGCGTAACCGCCGTTCACCCGCATGCGCACGCGCACCAGGCGGGTCATGACGCCCTGGGAGAGCATCACGTCGTTCAGCGCCAGGTAGCGGGTCTGCCGCCCCACCAGCCGCACGGCGATCATCATCTTCTCGTGCACGGGCCAGTGCGGTTCCAGCCCGCCGTCCACGTAACGCAACGCCTCGTCCGCTCCGAACTCCGCCAGGAAGCCGAGCTTGCCGAGGTTGACCCCCATCACGGGCACGTCGGCGCCGCTCAGGCGGCGCCCCACCGACAGCAGGGTGCCGTCTCCCCCCACCGAGACGACGAGGTCGGCGCCCGCCGCCAACTCGGCCAGGTCGGCCGTGCCGGCCAGGTCCAGTTCCACCTCGACCCCGCGGCTGCGCATGCTCTCCGCCAAGTCCGAGGCCAGCGCGTGCGCTTCAGGCTTGTAGTGGGTGCTGGCCACCACCGCGCGCTTCAGGCCTGCCACCGGCACCGTGAAGGTGCGTTCCTGCTCTATCACTTGCTCTCCAGGCCGGACGGCAGCACGGCCTGTATCCGGCTAAGGACAGCGTCCACCACCTGCCCCAGCGTCAGGTCACCCGTGTCGATGAAGATGGCGTCCTCCGCGGGCTTGGATTGCAGCGCGTCCTGCTCGTCGCGCCTACGCAGGCGCTCCGCTATCTGCCTCAGTTCGCCGCTGCGCTCGCCCGCCCGCCGCGCCGCCCGGATCTCCGGGTCGGCGGTGAGGAAGAACTTCACGCGCGCGTGCGGGAAGACGGCCGTACCCATGTCGCGGCCGTCGATGACGAACGAGCCCTGCACCTCCCGCAGGCGGTCGGTCACCCAGGCGCGCACCTTCGGGTGGCGCGCCACGGTGGACACGGCCACGTCGATGCTGTCGGTGTTCAGCTCGTCCGTCACGTCCGTGCCGTCTATGCTCACTCGGTTGCCGTGCGCGTCGGCGTGAAGCGTCACGTCATGCCGGCCGAGCAGCTCCACCACGGCGTCCTCGTCGCCCAGGTCGAGGTCGGGCTCGAGGGCCGCCAGCGTGGCGGCCCGGTAGAGCAGGCCACTCGACACGTAGGCCACGCCCAGGCGCTTGGCCAGCAGGCGCGCCACGCTGGACTTGCCGGACGCCGCCGGTCCGTCGATGGTGATGACCGTGTGGCCGTTCGCAGCCACCGCCCTCATGCCAGCCTCCCGCCGAGCAGGCTGAGGTAGTCCCTGAAGAAGTTGGGGTAGGTCTTGGCCACCACGCCGGGCTCGTCTATCACCACGTTGGGTATGCGCGCCCCGGCCACCGCCAACGCCATGGCCATGCGGTGGTCGCCGTAGGTGCCCAGCACCACCGGGCTACCCGGCGGACGCCTGAGGGGGTACACGGTCAGCTCGTCGTCGCCCTCCTCCACCTCCGCACCCAGGCGGCCGAGCTCCGTGGCCATGGCCGCCAGCCGGTCGGTCTCCTTTATGCGCAGGTTGCCGATGTTCATGATGCGCACGGGCGCGTCCGCGAAAAGCGCCACCACCGCCAGCGTCTGGGCCTGGTCCGGCATATCGTTCAGGTCCAGCTCCAGACCGCCCCGCAGCCGGCCGCCTGCCGGGCCCTGTACGGTCACCTGCCCTTCGCTCCACTGCACCGCGGCGCCCATCCGTTCCAGCACCTCGGCGAAGCGGGCGTCGCCCTGCTCCGTGCGGCGGCCCAGGTTGGTGATGGTCACGCGGCCGCCGGTGACGGCGGCGGTGGCCCAGAAGTAGCCGGCGGACATGGCGTCGCCTTCCACCCGGTAGTCGCGCGGCACGTAGCGCTGCGGCTGGATCTCGAACCGCTCGTAGCCTTCGCGCCGGACCCGCACACCGAACTCCTGCATCACCGACAGGGTCATGTCGATGAACGGCTTGGAGAGCAGCTCGCCCTCCACCTCCAGCACGACATCGCCGGCGGCGTAGGGCGCCGCCATGAGCAGCCCGGAGAGGAACTGCGAGCTGCGGTCGCCGCGCACCTTCACGTACCCGCCCTTTAGGCCGTTGGCCCTGACGACTACCGGCGGGCAGCCGTTGCCCGACGCGCTGGTGGCGTCGACCCCCAGCTGACCCAGGGCGTCGAGCAGGTCGGCGATGGGCCGCTCGCGCATGCGGGCGGTGCCGTCCAGCACGAAGCAGCCTTTACCCAGCGCCACCAGCGCGGTGAGGAAGCGGATGCTGGTGCCGGAGAGGCGCAGGTCGAGCTCCGCCTCGCTGGCTGGCGCCGGGCCGCCCACTCCCTGCACCAGGAGGTCGGAGCCGCGTGACTCCACCGGCACTCCCAGGCGGTTGAGGGCCTCGATCATCACCTCCGAGTCCTCCGCCACTAGCACGCCGCGCAGCGTGGAGTGGCCTTCGGCCAGCGCGGCCGTGACCAGGGCCCTGTTGGTGAGACTCTTGCTGCCCGGCACCGCCAGGGTGCCGTGAGCTGCGACCTGCGGACCTATGTTGACGGTGGAGGGGAGGCGCGACATCGTTCCAAAGATACAACGAGGCCCCGGACACGGCCGAACCGGCGCCCCGTCGACCGACTCTCTCCCGCGAGGACACACGCCCGCCAGCCCTCGCCTGTTACCCTGCCCCACGTGAGCATCCCGTCACCGCTTCAGTCCATCGTCGACGAGTTCAGACAGGCACCCGAGCCGCTGCGCCTGCCGCTGCTACTCGAGTACGCCAACCGCCTGCCGCCCCTGCCCGAAGGC
The DNA here is from genome assembly GCA_964467885.1 of uncultured bacterium. Classification (GTDB taxonomy): domain Bacteria; phylum Deinococcota; class Deinococci; order Deinococcales; family Trueperaceae; genus JAAYYF01. Next base: position 2,219 of record CAYXUE010000059.1, on the reverse strand, counting down.
ATGAGCGGCGAACTCGAGCGCGTGCACGAGTGCCAGACGCCGCTCTTCCTCAAGTCGGAGCTGGTAGACGGCAGCGTGAAGCTCTACTTCGAGGCGCCCCCGGAGGCGCCCACCACGCGAGGCTTCGCGGCGGTTATCAGCGAGGGGTTGAACGGCCTCTCCCCCGAAGAGATCCTCGGCGTGCCGGACGACTTCTACCAGGACATGGGACTGGCCCAGCTGATCTCGCCCCTGCGACTGCGGGGCATGGGAGCCATCGTCGGCCGCATCAAACGTCAGGTGCGGGCGTATGCTAATATCTAGCGGTTTGAGTTAGGCCGGGCCGCACCCTGGCCCGTGGAGGAAGCTGATGAAGAAGGACATTCACCCCAAGATGGTGGCTTGCAAGGTCATCTGCGACGGCGAGGTCGTCATGGAGACCTACAGCACCAAGCCCGAGATGCACGTGGACGTATGGTCCGGTAACCACCCGTTCTTCACTGGCGAGCAGCGCTTCATCGACACCGAAGGTCGCGTCGAGAAGTTCCAGAAGCGCTTCGGCGACAGCTACCGCAAGACCGCCCGCAAGTGATCTAGCCGCCGGCTGCCTGCCGGCTGGCCGATACGCCCCCGCTCGATGTGGATCGAGTGGGGGCGTTCCTAATGGGTCACCCGTGTGCCTCAGGCCGCGGTTCAGGTCGGCACCGCGGCCCGCACCGTGGTCCCCTGCCCCGCGCCCGAGACGATGGACAGCTGCCCGCCCCGCGCCTGAACCCGCTCGCGCATCTGCCTGAGGCCCAGGCCACCCGCGCTGGTCACACGGTCGCCCACCTGCTCCACGTCGAAGCCGGCGCCGTCGTCGCGCACCTGCACGAACACCATCCCCTCCTCGTCCGTGCCCAGCTGCACCTCCACCAGGCTGGCCTTCGAGTGCTTGGCCACGTTGTGCATGGCCTCCTGGAAGATCCGGAAGAGCACCCCCTCGGACTTGGGCGAGAGCTCGTCCACTTCCCCCACCTCCAGCCCCACCCGCATCTCGTTCTGCTGCCCGAAGTCGGCCACGTAGCGCTTGACCGTCTCCACGAAGCCGTAGCGTTCCAGGTCCACCGGCCGCAGGGCGAAGATGGAGCGCCTGATCTCCCTGATCGTCTCGCGCACCGTGTCGCGCGCCTGGTCCAGCTCCGCCCGGGCGCGGGTGAGGTCCGTCTCCAGCAGGCGCGCCACCAGGTCGAGCTTCAGCGCGCTGAAGGCGAGCAGCTGCGCCACTCCGTCGTGGATCTCGCGCGCGATGCGGGTGCGCTCCTCGGTGATGGCCAGCTCCTCGGACTGCAGGTAGGCGGTGGCGTTGCGCACGGCCAGGCTGACCTGGTTGGCCAGCAGTCCCAGGTAGGGCGTGGACTCCATGCCGAACCTGTCCGGCTCGGGGTGCACCAGCACCGTGACACCCAGCAGCTGCGAGTCGGTCATGAGGGGCAGCGCCAGCACGGAGCGAGCGTCCTTCAGCAGCGGGCCGGCGCCGCTGCGCTGCACCCGGGGCAGGTCGCCCACAACGGTCGGTTCCCTGTTGGCGGCCACCTCGCCCACCAGCCCCTCCCCCAACCGGTAGGCCAGCGGCACCGCTCCCTTGGGCAGACCGACGCTGGCCGCCATACGGAGCATGCCCTCCTCGTCGGCCAGGAAGACGCCGCCGGCCGGCGCCGAAACGCGCTTCATCATCTCGTTCAGGACCGCCACCAGCATGCGCTGCAGGTTGCCTTCGGCGCGCACGGTGCGGTCCACCTCCATCAGCGTCAGCAGGTCGCGCATGCGCGAGCGTGTGGATTCCACCGCGGCCGAGTACTGCCGGGCCAGGATGCCGAACGCCTCGCGGCTGCGCTGATCGGGCGGCGAGGTGTAGTAGGCGTGCGCGGTGCCCTCGGAGGCGCTGCCCCACTCGGCGCCGTAGCTGAGGACCGTGTACCGCTCTCCCGTGCCCGTCACCACGTGACCCTCGTTGGCGGCGTCGCCGCCATCCTCGTTCGTCACGCGGCGGTCACGCTGGCGGGCGTCGGCCTCCAGCTCGGGCGTCAGGTTCAGGCCGTAGGAGGGGCCGAGCTCACCGGGCCCGACCGAGAGACCCACGGCGCTGGCGCCCGTGACCTCCGCCACACCATCAGCTGCCACACGCATGACCGTCTCCAGGTCCGGCGCCGAGGCGTAGCGGGCCGTGACGTCGTTGATGGCCCCCAGCATCTCGTGGC
>CAYXUE010000058.1:0-14374 GCA_964467885.1 uncultured bacterium | reverse complement strand
AGGCGTAGCCGCGGGAGAGCGACTTCAGCCGGTCGTGGAAGTCGTAGAGGATCTCACCGAAGGGCACGTCGTACTTCAATTCCACACGGTGCCCGTGGTAGACGATGTCCTTCATGACCCCGCGCTTCTCCTGCAGCAGGCCCATGGCCGAGCCCATGTACTCCTCGGGCAGGAAGACCGAGAGATCCACCCACGGCTCGTCTATGGACTCGATCTGATCGGGCGCCGGCAGTTCGCTGGGGTTCTGCACCACCAGCTCCTCACCGCCGGTGGTGGTGACGTGGTAGACCACGGCGGGCGCGGTGGCTATGAGCGAGAGGTCGAACTCGCGCTCCAGGCGCGCCTGGACGATGTCGGCGTGCAGCAGGCCCAGGAAGCCGCAGCGGAAGCCGAAGCCCAGCGCCTCCGAGGTCTCGGGCTCGAAGGAGAAGGCGGCGTCGTTGAGCCTGAGCTTCTCCAGCGCCTCCCGCAGCTTGGGGTAGTCCTCGGTGTCCGTGGGGTAGAGGCCGGAGAAGACCACCGGCATGGCAGGCTTGAAGCCCGGCACGGGCTTGTCGGTCACGCGCTCCACGCCGGTGACCGTGTCGCCGATCTGCGTGTCGGCGATCTCCTTGATGCTGGCGGTGAACCAGCCCACCTCGCCCACGCCGAGGCTGTCCGTCACGGTGGGTTCGGGCCGGAAGAAGCCCACCTTCTCCACCTCGAACTGCTTGCCGGTGCTCATCACCTGCACCAGGTCCTTGGCCTTGATGCTGCCGTCGAACACGCGGATGAAGGCTATGACGCCCTGGTAGGCGTCGTAGACGGCGTCGAAGATGAGCGCGCGTAGCGGCGCGGCCCTGTCGCCCTGCGGAGCGGGCAGGTGCTCCACCACACCCTCCAGCACGGCCTTGATGTTCTCGCCCGTCTTGGCGCTCACGGGCACGGCGTAGTCGCCCGGCACGCCGATGACCTCCTCGAGTTCCTCCACGGCGCGGGGCACGTCTGCGGCCGGCAGGTCGATCTTGTTGATGACCGGCAGTATCTCCAGTCCGTTGTCCACGGCCAGGTAGGCGTTCTGGATGGTCTGGGCCTCCACCCCCTGGGCGGCATCGATGACCAGCAGCACGCCCTCGCAGGCGCGCAGGGCGCGGGAGACCTCGTAGTTGAAGTCCACGTGGCCCGGGGTGTCTATCAGGTTGAAGAGGTAGGTGGTGCCGTTGTCGGCGGTGTAGTAGAGGCGCATGGGCGTGGCCTTGATGGTGATGCCGCGCTCACGCTCGAGCTCCAGCGAGTCGAGGATCTGGTCGCGCTTCTCGCGCTCGCTTACGCTCTGGGTCAGGTCGAGGATACGATCCGCCAACGTCGATTTACCGTGGTCGACGTGAGCGATGATCGAGAAGTTACGGATCTCCACCGGCACAGTGTACCGCGAAGTCACGGGAGTCTCGTACGCCGCTAACGGCGTACTTCACGTGGTCAGCGCGGCTCTCCGTCGCCCAGCGGCGCCTCCGCCTGGCCGCTGCGCCTCCGCGCGAAGGCTGCCTTCAGCAGCTGCTCCGCGGCGCGCGCCTCCACCCCGCCCTTGATGGCCGGCACCCGCTTCCAGCCCTCCCCCGCTAAGTCCGTCACCCCGCCCAGTGCACCGTCACGGGGGTTGGACGCGCCGTAGACCAGGCGGGCCAGCTGCGTCTGCAGCACGGCTCCTAAGCACATGGGGCACGGCTCCAGCGTCACGTAGAGCGTGGCGCCCGCCAGACGCCAGTCGCCCGTGGCCTGCGCGGCCTGCCGCAGCGCCAGGGTCTCGGCGTGCGCCGTGGGGTCGGAGCGGGTCTCCGTGAGGTTGTGCGCGGCGGCCAGCACCTCGCCCGCGGCCGACACCACCACGGCCCCCACGGGCACCTCCCCCAGCCTGTGGGCCAGCTTGGCCTGCTCCAGAGCCGTGCGCATGTGGCGCCGGTCGGCGTCGAGTAGGGCCGGCACACCCTCGGCCGCCGCGTCCACCGCCACCGCTACGCCCTCCACCCACAGCACCTCGTGGCCGGCGGCCAGGACACGCAAGGCGTCGCGTTCGCCGCGCGGCACCTTCAGGTCTATGAGCACGTCGCTGAGGAGCCTGCGCCCGCCGGGCAGCCTGATGCGGTCACCGCTGCGGCGCCGGCGGAGTTCAAGGCGCGGATAACGTTCCAGGACGTCGGCGTTCACCTCCCTCGGTAGCTGTTCCGGGCTCGTCACCTGTACTGGCGCCGTCTCGGTCGCGGTGTCCTCCGCGGCCGGAGGCTCCACGTGCAGTTGACCGTACGCGAGCTCCACCCTGCCACCGCCGGGCAGGGAGGTGCGCCAGGGAGCAGCACCGAAGCCTTGAGCCGCGCCGCGCATGGCTGCGGCGTCGAGCTCGGTCAGTAGGCGGTCGCTGGGCGTGGCACCCACCTGCTCGAGCCGCTCCACCAGAGCCGCCTTGCGTAGCGCGACGGGCGCCCGCTGCCAGGCGGCCAGCCTGATGGGGCCCGGTGGGAAGCGGCGGTGGGCCAGGAACGTGAGGGCCGCGCGCGCCTCCTGTTGGATGTGGGCCGTCTCCGCCAGCCTCAGCTGCGCCTGCGGGTAGCGCGCCTCCAGCTCCGGGATGATCCGGTTGCGCAGCCAGGCCCGGTTCTGCTCCAGCGTCAGGTTGGTAGCGTCCTCCCGCCAGCTTTCGCCTAGGTGCTCGAGGTAACGGCGCAGAGCCGCCCGGCGTTCGCCCAGGAGTGGTCTGATGACGCCGCGCTGGCGTGGGCGGATGCCTACCGGGTACGCGACGCCCCGCAGGAGTTGCAGCAGCACGGTCTCGGCCTGATCCTCCAGCGTGTGGGCCACCACGATGGCGCCGCCCGGCGCCGCCTCCTTCAGCACCCGGTAGAGGAATGCGTACCTCAGGCGCCGGGCGGCGTCCTCCACGTTCCAGCCCTTGCGCTGCGCCACCGCCGCCACGTCGGCGGAAGATCCCTCCAGCGGGACGCCGAGCCGGGCGCACAGTTCCTGCACGAAGCGCGCATCTGCGCCGGACTCGGTGCGGAGCCGGTGGTCGAAGTGAGCCGCCACCAGGTCGAAACCCGCCCGCTGCAGCAGGTGCAGGGCCGCCACGGAGTCGCCGCCGCCGGAGACGGCCACCACCAGCCTGCTTGCGTTCGGGGCCAGCCGCCGCGTCTCGCCCTCCGCCGCCGCCTGCAAGGCGGCCCGCTCCCGGTCCTCCCGGCTCTCGGTCATGCCGAGACCTCGCTGGTCACCGCTGCGCCGCCCGCGTGAGGTTGAACTCGCCGTCCACGAGCCGATTATTACCGAAGCGCCCGCTAACCTCCTGGAAACATGGTCCGCGTCCTGTTCGTATACTCCGGGGATGACCGTCACCGTTCTGGTACTCGACTCCGTCGGGCTGGGCGCTTTGCCGGACGCCGACGCGTTCGGCGACGCCGGCTCCCACACCCTCGACCACACCGTCACGAGCGCGGGCGTCTCCCTGCCCAACCTGGCCGAACTGGGGTTGGGCAACATAACCGGCGTCACCTCGGTGGCCGCCGCCGAGCGCCCCTTGGCCAGCCACGGTCGCATGGAGGAGCGCTCGCCCGGCAAGGACACCACCACGGGCCACTGGGAGTTCATGGGCGTCATCCTTCAGCACGCCTTCCGCACCTTCGAGAGGTTCCCGCCCGCGGTCATGGACGCCTTCGACGAGCTGACGGGCCGCGGCCACCTGGGCAACTACCCTGCCTCGGGCACGGAGATCATCGCTGAGCTGGGCGAGGAGCACCTACGTACGGGCGAGCCCATCGTGTACACCAGCGCCGACTCCGTCTTCCAGGTGGCGGCGCACGTGGACGTGGTGCCCCTGGAGACGCTCTACCGCTGGTGCGAGGGCGCCCGCCGGATCCTCACGGGCGAGCACTCGGTGGCCCGCGTCATAGCCAGACCGTTCACGGGCGAGGCGGGCGCCTTCGAGCGCTTGGGCGCCCAACGCCACGACTACTCGGTGGAACCGCCCACCCCGACCGTGCTCGACGCCCTCAAGGCGGCAGGCAAGGAGGTGATCGGCGTGGGCAAGATCCCCGACATCTACGCCCACCGCGGCTTCACCCAGGAGGTACCCAGTGGCAGCAACATGGAAGGCGTGGACCGGACCCTGGAACTCATGCGCCGGAAGCCTAACGGGCTTATCTTCACCAACCTGGTGGAGTTCGACTCCCTCTACGGTCACCGCCGCGACCCGGCGGGCTACGCCCGCGCCCTGGTGGAAGCCGACGCCCGCATCCCGGAGCTCCTGCAAGCGGTCGGGCCGGAGGACACCCTCCTGATCGTCAGCGACCACGGCAACGACCCCACCTGGACCGGCACGGACCACACGAGGGAGTACGGCCTTCTCCTGGCCTACCGCCCGGGCCAGGCGCCGCAGAACCTAGGCACGAGAGAAACCTTCGCCGACGTGGGCGCCACGGTAGCCAAGACGTTGGGCGTCCCCTGGAACGGCCCGGGAACCCCGTTCTGACCACGAACTAGCCGAGTCACAACGACGCACGGGGCGCCAAGCGACGCAGGTACCCGGCCACCTGGCCACCCACGAACGCTGCCACCAGGGAACTACGGGGGACGAGGACGAAGTCCAACGTCCCAAAAGGGCGCAGCCAAGGATGAACGGCCCCAATTGACTGAACCGGTAGCGACGGACAAGGGGTGGGGCAGGTGCTTCGCGTAGCGCCTTGCGCAGCAGTTTAGCGAAGCGGAGCACCTGCCCCACCCCCAGAGCACTAACCAAGAAGGTATCAACCAAGAAGCTATCAACCAAGAAGAACGCCCCAGCCGAACCGGCCGGGGCGCTCAACAACGCTACCGAGAAGAAGAGTTAGTCAGCGGCAACGAGCTCGATGAGAGCTTCCTGCACACCGTCCCCGCGCCGGGTGGACAGGCGATAGATGCGCGTGTAGCCACCGGGGCGCTCCGCGAAGTTAGGGGCGATCTCGTTCATGAGCTTGCGCTGCACTTCGACATCGTGGATCTCGCGGGAGATGAGTCGACGGGCGTGGAGGTCCCCACCGCGGGCGGTGGTGATGAGCTTCTCCACGTACGGTTGGAGGTTCTTGGCTTTCGCCAAGGTGGTCTTGATGCGGCCGTGCCGCAGCAGCGCGGTGGCCTGGCTACGTGCCAGGGCCGTCCGGTGGCTGCTGGAGCGACTGAGTTTGCGACCGCGCGTTAGGTGGCGCATGTGTTACTCCTTGAGTTTCAGTCCGCGCGCCGCGAGGCGCTCCTTGATCTCTTCGAGGGACTTCTCGCCGACACCGCCGACCTTCTTGAGGTCGCGTTCGGACAGGGCGAGGAGGGCGTTGACGGAGTCGATGCCCTCTTCCTGCAGTGAGTGGAGAACGCGGCTGGAGAGGTCGAGGGATTCGAGGCTCATGGTGACCTCTTCCTCGGCCGGGGCGCTCTCGGCGGTTTGGGGGGTGGGGATGTTCATGACGGGCGCGGCTTCTTCGTCCTGCATGACGCCGTTGCCACTGAACACGGTGAGCTGGTTGCGCAGCGTGTCGACGGCCATGTCCAGCGCGTCGCGGGGCTCGACGCTGCCGTCGGTCCAGACGCGCAGGGTGAGGCGGTCCAGGTCGGTCTTCTGACCCACGCGGGTGTCCTCCACGCGGTACGCCACGCGCCGCACGGGCGTGTAGACGGCGTCCACGGGGATGGAGTTGATGCGGTCCTTGGTGCCGTGGATCTCGGCGGGCACGTAGCCCACGCCGCGCTCCACCCGAACTTCCATCACCAGCTTGGCGCCCTTGGAGAGGGTGGCGATGTGGAGGTCCGGGTTCATGACCTCGGCGTTGGAGGGCACGTCGAACGAGGCGGCGGTGACCTCACCGGCCGACTCGGCCCGCAGGGTGAGGGTCACCGGGTCGTCGTCGTACATCTTCACGACGAGGTCCTTGAGGTTGAGGATGATCTGCATGACGTCCTCTTTGACCCCGTCGATGGTGGAGAACTCGTGTAGCACGTCCTCGATGTAGACGCTGGTGACCGCGGTGCCCGGTATGGACGAGAGCAGGATGCGCCTGAGCGGGTTGCCCAGGGTGACGCCGTAACCGCGCGGCAGCGGCTCCACCACGAACTCGGCGTAACTACCCTCGGTTTTAGCCTTGAACTCTGGGATGATCTGCACAAGTACCTCCTCGGTAGCGACAGATAAGAGCGTGTACGCCGCTCAGCGAGAGTAGTACTCGATGACCTGGAGCTCGTTGACGGGCACCATGATGTCTTCGCGCGCCGGGCGGTGGAGGAACTTGCCCTTCATCTTCTCGGCGTCGAACTCGAGCCAGGGGTTCAGTTGGCCGCGCCTGCGGTCCTCGATGTTGGCGTGGATGAACGGGTTCTTGCGGGCCTTGGGAGCCACTTCGATCTCGTCACCCGGGCGCAGGCGGTAGCTGGGCACGTCGACGCGCTTGCCGTTGACGAGGATGTGCCCGTGGGCCACGAACTGGCGCGCCTGGCGCCTGGTGTAGGCGATGCCGAGGCGGTAGACCACGTTATCGAGCCTGGACTCCAGCAGTTGGAGGAAGACGGTCCCGGTGGAGCCTTCCTGCTTGGCAGCCTCGTCGAAGAGGTTGCGGAACTGCTTCTCGCTCATGTTGTAAAGGAAGCGCAGCTTCTGCTTCTCGCGGAGTCGCACACCGTAGTCGGAGGGCTTGCGGCGACGGCGCTGGCCGTGCTGCCCCGGCGGGTAGGGGTGCTTCTCCATGTAGCGCTGCACCTTCGGGGTCTCCGTCAGGTTGACGCCCTCGCGGCGGCTGATCTTTACTGCTGGTCCTCTGTACCTTCCCATGTATCTCCTTGGCCCCCATCATGGGGCCGCGTCCTACTGCTTACGGACGCTTCCGCTTGCGCGGGCGGCAACCGTTATGCGGGTGGGGCGTATCGTCGATGATCGTGCGCACGTTGACGCCGGTGGCCTGGATGGAGCGGATGGCCTGCTCGCGTCCGGAACCGGTTCCGCGGATGATGATGTCCACCTGCGTGACGCCCATGTTCTGGGCCTTGCGGGTGGCGTCCGCGGCCGCGAGCTGCGCGGCGTAGGGCGTGCCCTTCTTGGAGCCCTTGTAGCCGATGGAGCCGGCGGAGGACCAGGCGACGGTGTTGCCGCCCATGTCCGTGATCGTGACGATGGTGTTGTTGTAGGAAGCGTGGATGAACGCCTTGCCTTCGGTGATCTGGCGCCTGACTCGCTTCTTGCTCGTCTTGGTGGTTGGGGCCTTGGCCATGACTCAGGTGCCTACTTCCTCGGGGCCTTCTTCTTGCCGGCCACGGTACGACGCGGTCCCTTGCGGGTGCGGGCGTTGGTCTTGGTGGACTGGCCGCGTACGGGCAGGCCGCGGCGGTGCCGCAGGCCGCGGTAGCAGCCGATGTCCATCAGACGCTTGATGTTGAGCTGAACCTCGCGCCTCAGGTCGCCTTCGACCTTGTAATCGCGGTCCACTACTTCACGGATGCGCGTTACTTCGGTCTCGGTGAGGTCCTTGACGCGGGTGGTGGGGTCCACTTCGGCCTTGGCGAGGATCTCGCCCGACCGGGACCAGCCGATACCGTAGATGTACGGCAGCGCGGCTTCGATGCGCTTCTCGCGCGGCAGGTCTACGCCTGCGATCCGAGCCATTCTTATCCCTGCCTCTGCTTATGGGTTGGGTTGGCGGTGCAGATGACGTACACGCGGCCGCGCCGGCGTACTACCTTGCACCTGTCGCACATTGGTTTGACTGAAGCCCTGACCTTCATGCTTCTCTCTCCTACTTACGGTAAACGATGCGGCCCTTTTCAGGGTCGTACGTGCTGATCTCGACGACGACTCTGTCGCCGGGAAGTATGCGGATGTAGTGCCGGCGCATCTTGCCACCTACGTGGGCAAGGATCTCGGGCCCTGCGTCCAACTGGACCAGGAAGGTCGTGTTCGGACGTGCTTCCAGGACTACGCCTTCGGTACGAATAGTGTCCTGCGTCGTTTCCTCTTGGCGTTGCTCGCGTGGCTTCCTGGGGGGACCCGATCGTCTACGCGCCATGCACACCTCCTTCTGCGGTGGGGATCTCTCCTTCACCGCTACCTGCAGTCAGCACCCATGGGCCGCTTTCCGTTATGGCCACGGTGTGCTCGAAATGTGCCGCCAGCGAACCGTTCTCGGTGGAGGCCGTCCAGCCGTCGTCCGCGATGACGACGCGTGTGCGCCGCTGAGCCACCATGGGCTCGATCGCCAGTACGAGGCCGGGACGGAGAACGGGTCCGGTTCCGGCACGACCGAAGTTGGGCACTTCGGGTCCTTCGTGGAAGTCGCGACCGATGCCGTGACCCACGAACTCCCGAACCACCCATAAACCAGCCGCTTCGACGACGTCCTGTATGGCCGCGGAAACATCGCCAAGGCGGGCGCCCGCTTGGGCCTTCTCGATGCCGGCGATCAAGGACCGCTGGGTGACGTCGAGGAGGTTGCGAGCTTCGACGGAGACGTTACCGATGGCGTACGTTAGCGCCATGTCGGCGTGGTAGCCGCGGTAGTGCGTCCCGATGTCGATCGACAGTACATCGCCTTCCTCCAAAGGTCGGTCGTCCGGGAATCCGTGGACGACTACTTCGTTGGGGGAGGCGCAGATCGAGGCGGGGAAGCCGTTGTAGCCTTTGAAACTTGGCTTTCCGCCGCGTGAGAGGATAGCATCTTCAGCCGCTTCGTTCAACTCGTTGGTCGTCACCCCGGGCGCAACCATCGCGGAGACGACCTGCAGCGCCTCGCGGTTTATCCGCGAGGCCTCGGCCATGATCTCCAGCTCGCTGCGGCGTTTGAGGATCACTTGACCTCCGCCTGCAGTGCGTCGCTGATGCGCTCGGTGACTTCGTCCATGGAGCCGACCCCGTCGACGGAGCGCAGCTTGCCCTTGGCGCCGTAGTACTCGAGGAGCGGTGCGGTCTGCTCGCGGTAGACCTGCATGCGCGTGCGGATGGTCTCCTCGTTGTCGTCGGAGCGCCCTTCCTGCTGCGCGCGCGACACGAGGCGGCGGACGAGTTCGTCCTCGTCGACCACCAGCTCGATGGCCAGGTGCACCTCCGTGCCGTACTCGGCGAGGAGCTCCTCCAGCGCGTCGGCCTGGCCGGTGGTGCGGGGGAAGCCGTCCAGCAGGTAGCGGATGCTGTCCTGCTTGTCGAGTTCCGACCGGACCATGCCCATGATGACTTCGTCGGGCACGAGCACGCCTTCGTCCATGAGCTGCTTGGCCTGCTGACCGAGCTCGGTGCCCCGCCGCACGTGATCGCGCAGCAGGTCACCGGTGCTCAGCTTACTCAGGCCCCGGGCCTCGGCGAGGCGCGTGGCCTGCGTGCCCTTGCCGGCACCCGGCGGGCCCATCAGGAGCAGCACCTCGCTGTTGGCTTGGGTCACTTAGAACCGCCTCCCGCGCCCGCGGATGCGGCCCTTGGCCACGAACCCTTCGTAATGGCGCATCATCAGCTGCGATTCCAGCTGACGGAGGGTGTCGAGGGCCACGCCCACCATGATGAGCAGGCCGGTGCCGGAGAGGGCGAACTCGAGGCCTTGCACGCCGGTTATCCAGGCGAGGATGGTGGGCAGCGCGTTGACCGCACCGAGGAAGAGCGCGCCCCACAGGGTGATGCGTGCGGTGATGCGGGTGAGGTGGTCTGTGGTGGGCTGGCCGGGGCGGACGCCCGGCACGAAGCCGCCGTACTCGCGCAGGTTCTCGCTGATCCGGCGGGGATCGAACGAGATCTGCGTGTAGAAGTAGGTGAAGCCCACGATCAGTAGCGTGCTGGTGACCAGGCCCTGCCAACGCATGGGGTCGAACCAGGCAGCCAGCGCCAGGGCGAAGTTGTTGTCGGGGAACGCGCCGATGATCGTCTGCGGCAGGATGAGGATGGCAACCGCGAAGATGATGGGGATCACGCCTGCGGCGTTGAGCCTCAGCGGGATGTAGGTGGTCTGGCCACCCATCACCTTGCGGCCCACGACCTTGCGGGCGTACTGCACGGGTATGCGTCGCTCCGCCTGCTGCACCAGCACCATGCCGGCGATGGTGATTATCAGCAGGATCAGGTAGAAGGCCAGGCCGAAGACGTTGGACTCCCCCGCCCCGATGAGCTGGAACTGCTGCGCCAGCGCGGTGGGGATGGCCGCCACGATGCCGGCGTAGATGATGAGCGAGATGCCGTTACCGATGCCGTACTCGGTGATCTTCTCACCCAGCCACATGACGACGGTGATGCCGGCGATCTGCGTGATGAGGACCACGAACCAGAAGAACGGTCCGTTGGACCAGCCCACCTTGAGCGCGCCGGAGGGTCCCAGCAGCGCGATGGCCAGGAACAGCGCCTGGACGGCGCCGAGCGCGGTGGCGCCCCAGCGGGTGTACTGGGTGATCTTGCGCCGCCCTTCCTCGCCCTCCTTGGAGAGCTTCTGGAGGGGCGGGTAGGTGGAGGTGAGAAGCTGGATGATGATGCTCGCGGTGATGTACGGGATGACGCCCAGCGCTGCGATGGAGAACTGCTCGAAGTTGCCGCCCGAGATGAAGTTGAGCAGCCCCAGTGCGCCGGTACCGAACCCGCTGGCGCGCAGCGCCTCGATGTCCACACCCGGCGTGGGGATGTGGGCCATGAGGCGGTACACAGCCAAGAGCCCGATGGTGACGAGCAGCTTGGCCCGCAAGTCCGGTATCACCAGAGCATTGCGAAAGGCCTTGAGCATCCTTACTTCTCCTCGTCGGTTACGGGGAGGACGACAGTGCCACCTGCAGCGGTGACGGCTTCGACGGCGCCCTTGGAGGCGGCGTCGACGGTTATGGTCAGGCCCTTGACGGTGAGCTCACCGTCGGCGAGGAGCTTGACCTTATGGTCGGTGCGGCGCACGATGCCCGCGGCGGTGAGCTTCTCCGCGTCTATGCTGTCGCCTTCGGCGAAGCCGTTCAGATCGCGCAGGTTCACCAGTTGCACGGGCTCCTTCACGCGGTTGAAGCCGCGCTTCGGAAGGCGCATGACCAGGCTGGAGCGCCCGCCTTCCCAGCCGGGTGCCTGGGAGAAGCCGCTGCGGCTCTTCTGGCCCTTCTGGCCGCGGCCGGCGGTCTTGCCCTTGCCGCTGCCTATGCCGCGGCCTGCGCGCCGCCGGCTCTTCTTGGAGCCGGGCGCGGGCTTGAGTTCGTTGAGCTTCACTGCTTTTCCTGCCCTTCGATGATCAGCAAGTGCTCCACTTTGCGCAGCATGCCGCGCGTGCTGTCGTTGTCGATCACTTCACGGACGTCCCCGGTCTTACGCAGGCCCAGGGCGTTGATGGTGGCGCGCTGATCCTTGGGAACACCGATCAGGCTGCGCCTGAGGGTCACCTTGATCATTCCGCCGTCTCCCGCTTGCGCTTCGCTTCCTCGAAGGTGCGTAGCTGCTTGAGGCCGTCGATGACCGCGTAGGCCACGTTGGTCTGGTTGCGCGAGCCGAGCTCCTTGGTGAGGAGGTTGGTGTAGCCGGCCAGCTCCACGATGGCGCGGGGCACCATGCCGGCGATGACGCCGGTGCCTTCGCCCGCGGGCTTGAGCATCACGCGGCTGGTGCCGTGGGCGCCCAGCACTTCGTGGGGGATGGTGCCGCCCTCTTCGATGGGTACTTCGATGAGGTTGCGGCGGGCCACGTACTGGCCCTTCTGCACGGCCACCGGCACTTCACGTGCCTTGCCGAGGCCGACACCTACCCGGCCGTGACCGTCACCGATGACCACCATGGCGCCGAAGCGGAAGCGACGGCCGCCCTTGTAGGTCTTGGCGGTGCGGCGGATGAAGATCACCTTGTCCTGAAAATCGGTATCAGCCATCAGAAGTCGAGGCCTCCTTCACGGGCCCCTTCAGCTAGGGCCTTGACGCGACCGTGGTACTTGAAGGAGCCACGGTCGAACACGACGCTCTTGGCGCCGGCCGCCAGTGCCCGCTCGGCGAGAGTCTTGCCCACCTGGGTCGCCTGCTCGGTCTTGTTACCGGAGAGCCCCAGCTCCTTGCTGTTGGCTGCGGCTACGGTGGTGCCCGTCGTGTCGTCTATGACCTGGGCGTAGATGTGCTTGGCGCTGCGGAACACGGAGAGCCTGAGCCGGCCGGTTTCCACCGGGCGGCGGAGGCGGCGCCGGGTTCGGTTGGCGCGACGTTCCTTGCGGATGGTTGCGTTCATGTTCATTCCTTACCCTCAGCTCTCAGCGTGCCGCCGTCTTACCGGCCTTGAGGCGTACGACCTCACCGGCGTAACGGACGCCCTTGCCGTGGTAGCTGTCGGGCGGACGGACTGCGCGGATGTTGGCGGCGACCTGGCCCACCAGATGCTTGTCGATCCCGCTGACGGTGATCCGGGTGGGTTCGGTGGCCTGGATGGTGATGCCCTGCGGCGCCTCGATCACTACGTTGTGCGAGAAGCCCACGTTGAGTTCGAGGTTCTGACCCTTGTTCTGAGCGCGGAAGCCCACGCCGTGGATCTCGAGCTTCTTCTCGAACCCTTCGGTGACGCCGAGCACGGCGTTGTTGATGAGGGTGCGGGCCAGACCGTGTTGGGCGCGGTCGCTACGGTTGTCGGTGGGGCGGCTGACCGTCAGCACGCCGTCCTCGAGGCTCACGTCGAGCCGGGGGCTGTACACCACTTCGAGGGTGCCTTTGGAGCCCTTCACGGTGGCCTTGCCGGGTTCGACGACCTTCACTTCTACGCCTTTGGGCAGGTTGATGGGCGAGCGGCCTATGCGGCTCATCACCACACCTCGCAGATGATCTCGCCGCCGACGTTGGTGCGGCGGGCCTCGCGGTCGGCCAGCAGGCCGGCCGAGGTGGAGATCACGGCTAGGCCGAGGCCGCCACGCACCACGGGCACGTGCGCAGCCTTGGCGTACGCACGGCGACCGGGGGTGGAGACACGCTGGATGTAGTGGATGACCGGTGAGCGCTTGTGGCCGTACTTGAGGCCGATGCGCAGCGTGGGCTTGCCGTCCTTCTCGGTCTGCTCGACCGACTTGAGGTAGCCCTCTTCCACCAGCAGTTCCGCTAAAGCTGCTTTGAACTTGCTCGCCGGCACATCCACGCTGGCGTCGCGATTGGCGACCGCGTTACGGATGCGGGTGAGCATATCTGCGATTGGATCCGTCTGCATTTACCTTCCTCCGTGGGGGTGGTTTCCGCGCCCATGCGGGGACCTGTACCCCGAGATTGCTTCGTCTCGCTTGGCGCGCCGCTCAGGCGCTTCTATGCTCACCAGCTGGACTTGACTACACCGGGCAGGTAGCCCTTGTGTGCGAGTTCACGCATGCAGATGCGGCAGACGCCGAAGTCGCGCAGGTAGGCACGGGGACGGCCGCAACGGCTGCAACGCTGTTCCTTGCGCGAGCTGAACTTGGGCTTGCGCTTGGCCTTGGCGATGTGTGCTTTGGTTGCCATTCTCTCCTCCTTCCCTTACTTCCTGAAGGGCATGCCGAGAAGCTCGAGCAGGCTGCGGGCCTCTTCGTCCGTCTTGGCCGTGGTGACGATGGTGATGTCCATGCCGCGGGTGGCGTCGACCTGGTCGTAGCTGATCTCCGGGAAGACCATCTGCTCGCGGATGCCGAGGCTGTAGTTGCCCCTACCGTCGAAGCTGTTGCTGGGCACGCCGCGGAAGTCGCGCACGCGGGGCAGCGCGATGTTGACGAGGCGATCGAGGAACGCCCACATCTTCACGCCACGGAGCGTGGTCCTGAGACCGACGGGCATGCCGGCGCGCAGCTTGAAGTTCGAGACCGACTTCTTGGCGCGGGTGACGGCGGGACGCTGCAGGGTGATCTGCGCGATCTCGCGGGAGGCCTTCTCGATGACCTTGGAGTCGTCGCGTGCCTCGCCCACGCCCATGTTCACCACGATCTTCTCGATGCGGGGAACGGCCATGGGGTTGGTGTAGCCGTGGCGCTCGGACAGCTGCGGCAGTATGGCAGCGTAGCGCTTCTTGATGGGTAGTTCTATCTTCTCCATACTCCTCACTCGTCCAGCTTGGTGCCGCTGCCGACCGCGTAGCGCACCTTGGTGCCGTCGTCCTCGAAGCGGTAACCGATGCGGGTCGGCTTGCCGCTCTTCGGGTCGAGCAACTGCACGTTGCTCAGGTGGATGGTGGACTCCTGCTCGACGAAGCCGCCGCGCGGGTTCTCCTGGGTGGGGCGCTGCGCCTTCTTGATGATGTTGACGTTCTTCACCAGGACGCGGCCCGTTTCGCGGAAGACGGCTATGACCTCGCCCTCCGAGCCCTTGTGCTTGCCGGCGATGACGCGGACGTTATCGCCCTTCTTGATGCGGGTCTTCACTTGTGCCATCAGAGGACCTCCGGCGCCAGCGAGACGATGCGCATGAAGCGCTTCTCGCG
>CAYXUE010000057.1:0-14460 GCA_964467885.1 uncultured bacterium | reverse complement strand
GCCGTCGATTCTAGGGAAGCCGGGGTCCCCTTCGCTTCTCGATTCCTGACCGGTTGCGCATCCTGCGGTTTCCGCCTGACGGGCCGCGTGACCTGCTTGGCCACGCAGGCGGGCACGCCGCGCATGGCCTCAGCGTGCTGATCGCGGTAGACGCTGGGCGGCGCGCCCACCAGCTCGGTGAAACGCGTGCTGAAGGTACCGAGCGAGGAGCAGCCCACCTCGAAGCAGACGTCGGTGACGCTCATGTCACCGCGCCGCAGCAGCGCCATGGCCCGCTCGATGCGGCACGTCATGAGGTAACTGTAGGGCGATACACCGTATGCGGCCCTGAACTGCCTGCTGAGGTGGCCCGCCGACATGTGCACGCCCCTGGCCAGCGCCTCCACGTCGAGGGGCAGGGCGAACTCGCGGTCGATGCGGTCACGCACCCGCCTGAGTCGCGCCAGGTCGTGGCGTTCCTTGTCCGTCAGGGCTGCGGGGGTCATGGGAGGATGATGCCACACCTATGGCAGGGGGCGTGGCGGGTGGAGCCTGAGCCCACCCAGTAAAGGGCGCTAGCTGTGAAAGTGAACGTTGTGGCGGCATGGCCTGTGAAAGTAGCCTCAGTGTAGGTGGAGCCTGTGAACCTTACGACCGTGAGTTCCGATGGGAGAGCACCTGTGAAAGTGGACGCTGTGGATCCGGATGACCGAGCTGTGAATCTGGACGTAACCGTTGTGAATCCGGGCGTGAAGCTATGAATCCGGACGGGAACGCGTATGCAGCGATGGTGAAGCTGTGAGTGCGAACCAGGCCGCCGGGAGGCAGATCGAGGATTACTTCCCCCGGGAGCTGCTGGAGCGCTACGGCGACGACCTGGCCGCCGCGCAAGCGCGCGCCGAGGCTGCGGTGGAGGAGGTCATCTCCCGCCTCGAGCAGTTCGGCCAGGAGCACGCCAGCGTACCGGTGGCGCCCGGCAAGTGGTCCCCCCTCCAAGTGGCAGACCACCTGCACCGCGTGAACCTCATCGCCATCCAGGGGATCGAGCGCGTGAGCGGCGGTCAGGAGCCCGTGCGCACCGAGCGCGGCTCGATCGGCTCGGACGGCGGACTCCTCATGGGGCTCATGGGCGCGGAGCCGCGAGAGGGACTGACCCTCGAGGGCGTTGCTGCCGACCTGCGGGAGAGCAACCGGGCCCTCGCGGTCGCCGCGCGGGAGGCGGCAACTGCGGGCCTCTCTGACGTGGTGGTCAACGTGAATCCGTTCTTCGGCGAGCTCACTCCACTGGACACCGTGCGCATGGCCGCGCTGCACGCAAGGCACCACACCAAGCTTCATCTGCAACTGGAGTGACGAGGCGTCTGGTGGTGTGGCACGCCTTTGTAGCCTTAGATTGACACTGGCCCACCCGTATCGGTACACTGACCGTCGCCCTGTTAACGGGGCGCAAGACCTTCAACGTGGGGCCGTGGCGCAGTTGGGAGCGCGTCTGAATGGCATTCAGAAGGTCAGGGGTTCGAATCCCCTCGGCTCCACCAGAGAACCCCCGTCACTGACGGGGGTTTCTTCGTGTCATTGGCTACTCGCATAAGCCTTGACATCCAGGCGGGTGCAGACCGCGTGTGGGAGTGCCTTCCTCGAGGTCACGTTAGGCACCCACGTGTAAGTACCGGTGGCCCCGAGCGCATGCACATGTACCCGCATCAGGGTTCGTGGACTGCAAGAATGAGCAGGCAAGACCACAAACCAACAGTCGAAAGGTACGAGCGATGCGAATCCTGCGTTATCCGTTGGTGCTTCTCGTCGTAGTGGCTCTCTTCGTGGCTCTCTTCGGGGCAGCCACGGCTCAAGATGCGTCCGATCCGCTGGTCGAGGTGACCCGCGCCATCGAACTGATCGAGGACTCCGACTACCGCTTCAGCTACCAGGTCTATCCCAACGTCGACGCCACCAGCCGGATAACCGGCGAGGGCGAGCGCGACGCCGACTCGCAGAACTGGCGTTACACCGTCGCCTCCGACCCCGCCGACCCTAGCGCCAACCGGGCCAACGACGGCGAGTGGGTGGTCATCGGCAACATCCCGCACCACAACACCGCGGAGGGCTGGGTCATGGCCATGGACTTCACCCATATGGGCATCGGCAGCGCCCCCACGCCGTTCGCCATGTACGAGTCGCTGCTCTCACTGGTCGGGCCCGACTCCGAAGACCTCGAGCCTCTGACGCTGGTAGGGCGCGAGACCGTGGACGGAGTCGAAGCCGACCACTACACGTTCGCCACCACGGACGTGCCCATGCTGGGCACGGGCCGCTTCGACATCTGGCTGACCCCCGAGGGCGAAGGCTTCAGCCGCGTGATCGTGCAGACCACCAGCGGCGAGCGCGTGAACCGCGTCGTGTACTACGACATCGGGCAGGACGTGACGGTAGAGGCGCCGCAGTAAGGCCGGGTGCGCCTGTAACCGGTTGACCTCATCGCCGTCGAGCGCGTCCGTCGTGGGGCGGGTTCGACGGCGAACCTACGCCGGGCGTACCGCCCTGGCCGGTTCAGCTCGGCTTAGCCCCCCACTCCATCATCAACACCGCCCGCTCCTTCCAGAGCGGCGCCAGCGTGGCCATGAAGCTCTCCGCGTCCGTCCCAACGGGCAGCACGTACTTCTGCGGCGCCTGCACGTTCCAGACGGCGGCGTTGGCCGGCAGGCCGGCGAGGTTCTTGGCCAGGTCGATGGCGTTGCCCACGTCCCCGAGCTCGTCCACCAGCCCGACCTCGATGGCGTCCTGGCCGGACCAGAGGCGACCGCGGCCGATCTCGTTCACGCGCTCCTTGGAGAGGCCGCGGCCCTCGGCCACGCGCGTGACGAAGCGGTCGTAGACGCCCTCCATGTAGCGCGACACCAGCGCACGCTCCTCGTCGTCCCACGGCTGGGCCGAGCTGTAGAGGTTGGCGTAGCGGCCCGTCTTGAGGGTCTCGGGGTTGAAGCCGTACTTCCGGTTGAACTCCTCCATCACGGGCTTGAGGGAGACCACGCCTATGGAGCCCGTGATCGTGGTGGGCGCCGCCAGCACCTTGGTGGCGTGCGTCAGCACGTAGTAGCCGCCGCTGCCCGCCACCGCGCCCATCACGGCCACCACCGGCATGCGGGCGGCCAGCAGCTTGACCTCGCGCCAGATGAGGTCGCTGGCCAACGCCGAGCCGCCACCCGAGTCCACGTGGAACACCACGGCCTTGGTGCGCTTGTCCTTGCCGGCCGCGCGCAGCGCGCTCACCAGCGTCTCGCTGCCCGCCATGCGGTCGCCGAACAGCGGCAGCGGCACGGGCGGCTTGCGCGACTTGCCGGGGATGATGTTGCCCTCCAGCGACACCAGCGCCACGCGGCCGGGCGCTGTGGAGCGCACGGGACGGGTGAGGAACTGCGCGGCGGCGGCCAGGGGCTTGTGGTCCTTGCTTATGAACTCGTCCTCGTAGGCCACGCGGTCGACCATGCCGATCTCGGCAGCCTGCGTGGCGGAAGTGACTCCCTCGTCCACCCAGCTGCGCACCGCTGCGGGGTCCTGCGAACGCCCAGCGGCGGTCGTGCGTAGGAAGTGCTGGTGGATGCTCTCCAGCAGCACCGTCATCTGCTCCCGTTGACCCTCGCTCATGCTGGAGCGCGCGAAGTTGTCCATGGCGCTCTTGTACTCGCGGATGGCCAGCTTGTCCACGCTCATGCCGAAGCGGGCCAGGAAGTCGGCCATGTAGGTGCTCGTCAGCGCCATGCCGTTCACGTTCATCTCGCCGCTGTCCGGCACCACGATCTCGTGACCCACGGTGGCCACGTAGTACTCCAGGTCGCGCAGGTGGTTGGCGGTCACCACCAGGCGCTTGCCGCCCTCCCTCAGGCGCTCGAGCTGGCGCCTGACCGCGTAGGCGGAGGCCCAGTCCAGCGCCAGGTCCTGCAGCCTCACCACCACGCCCTCCAGCCATTCCGCTTCCAGTAGGGCGCTCACCAGCGCTTCCAGCTCCTCCTGCGTGAGCGTGAGCTCCTTGCCCATGAGGGTGTCGGGGGAGAGGAGCTTGCGCTTAGACTTGCGTGGCCGGAAGGGGCCGGTCAGCTCCAGGACCACCCAGCCAGGCCTATCGCCGGGCAGCACCTTCGCGATGGCGTTGCGCAGCCTGATGGCCCCGTTCCGCACGCTCGTGACGGCCGTTGCCAGACCCGCGGCGAACGCGTTCGTTCCGTCCTTACCCTTGTTAGCCATGCCTGGATTGTAAGGGCCAGCCGTTCTCAGCGCTTCGGACCGTTGGAACGCAGCTCGCGGAAGGCCCGCAGCGGGCGGCGCCGCGCACCCCTCGACTCCCACAGCGTCACCGCCACGCCCGCGCCCACGATCACCGCTATGCCGAACCAGCCCAGCGGGTCCGGCAGGTGGCCGTACGCCAGGAAGCCGTAGAGGATGGCGGTCACCATCTCCGCGTAGCCGAGCGGAGCGAGGAAGGTGGCGGGGGCGTGATCGAACGCTTTGATGATGAGGAAGTGCCCGCCAGCCGCCAGCACCCCGACGAGGATCATGAGCAGGAAGTCGACGGGCGTGGGCGTGACCCACACGAAGAGCATGACCACCGACATGATGACGGCGCCAACGACGGCCGTGTAACCCAGCGTCACCAGCGGCGGTGCGCTGCCCGCCAGCCGGCGCGTGAAGATCATGTAGAAGCCGTGCACCACGCCTGCGCCCAGCGCCAGGGCCGCGCCCCACGAGAGCGTGCCGCTACCCGGCCGCAGTATGAGGATCACCCCGGCGAAGCCGACCACCACGGCCAGGATGCGCCACAGCCCCACGCGCTCGCCCAGCAGCAGAGGCGCCAACACGGTGACCACCAGCGGCGATACGAAGAAGAGAGCCAGCACCGTGGCCTGCGGCAGCTGCGCCAGGCCGCCGAAGAACAGCGCGGTGCCTGCCAGCAGCAGGGCGCCGCGCACCAGCTGCAGGCCGGCGCGGCGAGGCACCAGCTCCGCCGGCCGGTAGCGAAGGAGCACGATGGGCAGCATGGCTATCAGGTGGAAGAGGTAGCGCGCCCACACCACCTGCAGGACGGGGTAGCGGTCGCTAAGGCCCTTGGCCACACCGTCCATGATGGGCAGCAGCACCATGGCCGCCAGCATCAGCAGTGCACCTAGCAGCAGGTTGGTCGGTGGCAGTTCGTGTGCCGCCTGAACGGGCGCGGTTCTGCCCTTCGGCGGTCGCGCCGGCGTGGTGGAGGTCTGGCCGGCCATGTGCGCTGATGATAACGACGAAGTGACGTCGGGATGCGCCGTGCCCTAGGCGGACGCGTCGCCCCGGGCTCGCGCTGTCCTTCCCTGCGCCCCGCCACCTCAGGATTCGCCGCCGCACGCGTGTTCCCGTAAGATTGGCGCGTGAGTCATCCGGAGAGTCCAGGACCTTACAAGCTGCAGCGCCACAGGGACGCGGCGGAGTTCGCGCGCCTCGTATCGCCAGGCATGTCCCAGGCGGAGGCCGTCAACTGTCTGCAGCTGGGCCTCATAGACGGCATGCTGAAGGGCAACTTCGAGGATCCTTACCTCGTCACCCTGGTGCCCGAAGGGCAGGAAGCCGACCCGGTCTTCAACGCCATACGGACGCCGCCGTACCGGCTGATCCTCGGCGAGCCCAGCGGACCGGTGCGATCCCCGGCGCAACTACTCGAGCCTCTACTGGCCGACGTTCCAGGCGACCTGCCCGGTGTGCTGGGTCCCGTGGACCTCAGCAAGGAGTTCGCCCAGCGCTACGCAGCCGAGAACGGTGTTGGTTACGAACTGATGATGTCCGAGCGCGTGCACCAGTGCGAGCAGGTGAGCATGCCCACCGGTGTGCCCGGCCGCCTGCTGCGCGCCACGGCCGAGCATCGGGAGTTGCTGGTGCGCTGGTGGCGCGCCTTCCGCGAAGAGGCCGTGCCCAACGAGCCCGACAGATCCGAGGCGAGTGTAGCGCGCGACCTGGCCGCAACTGAGGGCGGACTCTGGGTTTGGGAGGTGGAGGGTCGGGTCGTGTCCTTCGCAGGAGCCCGCGGTCCCACCCCCAACGGCATCCGCATCGGACCCGTGTACACGCCGCCCGAGGAGCGCCGCAACGGCTACGCCGCCGCGCTCGTCGGTGGCCTCACCCAGCTGCTCCTGGCCGAGGGCCGGCGGTTCGTCTTCCTCTTCACCAACCTGGCCAACCCCACAGCCAACGCCCTGTACCGCAGGCTGGGTTACAGAGGGGTTGCCGACCGGAGCGTCTATGACTTCACCCCGCGTGAGGCGTGATCTCCTCGCCGCCGCCTCCATGACGTCAGCGAGGACCGTCTGATGGGCATGCGGTCACCGCGCCCCACGCCCGACCAGCTGCCGCCCGTGTCGCCCGCCACCATGCTGCGGGACCTGCGCTCCACCCTGAGCCTGGTCTGGGAAGCGAACCCGTTGCAGACCCTGCTGATCGCCGCACTGAGCGTGGTGCAGGCCCTGCTGCCGGCCGCCACGCTCTGGATAGCCAAGCTGCTGCTCGACGCCGTGGCTGCGGCCATCTCCGGGCAACTGGGCGACCCGCCGGAGGCCCTGAGGCGCATGCTCGGCCTGCTTCTGCTCCAGGTGGGCGTCAGCGCGGCCTCGAGCATCATCTCCGCCCTGCAGGGCGCCACGCGCGAACTGCTGGGCGACTCGCTGCAGAACAGGATCAGCCGCCGCATCCTGGCCAAGGCCAACGAGCTCGACCTAGCGCAGTTCGAGGACCCCACCAGTTACGACTCGCTGCAGAACGCCTACCGCGAGGTGGGCTCGCGGCCGCTGGGGGTATTCACCCAGATCGTCTCGCTGGTGCAGGCCCTGGTCACCCTCGGCTCGGTCAGCGCCCTCATGGCGCAGCTCGGCTGGGCCATCGTGCCGCTGGTGCTGCTGGCCTCGGTGCCCAGCGTGTTCGTCTCCTCGCGTTTCGGTACCGAGGGCTACCGCATGATCCGCCGCCAGGCGGCCGACGCGCGGCGCCAGAACTACCTGGGTAACCTGCTCACCAGCGACCAGGCCGTGAAAGAGATCCGTCTCTTCGACTTCGGCGACTACCTCATGCGGCGCTGGCAGGAGTACTACCTGGGCTTCCGTCGCCAGCTCGTCTCGCTCATAACGCGTCGTAGCGGCTGGGGCCTGGTGGCGTCGCTCGTCTCCACTGGCCTGGTTGGCGCAGCCACCTTCCTGGTGCTGCGGCGCGCCGCAGCCGGCCTCCTTACGGTCGGCGACTTCGGCCTGTTCATCCAGGGCATATCGCAGCTGCAGAGCCAGTTCAGCAACCTGCTCTCCGGCTTCACGGGCATCTACCAGCACCTGCTCTACATGCGCAACCTGTTCGAGTTCCTGGAGCTACCCACAGGCACCTCCGAGGCGGGCGAGGAGTGGAGCGGACCCATAGACTCCATCGAGTTCCGGGACGTCTACTTCCGCTACCCGCTCACCGAGCGCGACGTTCTGAAGGGCATCAGCTTCAAGGTCGAGCGCGGCCAGATGCTGGCGCTGGTCGGAGAGAACGGGGCCGGCAAGTCCACCATAGTCAAGCTGATGACGGCCCTCTACCGACCCACAGGCGGCACGATCCTGGTCAACGGCCAGGACACGGCGCGGTTCAGCCCCGCCAGCCTGCGGGCCGAGATGAGCACGGTGTTCCAGGATTTCGGCCAGTACCAGATGACCGTCAAGGAGAACATCGCGCTGGGGAGTGGGGTGGAGGAGCTGGCCGCCGGGGGAGAGGCGACGGCCGTGGAGGCGTCGGAGGTCGACGCCGCCATCCGCGAGGCGGGCCGCCGCGCCGGGGCGGACGAGTTCATCAGTGAGCTGCCGGAGGGTTACGACAACATGCTGGGCCGCTGGTTCGAGGGCGGTCGGCAGCTGTCCGGCGGGCAGTGGCAGCGCCTGGCGCTGGCGCGGCTGTACTTCCGGGGCGGCTCGGTGCTCATCTTCGACGAACCCACCTCGGCGCTCGACGCGGACGCGGAGTACGAGGTCATAGAGACCCTCCGGCAGCAGGCGCGCGGGCGCATCGCCGTCATCGTCTCGCACCGCTTCAGCACCGTGCGCATGGCCGAGCGGATCGTGGTGCTGGAGGGCGGCGTGATAACGGAGCAGGGCACGCACGAGGAGCTGCTGGTGGTGGACGGCACGTATGCACGCATGTTCAACCGGCAGGCGCGCGGCTACCTGCAGGGTTACGACGAGTAACGGTTCAGCGGGCCGACGCGCGCCGGTTCCCTAACATGGGGCCGTGGAGAGGGGTAGCAGGACCATGCGCTTGCGCCAGGTGTCGCCGCACGTCTGGCAGGTGCGCATCTGGCGCGTAACCAGGCTGCACACCTGGCTGGTGACCGAGGAGGACGGCCTCAGCATCGTCGACACGGGCTACCCCTTCATGGCGCGGGACGTGCTGCGCGCGGCCGAACTGGTCGGGGCGGGGCCGGTGAAGCGCGTACTCCTCACCCACGGCCACCCGGACCACGCCGGGGGTGCGCCGTTCCTGGCGCGCCAGTTGGGCGTGCCCGTGCTGGCGCATGACCGCGAGATGCCCTTCCTGCAAGGCGAGCGCAAGTACCCCCGCGTGCCGCACCTCCTGCAGCCCGGGCATCCGGACCTGGCGGAGCCGCTGCCCGCAACGCCGGACGACGAACTGCTGGAGGTGGGCGGGTTGAAGCCCTACGAGGCCCCCGGGCACACGCCCGGGCACGTGGTCTACTTCCACGAACAGGACAGCGTGCTCCTCGCCGGTGACCTCTTCAAAGTCGAGCGCGGCCGGCTCAGGCGGCTGGGTCACATGTTCTCGGCCGACCGGGAGGAGGCCACGCGCAGCGAGGCGCTGCTGGAGAAGTTACGGCCGCAGCGGGTGGAGACCAGTCACGGCGGCGGCGTGGAGGGTGCCGCGGCTCGCTTGTGAGTGGTCAGTCGCCCCGCCGCATCGAGCCGTAGAACCGCGCGGCCTCCTCCAGCGCCTTGAGCATCCCCTGGGTGGCCTTCGCGGTGACGTCGTTGGGCTCGAACTCTCCGTCGTCGTTCACGAACTGCGTCACGAAGGGTACGTTCACCGCCGGCTGCACAGGATGGATGCGCAGCGCCTGCAGCGCCGGCAGGAGCGCGATCATGGCGCGCGTGCCGCCGGAGACACCGCCGTAGGTGAGGAAGCCGAGCGGCTTCTGGCCCCACTCCTTGCTGAGGTAGTCGATGGCGTTCTTGAGAGGCGCCGTGTAGCTGAAGTTGTACTCGGGCATGACGAACACGAACGCGTCCGCCGCCGCCACACGCTTGCTCCAAGCCTTGGTGTGATCGAAGGTGTAACGCTGCAAGCGGGGGTGGTTGGGCTCCGTCATCAGTGGCAGGTCGAGCTCGGCCAGGTCCACCAGGTCGATGTCGAACCCGCCGCTCTCGCGCGCCACGCTCTCGAACCAGCGGCCTACCGAGAGGCCCACGCGGCCCTGGCGGATGCTGGCGATGACGATCATCAGGGTGGGCTTGCCGGTAGGCGGGGCCGCGTTCGCCGAACCTTCGTTGGACGGTTCTCCGTTGGACGATCCTGTGTTGGAAGATGCGTCAGACATGAGAGGATGCTATCGCCCGAAGGTGGGCTGGGTTGTGGCAGGCGTCCGCCACCGGCGCTGCCGCGTCCGGTGAGGGCCCTACCGGCGGCGCGCGGGTCCCGTCCCGTGAGGACCAGGGCCCACCCAGCGCGGTTTCCTGCAAGAATCAGGGGGATTGCGTTCCCCACGCGTCGGAAGGAGTACAAGATGCCAACCACCAAGGCGACCGCTGTCTGGAACGGCACCCTCAAGGAGGGCACCGGCAACATGAAGCTGCCCAGCGGAACCTACGAGGGGCCGTTCTCGTACCGCTCGCGCTTCGAGAAAGGCGCCGGTAGCGACACGGGCACCAACCCGGAGGAACTCCTGGCCGCGGCGCACGCGGGCTGCTTCTCCATGGCGCTCTCCGGCCAACTCGCCAGCGCTGGCTTCACCCCCGACTCCATCGACACCACGGCGGAGGTAACCATGTCCACGGGTGAGGGCGGCGCCAAGATCACCACCAGCCACCTGATCACCAGAGCGCGTGTGCCGGGCATCGACGAGGCTACCTTCCAGGAGAAGGTCGACGCCGCCGCCAAGGGTTGCCCCGTCTCCAAGGCCCTTGCCGGCGTGGAGATAAGCGTGGAGGCCACCCTCGAAGGTTGAGCGGCCGGTCAGGGTGAAGGCTGTAACCACCACGGATATCGGGAACAGCTCGATGAAGGAAGTCCCGCCGCGCAGTACCTATTGCGGCGGGACTCGGCTCCACTGGCTCGACTGAACCTCCTAGGGGCGTTGCCCCTCAGGACCGGCCACACCGGTTGGCTGCTCCGAAGGGGAGGCTAGTCGTCCGCGTCCGGCTTGCTGGTGGGAACCTGCAGCACGTACCACACGCCGTAGATGGCGATGACGATGATGCTGAGCGCGATCCAGGGCTTCTCCAGCACCACCCCCAGGCGGTAGGCGCTCCAGCCTGAGAACGTGATGATGGCGAAGGGCGCGTAGATCTTGACCCACCTAGGTATGCCCTTGCCGGCTCGGTAGTCGCGGATCATCTTGCCGAAGATCCGGTGGTTCATGAGCCAGTTGTAGAAGCGCGGGCTGGACTGGCCGAAGAAGTAGGCCGCGATGAGGAAGAACACCGTGCCCGGCAGGCCGGGCAGCAGGTAACCCAGAACGCCCATACCGATGGCGCCCACGCCGATGGCGCGGTAGACCACGCGCAACGCGCGGTACTTGCTGATGGTCATCTCGTGGGTGTAATCCACCCACTCGCGCTGCTTGGCCTTGGGTCCAGGCGCGGCGCCCGCCGCCGAAGTGTCGACCTCGACGGGTGGGACGGGCTCGACCACCGCGCCCGCTTCCAGGGCTATCGGGGCGGTCCGGTCGGTGTCCGGCTCTTCGGTGTAGGGACGTGAAGTAAAGCTCACTTCATGACGAGTCTAACCGGCTCGGCGCGCTCCGGCTGTCGGCAGCGAGCGGCAAGGTCGGCGGCGCAGCTCCGGCGGAGGTTAGCAACCGACCCGACCGTTAGGGTGAAGCCGCCTAGGTTACTACCTACTTCGCCTAATCTCGGGACCCCTGTCACTTGCGATTCTTGCGTGGGTGTCGTACACTTTGCTTGTTCCGGAACAACCAGAGAGGTGTTTCTGAACTGGGGCTTTGGCTCCGAAATCAAGTGCCCGGATACACGGGCAAGTTGGGAAAAGGTCGCAACATGGCAACAGGCAAGGTCAAGTGGTTCAGCAGTGAGAAGGGCTTCGGCTTCATCGAGCAGGGCGGCGGCGAACCCGACGTCTTCGTGCACTTCTCCGCCATCCAGGGTTCGGGCTTCCGTAACCTGAACGAAGGCGACGAAGTCAGCTTCGATGTCGAACAAGGCAAGAAAGGACTACAGGCCGCCAACGTGGTAGTGACGGCTTCCGCCCCCGGGCACTACTGATCCCGGACACTACTGAGCTCGTAACAGTGGGCTCGTAACAGGCTTGCAGTAACTAACTGCGCAACGATCCGTTCGCTCGGTCCAAAGCGGTACGCCGCTGGGCCGAGCGAATTTGTTTGAGCTCACCTCTTCGTGGCGGGCGGGTAGCCCCGGGGTGTCGCCCGTTGGCGCTCAGTTCCAGCGGCGGCGCCGGCGCCTGACGTGCAGCCGGGTGTCGTCCTCTTCAGCTCGCACGCCAAGGTAGAACTCCTGCACGTTCTCGTTGTCGCGCAGCTCCTCGGCGCTGCCCTCCAGCACGAAGCGGCCGCCCTCCAGCACGTAACCGTAATCGGCTATGCCCAGCGCCTGGTTGGCGTTCTGCTCCACCAGCAGTATGCCCATGCCTTCACGGTTGATGGTCCTGATGACCCCGAAGATCTCCTCCACCAGCATGGGCGCCAGACCCAGGCTGGGCTCGTCCAGCATGAGTAGCTTGGGGCGGCTCATGAGGGCGCGGGCGATGGCCAGCATCTGCTGCTCGCCGCCCGAGAGGGTGCCCGACTCCTGCTTCTGACGCTCGGCCAGGCGGGGGAAGTACTCGAAGATCCTCTCCAGGTCCGCGCTCACCTCGGCGCGGTCGTTCCGGTGGTACGCCCCCAGCCTGAGGCTCTCCCCGACCAGCAGGTCGGGGAACATGCCCCGGTCCTCCACCACGTAGGCTATGCCCGCCTGCGAGATCCGCTCGGTGGCCGCGCGCGTCATGTCCTTGCCGCGCACCCAGACGGTGCCCTTGCGCGGTTCGTCGTCGATGAGACCCATGATGGTCTTCAGCATGGTGCTCTTGCCGGCGCCGTTCGAGCCCAGCACGGCCACGCAGGTGCCCGGCAGGAGCTTGAGCGACACGCCCTTCAGCACGCGCAGCTGCTTGTGGTAGCCGCTCTCCACCGTGCGCAGTTCCAGCAGTGGCGCGGAGCCGTTGCCGGTAGCGCCGTTAGCCAGCGCGCTCATGAGGAGAGCTCCGCGGGCGCCGGCGCGCTGGGCTTGTCCGCTGCGAGACGGGTGCTGCCCAGGTAGGCGCGCACCACGGCGGGATCGTCCTGCACCTCGGAGGGGCTACCGTCGGCGATGAGCGTGCCGTGGTCCAGTACCAGCACCCGGTCGGCCAGGCGACTCACCACGCGCAGGTCGTGCTCCACCACCAGCATGGTCAGGTTGAGCTCAGTGCGCAGCCTCAGCAGCGTGACCATCATGTCGTCCTTCTCCTCCACGGTCATGCCCGCGGCGGGTTCGTCGAGCAGCAGGAGGGTGGGTTCGGCAGCCAGCGCTCGCGCTACCTCGATGAGTTTCTGCACCCCGTAGGGCAGGGCCCCCACGGGCATGTCGCGGTACGCCTGCAGGTCGAGCAGGTCCATCAGCTCCTCGGCCTTGCGTCGCTGCGAGACCTCGTCCTTCACCCAGGAGCGGGTGGAGAGCATGGCGCTGAACAGGTTGGACTTGACGTGCAGGTGCCGGCCCAGCAGGAGGTTGTCCAGGCAGGTGAGGCTCTTGAACAGCTCGATGTTCTGGAAGCTGCGGCCGATGCCGGCGCGCGCCACCATGTGCGGCGCCAGGCCCGTGATGGGCTTGCCGTGCCAGTAGACCGAGCCCCGCTGCGGCTTGTAGAAGCCGCAGATGACGTTGAAGATGGAGGTCTTGCCGGCCCCGTTGGGACCGATGAGTGCCGCCACCTGCCCTTCCGGCAGGCCGAAGGAGACGTCCGAGACGGCGGTGAGCCCGCGGAACTGCAGCGTTACGTCAGATAGTGTCAGAAGTTCAGCCATCAGATAAAGGTTCCCTGGCGGAAGGTCGTGGTGTGCCCCCGATAAAGCGGGAGCACACCACGTCTGTCTAACCGGTCAGGCTCAGCGCTCGAGCCAGTCGGACACGGGGCGCAGCCCCTGCGGCGTGACCTGGAGCAGCATCACGGAGTTGTTGCCCTGGTAGCCGTTGGCGAACGAGAGGTTGTGGTACAGCCCCTCGGTGTAACCGTCGATGTTGTGCAGTTCCTCGATCAGGCGCTCGCGCGTCAGGTCGGGGCCGGCGGCCTCGAGAGCCAGCACCAGCGGCTGCGCGAAGGCGATGCCGCCCAGCGAGCGGAACGGGTCGGCTGCCACCTGCGGCGCGTAGGCCAGGATGACGTCCTGGTAGTACGCGTCGGCGATGGGGTCGCCGTTGCCTTCGCCCACCAGCACGCTGGGCAGGCGCAGGAAGACGGAGAAGAGCGCGCCCTGCATGCCCGGGTTGCTGAGCAGCGAGGGGTCGAGCAGGGTGACGGTGGCCAGCATCTGCGGCTTGTAGTCCAGGCGGCCGAACTCGTTGACCAGGTTGGCGGCCGCGGTGGGGTCGGAGAAGAGCAGCACGCTGTCCGCGCCGGAGCCGCGCAGGCGGAGCGCCTGCACGCCTAGGTTGGTGGTGCCGCGCTCGTAGCTCACCTTGTCGCCCACCGTGACGTCGTAGCCCGCGGCCTGCAGGCTGGCGATCTCCTCTTCCAGCCCGCGCAGGCCGGCTTGGCCGTAGCCGTCGTTCTGGTAGAAGATGGCGATGTTCTTGCTGCCCAGTTCCGTCACGGCGTGCCGCGTCATCAGCACGGCCTCGGCCTCGTAGTCGGTGAAGGTGGCGAAGATGACGCCGTTCGAGTTGTTTGCGAACTCCTCGGAGCCGGTGGCCGGACCCACCCAGGGCACCCCTTCGCGCTGGATGAGCGGCATGGCCGCGAGGCCGTTGGCTGTACCCACGCCGGCCACGAAGGCGAAGACGCCCACGCTGTCGATGAGCTCGCGCACGGCTGAGACTGTGCGGGCCGGGTCGTAGCCGTCGTCGCGGGTGGCGAGCACGAGCTGGCGCCCGTGGATGCCGCCCTGGTCGTTGATGTACTGGAAGTACGCGTCGATGGCCGTGCTGACCGTGCCCCAGGCCGCTGCGGGACCGGACTGCGGACCCCAGTTGCCTATGACTATCTGGTCGTCGGTCACAC
>CAYXUE010000056.1:12271-14734 GCA_964467885.1 uncultured bacterium | reverse complement strand
GGGCGACCCGCGCACGCTGGTGCAGAGCCTCCTGAACCTGGGCAACGTCCACGTGCTGGCCGGTTACCCGAGGACCGGCTTCACCTGGCTGATGGAGGCCTACGACCGGGCCGCGGAGCTGGGCGACGACCGCCTCTTCCTCCTGCCCCTCTGGGTGGCCACCGAGATCATGATGGACGACTCGCCGGCCCAGGCGGTGGAGAAGCTGGACGAGGTCGTGGAGATGGCGCGGCGCGTGGGCAACAAGCCCATCGAGGCCCACGCGTTGGGCAGCAAGACGGCCGCGCTGGCGCGCCTAGGCGAGTTCGAGGAAGCGTTGAAGGTCGGCCCGGAGGCGCTGGCCGCCGCCGAAGCCAGCGACTCGGTCATCAAGCTGGCCGACGTGAACCTGCTGATGGGCCTGGCCTTGCTGGAGATGGGCGAACCGAGGCCCGGCATCCAGCACCTGGCGCACGGCACCGACCTGGCGCTGAGCGTCAACGGCTTCGAGTGCGCCTGCAATGGCCTCCACCTCATGGGCCTGGGGCACCTGCAGGAGGAGCACGTGCAGGAGGCGCTCGACGAGCTGGCCCGCGCCCAGGAGATCGCGGCCGGCACGGCCATGGAGCACGCGCTGCACAACGTGCGGGCCGCCCTAGCCAACGCGCACTTCCTGGCGGGCGACGTGGCGGCGCTGGGCCGGATCGAACGGGAGATAGAGAACGCGGAGGCCCTCAACGACGGCTTCGGCGCCGCCACGGGCCGCCTGGCCCTGGCGGGAGCGCTCGTGGCGCTCGGACGGGGAGCGGAGGCGGTGGAGCCCCTGCGCCGCGTTCTCGAGTGGGTGGAGGAGCGGCGCATGTGGCCCTACGTCCTGAAGGGCTACCGCCTGCTGGGGCAGGCGCTGCTGGAGGCCGGCGATCCGGCGGCCAGCGACGAGGCGGCTAGCAGGGCGGAGCAGGCCAGGGCTCGCATCCACTTCCCGCAGGGGCGCCGCGGCACCGGCTTCCGGTTCCCGCCGCCGGCCGTGAACCCGCCGGGTCCCTACGGCGCTCCCGGTTCCGGGGCGGAGTGATGCCGGGCCAGGACGCCAAGAAACCGATCATCCTGGCGGTGGACGACGACCCGGGAGTGCTGGGCGCCGTGTCGCGCGACCTGCGGCGCGAGTACGGCTCGCGCTACCGCATCCTGCGGGCCGACTCGGGCGAAGCCGCGCTGCAGCTGCTGGAGAAGGCCAAGTTGGCGAACGACCCGGTGGCCCTCTTCCTGGTGGACCAGCGCATGCCTGGCATGACGGGCCTGGAGTTCCTGGGCCGCGCCCGCCAGTTCTACCCGGGCGCCAAGCGCGTGCTGCTCACCGCCTACGCGGACTCGGCGGCGTCCATCCAGGCCATCAACGAGACGCAGCTCGACTACTACCTCATGAAACCGTGGGATCCGCCGGAGGAGCGGCTCTACCCCGTCATCACCGACCTGCTGGATGACTGGCATGCCGAGTTCCAGCCCGCCAGCGCCGCGCTGACGGTCATAGGGCACCCCTACTCCGCCGCCTCGCACGCGCTCAAGGAGTTCCTCGGCCGCAACGTGGTGCCGTACCGCTGGCTCGACGTGGAGGTGGCGCCGGAGGCCACCGAGCTCCTGGGGCTGGCCGGCGCCGCGCCCGGCGACCTGCCGGTGGTGCTGCTGCCCGACGGTACCCCGCTGCTGCAGCCCAGCGCCGCGGACATCGCCGGTCACATCGGCCTGCGCACCGCCCCGGAGCTGCAGCTCTACGACCTGGTGATCGTGGGCGCCGGCCCGGCGGGGCTGGCGGCCGGGGTGTACGGCGCCTCGGAGGGCCTCAGCACCTTGCTGGTGGAGAGCCAGGCTCCCGGCGGGCAGGCGGGCCAGAGCTCCCGCATCGAGAACTACCTGGGCTTCCCCTCGGGACTCAGCGGTGCGGACCTCAGCCGGCGGGCGGCCACGCAGGCGCGCCGCTTCGGGGCGGAGATCCTCACCCCCAGCGAGGCCGTGGGGCTGCGGCGCGAGGCGGGTTACACCGTGGTGCAGCTGGCCGACGGGCGCGAGGCGGGCGGGCGCACGGTGCTGGTGGCCACGGGCGTGAGCTACCGCCGGCTGGACGTGCCGGGCGCCGAGCGCCTGGCGGGCAGCGGCCTCTACTACGGCGCCGCCCTCTCGGAAGCGCTGGAGGTGAAGGACGGGCAGGCCGTCGTGGTGGGCGCCGGCAACTCCGCGGGCCAGGCGGCCATGTACCTCGCGCGCTTCGCCGCCCAGGTGACGCTGCTGGTCCGCGGCGGAAGCCTGGGCGCCTCCATGTCGCAGTACCTGGTAGCCCAGATAGAGCAGACGCCGAACATCAGGGTGGCGCTGCACACCAGCGTGGCCGAGGTGCATGGCGAGCGGCGCGTGGAGGCGCTGACCGTGGTGAGGCGCGCCCCGTCCGGCGCGGCGCGAGGCGGCGGGGCCAGCGGGGCCAGCGCGGCC
>CAYXUE010000056.1:0-12171 GCA_964467885.1 uncultured bacterium | reverse complement strand
GCGCGCCCCGTCCGGCGCGGCGCGAGGCGGCGGGGCCAGCGGGGCCAGCGCGGCCGCCGGACACTCCAGGGCGGCCGGGCCGGCGGCGGCTGGACCGGTGGCCGCTGGACCGGCGGCGGACGGGTCGCCGGGAAGCACGGAGGACCCCACCCGGGAGACCCTGGCCGCGGACGCCCTGTTCGTGTTCATAGGTGCGGAGCCGCACAGCGAGTGGCTGGCCGGCTGCCTGGACCTGGACGAGCACGGCTACATCTTCACCGGCACCGCGCTGGCGGCACAGGGCGAGGCCGGGTCCGGCCGGCGCCGCGCCTACTGGCTGGAGACGAGCCTGCCGGGCGTGTTCGCGGCGGGCGACGTGCGCTCGCGCTCCGTCAAGCGCATAGCCTCCGCGGTGGGCGAGGGCGCCATGGCGGTGCAGCTCATCCACCAGTACCTGGCGGAAGGGTAGCGCGGCGTGGGCACCGACACGGCCCTGGACTACCTGGCGAAGGTGGGGCTCCTCTCGGGGGTGGACCGCGAGGACCTGCGGATCCTGCTTGACTGCTCGGCGGAGGTGACGCTCGAGCCGGGCGAACTCCTGATCACCGAGGGTGCCGAAGGCAACGAGATGTTCGTCATCCTGGCCGGCGAGTTCGAGGTGAGCGTGCGCCAGGGCGGGGTGGACGAGGTGGTGGCCCGCCGCGTGGCGGGGGACGTGGTGGGCGAGCTGGCGCTGCTGGGCCGCCGCGTCCGTGCCGCCTCGGTGCGGGCCGTCACTCCCGCGCGCGTGCTGGAGGTGAGCCGCGAGGCGTTCGAGCGGTTGCTGGCGAGCCCGGGCGCGGCGGCGGCCATCTACCGCACGTCACTGGAGCGCGAGCACCGGCTGGTGGCGCTGCTCGCCAGGCGGGAGAAGCTGGCCGGACTGGGCACCATGGCCGCGGGCCTGGCGCACGAGCTGAACAACCCGGCTGCGGCCCTCAGGCGCAGCGCCAAGGAGTTGGGCCCCGCCAACGACCTGCGTGACGCGTGCGCCATAGAGCTCTTCCAGCGCGATCTCTCGGATGTGGAGATGCGAGGCGCCCTCGAGCTGGGCGCGCTGGCGGCGCGGCAGTTCGTGAGCGGTGGGGCGGGCTTCGCGCCCAGCTTGGAGGGCGAGGAGGAGCTCCTCACCCTCCTGGAGGAACTGGCGGTGGAGGAGCCGTGGCGCGCGGCGGGCGCACTGCAGGACGCTGGCTGGACCGCTGACGAGCTGCGCGCGGCGGTGGAGCCGTTCAGCCTGCCCAACCGCGCGGCGGCGGCGGCCTGGCTGGCGGCGGACGCGGCGTGCCGCACGCTACTGCGCGAGATCTCACTCAGCAGTCAGGCCATCTCGAGCCTGGTGGGCTCCATCAGGGAGTACACGCACCTGGACCGCGCGCCGCGCGGCGAGGTGGACTTGCACGCCAGCCTGGACAACACCTTGACCGTCATGCGCCACCGCCTGAAGTCGTCCGGTGTGGCGGTGGAGCGCGCCTACGGGGCGAGAGCGCCGACGGTGGAGGCCTACCCCAGCGAGCTGAGCCAGGTGTGGACCAACCTGATAGACAACGCGGTGGACGCCATGCCGCAGGGGGGCCGCATGGAACTCGTGACCTACTGCGACGACGATCAGGTGACGGTCGAGATCCGCGACGACGGTGAGGGAATCCCCGGCGACGCGCTCGTCCGCCTCTTCGAGCCGTTCTTCACCACGAAGGGCGTGGGCAAGGGCACCGGGCTGGGGCTCTACATCAGCAATGAGATAGTCACGCGGCGTCACGGCGGCAGCCTCAGCGTGGAGTCGCGCCC
This sequence comes from uncultured bacterium, assembly GCA_964467885.1. Taxonomy (GTDB): domain Bacteria; phylum Deinococcota; class Deinococci; order Deinococcales; family Trueperaceae; genus JAAYYF01. The sequence continues at coordinate 10,365 of CAYXUE010000056.1, read as the reverse complement.
GGGCTCCACCACCTTCCGGGTGACCCTGCCGCGGAAGGGGCCGGCCGACGCCTACCCGGAGGCGGCCACCTCGCCCTTGGAGAGCCCAGGGTAGAGCAGGCGGTACACCTCTAAGTTCTCGTACACCCGCTGCAGGTACTCGCGCGTCTCGGGCTGGTCTATCTCGCGGTAGAACTCGTCCTTGTCCTGTGCCACCCACTCGCTCTCGAACAGGCGCCTCACGTAGCCCTGGCCCCCGTTGTAGCCGGCTATCACCAGCTCCTCGTCGCCGTCGAAGTAGCGCAGGAGCCAGGCCAGGTAGGTGGCGCCGTAGGCGATGTTCTCGCGCACCTCGAAGGGGTCGGTGGGCTCCTCCGACCGGAGCTCGGCGATCCAGTCCCAGGTGGTGGGCATGACCTGCATGAGCCCCTGTGCGCCGGAACGCGAGATGGCCACGGGACTGAAGGCCGACTCCTGGCGCATGACGGCCCAGATGAGGGCGGGCTCCACGCCGTGCAGGGCGCTCTCCTCCGCCACCGTCACCGGCCAGGCGGGCGGGTAGGCCAGGTGCCACACGCGCAGGTCGTCCTCGCCGCGGCTGAGCAGTTCGCGCGCGGCGCGCATGCTGTGGCGGTACTCGTCCACGCTCTGCAGCAGCTCGGCGATCTCCACGGTGGCCAGCACGTCGCCGGCGCTCTCCGCGGCGCGCAGGGCGAACAGCAGCTCGCCCTCGGCGGCGTGCTCGTAGCCCGCGCCGTGCAGCTCGAGCGCCAGGGGCGCCACGCCCGCGGCCAGCTCCGTGGCCGTCTGGTTCTCCAGCCCCGCGGCGGTGAGCGGGCCCACCGGCGCCGTGGCCGGATCGGGGGCGGCGGGTGCGCCACCCAGCTTCATGGCGAAGAAGGAGCCCTCGGGCATGAGGCGCTGCGCCTCGGCCATGACCTCCTCGTCGCCCAGGCGCGCCGCCAGCACGTAGGCGCGGTAGGCGGCGTCATCGGCGTACGTGCTGCCGCCCTGCGCCAGCTGCAGGTAGATGGGCAGCGTGTCCGCGAAGCGGTCGCGCGCCTCGTAGAGGCCGGTGGCCAGCCACAGGAGGTCGGCGCGGCCCGTCTGCACCAGGTGGTTCACTGCCAGGTCGATGTTGCCGGCGCGGTTGGCCAGCAGGCCCAGGCCGTAATGCCCGTCCGCGCCCAGGGCGGTGAAGGCGCTGGTAGCCTCCTCGTCGCGCCCTAAGTAGAAGAGGCACCACGCCTCGCCCAGCCGGGCGGTGGCGTTGTCCGGCGCCTCCGTCAGCCAGCGGCGGTAGGCGTTCAGCGCGTCCTCGTAGCGCCCCAGCGCCCGCAGCGCGGGTGCCTCGATGGAGGGAGCCGTCAGGTCGCCCAAGGCGGCCAGGGCCCTCGACTGCAGGCCCGCGTTCTGGAAGGCAGCCGCCCGGCGGTACGGATCGGCTTCCAGGCTGGCGTAAGGCTCCACCGCCCGCGCGTCCGGCAGGGCTGCGCGGTAGGCGGCCAGGGCTTTCTCGTTCTGGCCCGCCGCCAGCGCCAGCTCCGCCTGCAGGATGAGCAGGTCGAGGTTCTCGGCGCGCTTGAGCGCGTCCTCCATACGCAGCTCCAGGCCGCGTTCCAGCGCCGCCAGCCGGGTGTCGGCGGGCAGCTCCTCGTAGCTGGCTAGGTACATGGCGCTGAGGTAGGCGCGGTAGCTGTCGTCGGCGTGCGCCAGCGCTTCCAGCGCGGCTACGTCGGCGGTGTCCAGCGCCTCCTCCAGCTCCGCGTAATGTGCCGGCACCGTGGATTGCGTGAAGGCGGCTTGTTTCAGGGCGGGGTCCGCGTTGGCGGGGACCCAGAGCCAGGCGAGTGCAAGGGCGAGCAGGAGGAAGACCGACAGCAGGCCGGCGCGGAGCGGTGTCATCCCTTCAAGTGTACGAAGGCCTCCTTTGCGTCTGGTGAGCGGCGCTACCCCGCGTCGCCCGCGCGGGCCGGAGGTGTCGCGTGGAGAGGCGCTGGGAGGGTGCGTGCGGTAGGATGGCGTCAAAGTCAAAGGACCCGACGGCTTGTCCCCGCACGGTGGGCAAGCCGCTTCCTAACGGGTAACACACGATAACCAGCGGAAAAGAGGAGTGATCATGGCGTTAAAGATCCGCATCACGCCGGAGGGGTTGGAGCGCCTGAAGGCACAACGTGACCAGGAACTGGAGCGGCTGGAGGAGGCCACGCGCATCCTGCAGGAGCTCACGGGTTCCTCGGACGATTACGACGACTCCGGCCTCGAGGACGCCAAGACCGAGAAGTCCCGCATAGAGCAGCGCATCGACAGGCTCGAGGAGCAGATCAACCGGGCCGAGGTCATCGACGAGCCTGCCAGCGCCGAGCGCATCGACCTGGGCAGCACCGCCACCCTGGAGGCCGCGGGCGACGAGTTCGTGGTCCAGCTCGTATCCTCCGTGGAGTCGGGCGTGCTGGACGGCGACGTGCCCCGCGTCAGCGACGAGTCCCCCCTCGGCCGCGCCCTGGTGGGCCGCCGCGTGGGCGACAAGTTCAAGGTCGAGATCAACGGCCGCGTCACCGAGTACGTGGTCAAGGGCATCGGCTGAGCGCGGTTACGCCGCTAGCGGGGCGAATCGTGCAAAGCTAGCCCCATGAGTCAGAAGTCCCTCAAAGAGCAACGCGACCAGCGCCTCCGCAACTTGGAGGCGCTGGTCGAGCGTGGCTTCGAGGCGTACCCCTACAGTTACGAAGCCAGCCACACGGCCGCCGAGCTGCACGCAGCCCACCCGGAGCCCACGCCCGGGCAGACCATCGAGGCCGAGCCCGTCAGCGTGGCGGGCCGCGTGATGCTCCTGCGCATGCTGGGCAAGCTCACCTTCGCCACCCTGCAGGACGCCACCGGCCGCATCCAGGTCTCGTTCCAGAAGGACGAGTTGGAGGCCTACAACGCCCTCAAGAAGGTGGACTTAGGCGACTGGCTGGAGGTGAAGGGCTCGCTCTACGCCACCAAGACGGGCGAGCTCACGGTCGGCGCCGCCGAGTTCCGGCCCCTGGTGAAGAGCCTGCGGCCGCTGCCCGACAAGCACCACGGCCTGGTGGAGAAGGAAGCGCGCTACCGTCAGCGCTACCTGGACCTGCTGGTCAACCCGGAGGTCAAGCGCGCCTTCGAGCTGCGCGGGCGGGCCATCGCCTACATCAGGCGCTACCTGGACGACCTGGGCTTCCTCGAGGTGGAGACGCCCGTGCTGCAGGCCGTGCCCGGCGGCGCGGAGGCCAAGCCGTTCATCACCCACCACAACGCGCTCGACTTCGATTACCACCTGAGGATCTCGCTGGAGCTCTACCTCAAGCGCCTCATCGTGGGTGGCTTCGACGCCGTGTACGAGATAGGCCGCAACTTCCGCAACGAGGGCATAAGTTACAAGCACAACCCCGAGTACACGATGCTCGAGCTCTACTGGGCCGGCAAGGATTACATCGACATCCTCGAGCTCCTGGAGGACATGTACGCGGGCCTGGTGACGAAGCTGCTGGGCAGCACCAAGCTGGAGTACCAGGGGCAGGTCCTCGACTTCACCCCGCCTTGGCCGCGCGTGGACTACACGGGCGAGCTGGCGAAGCGCGCCGGCATGGAGTTCGACCCCATGGACGAGGCCAAGCTGCGGGCCTGGGTGGCCGAGAGGTACCCCGGTGCCGGCGAGGGCGGCGAGCCGCCCCTGGCGGAGAGGCCGCTGAACCAGGTGTTCGACAAGTTGTACGACATCCATGTGGAGCCGCACCTGGTGGGTCCCGTCTTCGTGATGGACCACCCGGAGGTCATCAGCCCCCTGGCCAAGCGCCACCGCAGCCGGCCCGGACTGGTGGAACGCTTCGAGCCCGTGGCGGTGGGCATGGAGCTGGGCAACGCCTTCAGCGAGCTGAACGACCCGCTGGACCAGCGCCGCCGCTTCGAGGCGCAGCAGGCGCTGCGCGACGCGGGCGACGAGGAGGCCCAGATGCTGGACGAGGACTTCCTGACGGCGCTGGAGTACGGCATGCCGCCCACAGGTGGGCTAGGCCTGGGCATAGACCGCCTGGCCATGCTGCTGGCCGACGTGCCCAGCATCCGCGACGTGATCCTCTTCCCGCTGCTGCGGCCTGAGTGAGCGCCGGGCCGGAGTGACGGCCCCGCCCGCTTACCGGGCGCCGATTTAGCTCAGGAGGTTCGGGAGGGTTGCGCCAGCCCGGCCCGCTTGCGCGCGGCGGCGTCGTCGTAACGCTGCTGCAGCGGCCGGAAGAGGCGCAGGAAGAACTGCATGAGGGGCCCGATGGCCACGGCGAAGAGCAGGGTGCCCAGGCCCACGGAGCCGCCCATGAGCCAGCCGGTCACCAGCACGGTGATCTCCAGCAGCGTGCGGCACAGGCGCACGCTGAGGCCCGTGAGGCGGGATAAGCCCAGCACGAAGCCGTCGCGCGGGCCGGCGCCCAGGCCGGCCGTGATGTAGAGCCCGGTGGCCAGGCCGCCCAGCACTATGCCCGCCAGGAAGATCAGCGTGCCGACCACGAAGCCGGGCTCCGGTGGCGCCGCCGGCAGGCCGAGGAAGAAGTCCGACCAGACGCCTATGAGCACCATGTTCAGCACGGTGCCCACGCCGATCTTCACGCGCGTGGCGAAGGTGGCGAAGAGCAGCACCACGAAGCCCGCCAGGATCATGCCCTGGCCGAAGCTGAGGGGCGTGACCAGCGACAGCCCCTGGTGGAACACGTCCCACGGCCCCAGGCCTATGGACCCCCAAACCATCAGCGCGATGGACAGGCCGTAGAGCACCAGCCCCACGTTCAGATGAACGAGTCTCTGGATGAAGAGCGGCCACGAGGTGAACTGAGGGCGCTGGAACATCGGCTGAGCGTACCGCTTAGCCGCCGCTGTGGGTGACACCTAGGGTCGCGGACCGCCCTCGGCCGCGGGCGGGGCCCGGCCCTCCAGCTGGGCGCGGCGCCACAGGACGGCGTACGCGCGCGCCAGCAGCTTCTTGCGCTGCTCCGAGGTGAGGGCGGGATCCCGCTCGATCTCCAGCAGCAGGTCGTCCAAGTCGAGCATGCTCCAGCGGTCCACGCGCGCCAGCAGGTAGTCGTACTCGCGGTAGCGCACGCGTTCGTCCGCGATCGTGTGGCCCTTCCCAACCTGCTCCATGCCTGAACTGTAGGGAGGGGCGCGCCTCCGTGGCAGAGCCAAACGTCACGACCCGCTCGGGGCGGTGGCCGCGGTACCATTCCCGCCATGTCGCAACGCCACGGCCACTACCCCGAGTGGGTGAGAGACGCCATCTTCTACCAGATCTTCCCGGACCGCTTTGCCCGCAGCGGGCGCGTGCCCAAGCCGAACAACTTGGAGGAGTGGAACGCCCCGCCCACCGTGCACGGCTACAAGGGCGGCGACCTCCTGGGCGTGGTCGAGAAGCTGGACCACCTGCAGGAGCTGGGCGTAAACGCCCTCTACCTGAACCCGATCTTCGCCTCCGGCTCCAACCACCGCTACCACACGCACGATTACTTCCGGGTGGACCCCATGCTGGGCGGAGACGCGGCGCTGGACGAGCTGGTCGCGGCAGCTCACGCGCGCTGCATGCGGGTGGTGCTCGACGGCGTGTTCAACCATGCCAGCCGCGGGCTGCTGCAGTTCCACGACGTGCTGGAGAACGGCGCGGCCAGCCCCTACGTGGACTGGTTCCACGTGCACGGCTTCCCGCTGCACGCCTACGGCGGCGGCGACCTGGGCTACGAGGCCTGGTGGGGCCTGCCGGCGCTGCCCAAGTTCAACACGGACAACCCGGCGGTGCGCGAGTTCCTCTTCCGGGTGGGCGAGTACTGGCTGGAGCGCGGCGTGGACGGCTGGCGCCTGGACGTGCCCAACGAGATAGACGACGACGCCTTCTGGCAGGAGTTCCGCCGCCGCTGCCGCGCGGTGAACGAGGAGGCGTACCTGGTGGGCGAGATCTGGACGGACGCCGGCCGCTGGCTGCGGGGCGACATCTTCGACGGCGTCATGAACTACCCCCTGACGCGCGCCATCTTCGGGCTGGTGGGCCGCGAACTGGCGAGCGCCGAGCTGGCCAGGAGCGGGCTGAACGCCATACAACCGCTGAACGCATCCCAGTTCGCGGCGGAGGCGGAGCGGCTGCTGGCCGCCTACCCCCAGGACGCGGTGTTCAGCCAGCTGAACCTGCTGGGCTCTCACGACACGCCGCGCGTGAGGACCAGCCTGGGCGACGACGGCGCGGCCCTGCGCCAGGCGTGGCTGCTGCTCTTCGCCTTCCCTGGCGCGCCCAGCATCTACTACGGCGACGAGATCGGCCTGCCGGGCGGCCACGACCCGCACTGCCGCGCCGGCATGCCCTGGGACGAGCCGGAGGAGTGGGACGCGGACCTGCACGCGTACGTGCGCCGTCTGGCCCACGCCCGGGCGGAGCAGCCCGCGCTGCGGCGCGGCGCCGCCAAGGTGAGCGCGCCAAGGGACGACCTGCTGCTCGTGGAGAGGCGCCTGGGGGAGGACGGCGCCGCCAGTGATGCCGGCGAGGCCCGTGAGGTCGGCGAGGTGGTCTACGCCCTGGTGAACACGGCCGGCGCGGCCGCCACCGTGCCGGAGAGCGCCATGCCCCGCGGCCGGTACCGCGACCTGCTGAGCGGCGAGGTCGTGGAGCTGGTGAACGGCAACGCCGTGGTGCCAGCGCGGGGCGGGGCGCTGCTCACGCCCCTGGGGTGACACGCCTCGAGTGATACGCCTCGAGTGACACGCCTCGGGCGGGGCACCGGCACGCGTACGACGGTGTAGGACCAGTCAAGGACCAGCGCCGGACCGGCGCGCGGGCCCGGGGCCGGCCTCTAGACCTCCTGCAGCAGGATGGAGCTCTCGTCGCCCACCACCAGGCGGTGGGTGCTGGGCCTGCCCTCGTGGCCGGCCACGCGCACGTCCTCGCCTATCAGGCTGGCCTGGATGCGCGGCCCCACGCCCTCGATGGTGGTGCGGGCGCCCACCACCGAGTACTCGATCTCGCAGTCGCGGATGACGCTGTCCTCGCCGATGGAGGTGAAGGGGCCGATGTAGGCGCCCTCCACGCGGGCGCCGGGCGCTATCAGCGCGGGGCCGAAGATGGTGGTGTCCTTGACGGTGGCGCCCTCGCCGACCACCACCTCGCCCACCAGCTGCGAGCCCTCGACGCTGCCCTTCACCTCGCGCTTGGCGCGCATGAGCATCAGGCGGTTGGCGTCGAGGATGTCGTCGGGCTTGCCGGTGTCCTTCCACCAGCCCCGCACCTCCACGGGCGCCACGGGCTCGCCCGCCTCTATCAGGCGCTGGATGGCGTCCGTTATCTGGTACTCACCCTTGGCGCCCGGCTCCAGGCCCTCGATCATGCCGTGGATCTTCTCGTCGAACACGTAGACGCCGGCGATGGCCAGCGTGCTGGGCGGATCGGCCGGCTTCTCGATCAGGTTGGTGATGCGGTCGCCCTCCACCGCCGCCACTCCCAGCGACTTGGCGGCCTCGTAACTCACGGGCACCAGGGCCATCACGGCGCTGTGCCGGCCCTCCTCGAAGCGCTTCACGAAGTCCACGATGCCGTGCTCGAAGAGGTTGTCCGAGAGGTACATGACGAACGGGTCGTCGCCCAGGAAGTCGCGCGACACCTCCACGGCGTGCGCCAGCCCCTTGGGCGGGTTCTGCAGGATGAACTCGAAGTTCACGTCCGGGTAGTGCTCCAGCGTCTCCTTGATGGACTTGACCGTGAGGTAGCTGACCACCACGCCGATGTCGCGCACGCCGGCTTCCACGAGGTTATCGACCGCGTGGTGGATGAGCGGCTTGTTGGCCACCGCGATGGTGGGCTTGGGCTTGAGGCTGGTGAGCGGACGGAGCCGTGTACCCAGGCCCGCCGCGAGGATGAGTCCCTTCATCTGTAACCCTCGAATCTGCAAGTAGTGAGAGACCCCGCCAGCGCCAGCTTCGTGATGGGGCGTCAGGGCGTCAGGAACGGGTCTCTGACCCGAAGATACCGTGAGGATGGCGCGTCCCGGGCGCAAGTGCACCCCTGCGAGCACAACGCTGACGCACCCCCCGTTACCATGGGGCCATGGAAAGCGAATCGAACATCCGCCTCGCCGTGAACATGGACCACGAGGCCGTTACCCGCATCAGGTGGGAGGCCGACGACTCGCCCGAGCCCGGCCTCAACGACGCCGGCGCCCTGATCCTCGCCCTGTGGGATCCGGAGCAGCGCAACGCCCTGCGCATCGACCTCTGGGTGAAGCAGATGACGGTGGACGACATGAACGACTTCTTCTTCCAGACACTGCTGTCGCTGGCGGACACCTACTCGCGCGCCACCAACGACCCCGATCTGGCCAGCGAGATCAAGCTCTTCGCCCGCGACTTCGCGGAGCAGGCTTCCAAGAAGGCGCACGCGCAGGCGCGGGGGCAGGGGCGCGTTAGCTGACGATGGCCATCTGAGGACGCCCGGCGGACGCAAAGCGCGCTAAGCTCCAGGTACAGCGATTCAACGGGCCCCGGTCGGGGCCCTTGGCGTACTCGATTACCTTCCGTTAGGAGGGAAGGATGAGCATCAAGATCGCCACCGCGCCGCCCGGACCGGGCAGGCTAGAGCTTGGTCGCACCGTGCCGTCGCTCCTCGACGAGGCGGTTCGGGAGAGACCCAACGAACGCGCCTTCAATCAGCGCGACGGCCGCGGGGGCTGGCGCACCTGGTCCATGGCGGAGTTCGCCAACCAGGCCGAGGAGTTGGCCCTCGGGCTGCGCGGCGTCGGCCTGGAAGCGGGCGCCAGCGTGGCCCTGTTCACCCACAGCGACATGAGCTTCGTGATCGGCGACATGGGTTGCCTCATAGCCGGCCTGGTCGACGTGCCCATCTACCTCACGCACACGGACAAGAACATCCGGCACATCCTGTCGGAGAGCGGCGCGCAGGCCGTGCTGGTCACGGACCGCGAGCTGCTCACGCGCATGGAACGCCTTGCGGCCGACATGCCGGCCGTGAAGCTCCTCGCCGCGTTCGACGAGCACGCGCTGGACGGCTACGAGCCGGGGCCCGAGTGGGAGGGCCGGCGCGTGACCAGCTACGGCAAGCTGATGGCGGAGGGCGCCGAGCTGCGCCTGGCGGAGCCCGATCGCGTGGAGCGGTACAAGCGCGAGCTGGTGGCTACCGACGTGTGCACCATCATCTACACCTCCGGCACCACCGGTCAGCCCAAGGGCGTCATGCTGAGCCACCAGAACCTCAGCAGCAACGCCATCGCGTCGCTGACCAGCATGCCCGAGTACAAGTTCGGTGACGAGGAGACGGTCCTCACCTTCCTGCCGCTCTCACACATCTTCGCGCGCACCCTGCAGTACGCCAACATGTGGTACTCCTCCTCCGTCTACTACGGCACGCCGGACACCGTGCGGCAGGACCTGCAGGACGTGCGGCCCACCTTCATGGCGGCGGTGCCCCGCGTGCTCGAGAAGTCGTGGGAGCGCATGCAGGCCGCGGGCGACGACCTGACGGGCTTCAAGCGCAGCCTCTACAACCGTGCCCTCAAGTTCGCGCGCGACTACGACGTCACCGCCCCCGGCAACGGCTTCGGCGGCTTCGAGCGCGGCCTGCTCGATCGGCTGGTGTACTCCAAGTGGCGCGAGGCGCTGGGCGGCCGGCTGCGCATGATAATCGTGGGTGGCGCCGCGCTGCGGCCCGAACTGGTGAACATCCTGGGCGCAGCCGACATCGAGGTCCTGCAGGGCTTCGGCCTCACCGAGACCAGCCCCGTCATGTCGTTCAACCGGCCCGGCCGCAACCGTCCCGGCACGGTGGGCGAGGCCATCGTGGGCAGCGAGATCGGCATCTCGGAGGACGGCGAGATCCTGGCGCGCGGCCCCTTCGTCATGCTGGGCTACTACCAGCGCCCGGAGGAGACGGCGGAGGTCATCGACGAGGACGGCTGGTTCCACACCGGTGACCTGGGCAGGCTGGACGACGACGGCTACCTCAGCATCACCGGCCGCCTCAAGTACCTCTTCAAGCTCTCCACCGGCAAGTACGTCATGCCGCAGCCGCTCACGGACCAGCTGGAGGCCGACCCCCTCGTCGACACCGCCATCGTGGTGGGCTCGGGGCAGAAGTACTGCACGGCGCTCATCTTCCTCTCCAGCGACGCCCTGATGGAGCGCTACGGCCGCGCCGACCCCACCGTCCTGGGCGACCCCGAACTCGAGCGCGACCTGCAGAAGGCCATAGCCAAGGCCAACACCGACATGCCGCACTGGTCCACCATCAAGAAGGCGGCGGTGGTCACGGACGTGCTGACCATGGAGAGCGGCGAGGTGACGCCCAAGCTGAGCGTGAAGCGCGAGGCCGTGCTGGCGCGCTACCAGCAC
>CAYXUE010000055.1:0-14750 GCA_964467885.1 uncultured bacterium | reverse complement strand
TCCGGCGTGCCGCCCTGCCAGGCCAGCGCCTGGCCGTCCAGCGACATGGAGACGTCGCGCTCGTTGGCGCCAGGCGTGCGGGTGCTGGAGACCTTGCCGCGCCGCGTGTCCAGCAGGTAGAGGTCGTAGTCGCCGCCCCTGGACTCGGCCACGAAAGCTACCGTCTGCCCGTCGCGGCTGACCGCCACGGATTGGATGGCGCGCCTGCCGCTGTACACGGTGTAGTCGCCGCGCCGCTCGGGATGGTTGTCGTCGTTCAGGTCGACCAGGCGGATGGAGTAGGTCCTGTTCCTCTGCTCCACGTAGGCCACCCAGCCACCCAGGTCCTGCTGACCCCGGGCTTTACCTCCCTTGCCGCGCCCAACGTCCAGGGTGCCGGTGGAGAAGGCAGGGCTGCCGCCACTGCGCGCTACCTGAGAACTGAGGGCGTCCAGCGAGAGTGGCGAGCCCAGCTCGGCCAGCAGCGACGACGCTTCTCCGGATATCGTCGTGGCCGCGTCCAGGTCCGCGTCGGTGAGTAGGGCTGTGGTTTCTGGGGCCGGGGGAGCGCCGCAAGCGGCGAGTAGGAGCGCTAGGAGCACTCCGTAGAGCGACGGGGGAAATCTCCTCATCCTGTCCTCTTAGTAGCGAGCCTAACGGGGGATTTCCGGGAGACCGAAGCTCCACGGAGGCCGTACAGATTGTGACTCGCTGTACAGATATTGCCACATCCGGATCCTCGTCAACCGTTCATCCGCTTGACATTCCGGCGACAACCAACCTCCTCACGCCCCACAGGTGACGAGAAGGGGGCCGACCCCGGAGGATCGGCCCCTTGCACTACCGCTCGCAGCGCGCTCAGTAGATGTCGTTGGCGGTGTTGAACACGTTGAACTTACCCGTGGGCGTCACCAGCCACTCGCCCTCTATGCGGTGGACCTCCTCCAGGGTCTGCGAGTCGTAGACCACGATGAAGCTCTGCTTGTCCATGGGCGCCCAGCCGGAGACCCAGAACTGGCTGCCGTCCTGGTTGAACTCTATGTGCACCATGCGGGCGTTCTGCTCCGCGGCGCCCTCCACCTCCCAGCAGGTCCGGCTGTTCTCCAGGTCGTCCTTGCGCCAGGCGCACAGGCTGGCGGGGCCCTGCGGATGGATGCTCATGGTGGCGTCGGCTATCAGCCACGGGCTGTGCTCGTGCACCTTGATGAACAGGTTGCCAGTGTAGGGCAGCTCCAGCTCGCGCACCAGCTGCCAGGCGTGCTCGGGGTGGCGGTCGGGGTCCGCGCCGATGATGGAGAGGCGGTTACTGCCCAGGTGTCCGCTGGCCCACACGGGTCCGAACTCCGGGTCCACCCAGTTGGCGCCGCGGCCCGGGTGCGGCAGCGGGCTCACGTCCACCACCGCGGTCAGGGCGTTCTCGTGCGTGTCTATGACCACCAGCTTGTCCTCGTTGTTGGCCGCCACCACGAAGTAACGGCCGCCCGTGACCCAGCCACCGTCGTGCAAGTACAGCTCGGTATCCAGGATGGTGATGCCCAGCGGCTGACCATCGGCGTCCATGCGGCTGTAGTCAACGATCCAGGTCTGACCGGCTTCCTTCACGTTCACCAGCCACTCGGGGCTGTGCTCGGAGGCCACGATGGCGGCTACCCGCGCCGCGTCCACGCGGTCGCCCGCGCCCTTCTCGTAGGTCACTGTGCTGACGATCTTGAGCGGCTCGAGGGTGAGGCCGTCCATGATCACGAAGGAGGGCGGCCAGTAGCAGCCCTCGATGATGTAGTCGTTGACGTAACCTTCCCGCTTGCTGGACTCGATGCTGCGCGCGTCCAGGCACGGCCGCGCCTCGGCCACCACCTCGGGCTCCTCGGTCCACAGGTCTATCAGGCTGGCCTTGCCGTCGCGCCCCACGGCCTGGTAGTAACGCCCGTCACGGCTGCTGCGCAGGATGTGGATGGCGTAGCCGGTGTCCAGCAGGCTCACCAGCTCGTAGTTGTCGCCGTCGATGATGGCCACCTGGCCGGCATCGCGCAGGATGACGCCGAAGTAGTTCTGCCAGTTGCGGTCGGTCTGCGGCTCGGTGGGTCGGTCCTCCACCGGTCGGTACAGAGTCCAGGTGTCGTGGATCTCCTGGAACGAGAGGAGCGGCGGCTCGGGTACGGGGTTGAGCAGGTAGGCGGCCATGAGGTCCATCTGCTCCTGGGTCAGCACGCCCTGGCTGCCCCAGCCCGGCATGCCGCCGGGGAGGCCGCTATAGAGCACGGCCTTGATGAACGCCTCGCCCTTGCTCGCCAGCGTGTCGTAGGTGAGCTCGGGGCCGGTGGCGCCCTCACGCGTGGGCCCGTGGCAGCCGGAGCAGAGGTTGAAGTAGGTGTCGAACGCCTCGCTCATCTGCTCCTCGGTGAGCTCGGGTGGGGCGGAGGTTTGCTGGGCGCTGGCTAGGGGAACCACCAGCCCCAGGATCACTAGCAGAAGAACGACGGACGATCGTTTCACGCCTACTCCCTTCGCGGCCCGTAGCAGGCCGTAGAGACCCCTAGTACTCGGCTTGGCTTAGCCGGATACTAGGGGCATAACCAGGGAGCAGGTAGGGGCTAATGTCCCTACCAGAGGTGTACTTCAGTCGAAGTCTATCTCCAGTTCGAAACGGTTCCTATTCTTGGCCTCGAGCTCGAGCTCGAACTTCTCCCGGCCGCGCCGGTACTCGGCCTCGATCTCGTCGTCGTCGCGGTCCAGGTCGGTGCGGCGCCAACCGTTTTGCACCAGCTGCCGGTGGAAGTGGTCGTAGATGTCGCGCAGCCGAGCGCTGGACGTGAAGCTGCTCTCGGAATCCTTACGATCGCTCTTCTGGCGGGTGACGGTGGAGTTCGGGTAGGGCATGAGGCCGAGGTAGGCGTTCAGCGGCTCCATTGTGGGCGCGGGCCTAGGCGCCACCGGCTGGGGCCGCGAACCCACGTAGAACTCGGCGGCCGCGCTGACCCAGGAGTCCTGCGGTAGCGGACGCACCACGATGGCCATGGCCTCGATGAAGCCCTCCTGCCCCAGCTGGGCGGTTGCATGGAGGTCGCCTTCGTTCCTGAAGGAGGCCAGGGTTCGGGTATCGAGCGGCTGCTTGGACGAGATGGCCACCACCTTGGCCAGGCCGTGCGGCGCGGCCACGTTGAACGTGTAGCGCGCACCGGCGGGCGGGAAATGGCGGGTCTCGCCGGCAGCCATGAACGCATCGCCCCCGCCCGCGTGGCGGTTCGGGAGGATCTGCACCACGTCGCCCCCGGCGCTCACGCTGAAGAGGTAGACGTAACCGCTCTCCTCCGTGCGCACACCCACGCGGATGGGCTCGCCCACCTGGTACGTGGGCACGCTGCCGCCGGTGGGCGCGCGGTCCACCCAGACGTCGACGTCGAAGCTGGGCAGCGGGTTGACGACGATGGCTTGCGGGCTGATCTCAGTGCGCTGGGCGAGAGCCAGGGGGCTCAGAAGCAAGATCAGGAAGATGAACCTGGGGAACTGCTTGGGCATAGGGGTACCTCCTCCTATATGGCGGCACCGTATCAACGGCGCCTGAGGGGGTACTTGCCGATGGCATGAAGGGGGGTTCATGAGGCCCACGCAGCCGGAGTCGCCGTACGACGTCAGGGTCACAGCGGACGAGAGCCCCAACCGAGCCATGTCCTGCACCGGACAGCGTAGAGCGCCCCCCTCCTAACAGGCGGCCAGGGAGGCCTCTCGTATTTACATGCTTTATTGTTGTTGACAACTCGTACTGTCATCCTGTAATCTCATGCCATGCCGCCGACTTCCACTCAGAACCCCCTGGCCCCCCACCGCGAAGGCATGTGGAGCCTGCCGGAGTTCGTGGACCTAGTGAACGATCTCCTGCCGGCGTACCTGCCCAAGAACGCCACCGGCCGCGTGGTCGATGAGGTGAACCCGCGCCTGGTGCGTCACTACGGCACGCAAGGACTGCTGCCCGAACCCAGGCGGGAAGGCCGCGAAGCTCGCTACCTGTACGAACACCTGGTGACCATGCTGGTGGTGCGCCGACTGCTGGCCGAGGGTTTCGGTAGCGGCGCCATCGGCCAGGTTCTCGAGGGCCGCGATCCGGCCCAACTCGAGGCGCTCCTCGATGGCGGCCTGCGGATAGAGCTCGTGCCGGACGACACCGCACCGGACCCAGGCGGGAGGGCAGCCTTCCTCGCCAAAGTGCGCCAGCGCGCGGGCCTCGACCCAGCGCCCGCGGCTGCGAGCAGCATCACCCCTAGGAAGTTCGTCACGCCGCCCCCCACCCACTCCACTACGTCGACCTCCCCGGACCAAGGCCCCTTCCGCGAGTCGCACTGGACCCGCATAGACCTGCTGGACGGCCTGGAGCTGATGGTGAGGGACGACTTCCAACTACCGGTGAACCGCTTGGGCGACGAGCAGCTAACTCAGTTACTGAAGGTGGTGCTGCTGCAGCTCGAGCAGAAGCGCAGGAGCAAGTGATGGGCGCGTAGCCGCCATCACGCCGCCGGACGGGGGGGACCGGCAGCGCGGGCGCACCCACCGATAGCTAACGGAACAAGGCATTTCACATGGAGAGCCCGAGGAGAACCTCGAGGGGAAAGGGTAGAGCTATGCCGAAAGACCGCCAGGAGAGACCGCCCACGGAAACCAACGGAACCAACGCAGCGAACGGAGCCGCAGGCGGAACCGCCGCTAGCGCAGGCGCGACCAGCACGCTCCTGCCCCGTCCCGAACTCACCATCACCCCCCTGAAGCAGGGCATCCCCGCCGAGGGCGGCACGCTGGAGCTACTGGTCACCACCCAGGTCGACTTCCCCGAGGTAAGCGTGGACCGCAAGCCCCTGAACCTGGCGCTGGTGATAGATCGCTCCGGCTCCATGTCCGGCGCGCCCTTAGAGGGCGCCAAGGAAGCCGCCCGCACGGCCGTCAGCATGCTCATGCCGGGCGACTGGGTCTCGGTCGTCACCTTCGACGATCAGGTGCACACACCCGTGCCCCTCATCCGGGTCAGTCAGGACCGCGAGGCCATCTACAGCGCCATCTCCGCTATCCGCGCCGGCGGCAACACCGCCCTCTTCGCGGGCTGGGCCGAGGGCCTCTCGCAGGTGCTGGCCTGCCCGGAGGACGAGGTGCTGAGCCGCGTTATCCTCCTCAGCGACGGCATGGCCAACAACGGGGTCACGGACCCAGGCGCCATCGCCACCGACGTATCGCAAGCCGTGGCGCACCAAGTGACCACCACCAGCATGGGCCTCGGGCGTAACTACGACGAGCTGCTCCTGCGCACCCTAGCCGATGCGGGCAACGGCAACTACGTGTTCATCGAGGATGCCGCTGCCATCGTGCCGGCGTTCGAGCAGGAGCTGGCGGGCATAGGCGCCCTGCGGGGTCGCAACGTGCGGCTCGCTGCCCTGCCGGGCAGCGGGCTGCGCATCGAGCGCTCGCGCTTCGCCCCTGCTCCGGCTGGCGAAGTCGCGAACCTCGCCGGCGTCGGCCTGCCCGTCCTGGTGGCGGGCTTGCCCACCGAGCACCTCCTCGTCGCCACCTTCGAACCAGGCGCGCAGGCACTGGAACTGGTGCTCACCTGGGACGACGTCGTGACCGGAAACAGCGACCGCGAGGTAGTGCGCCTCGAACTACCCGCCTTGTCCGCGGAAGAGTTCGCGGCGCTGCCAGCCGACAAGGTCGTCGAAAGTTACCGGCAGGCGCTGGAGCTCGCGCGGCTCAAGGACCGCATCTCGCACGCCTCGCGCGCCGGTGACGTTAACGCCGCCAAGCTCCTCATCGCTGAGGCCAAGAACCTGGTGACCGCCATGCAGCCTGGCCCCTTGCGGACACAGGAGGAGGCGGAGCTCGAGGAACTCGACCGCAGGATCGCCCGCCACGACTTCGCGATGGCCTCTCGCCAGGCGGAGAAGTTCTCCCGCGACCGCTTCCGGGGCCTCAACGACGAGAAGCGCCTGGCGCAGTTCCGGCTAGAGGAGCAGCTGCGCAAGAGCAAGATGGCGGCGGTGTTGGCATCTCAGGAGTGGCAGAAGAAGACGATAGCTGCAGCTGCGCCCGAGACGACGCCCTCCCCCGTCGACGGCGGAACGCCCCAGGCAAGCAGGGCACAGGCGGCCGCGCCTATCGCTCTGCAGGCAGCAGGCAACCTCCTGTTCGAAGTCCAGCTAACGGGGCCCCGGGACAGCACAACAACCCTACAGGTCGTGCTGGGTGACATCACCGAGCAGCACGTGGACGCCATCGTCAGCTCCACCAACCGCGGGCTCTTCTCCACCGCGGGGGTGGCCGGGGCGATCGCCAAAGGCGCCGGACCTGCTCTCGGTAACGCGCTGAGGGGCCTAGAACCGCTCGACTACGGCAGCGCGGTCTTCACGCCCGGCTTCGCCCTTCCCGCCACGTACGTCATCCATACGGCGACCACCCCGTGGGGCACCACCGGGCGCGAGCTCGACACCCTGGCCCAGTGCTACCAGGCGGTGTTCGCCCTGGCGGAACGCCTGAGCGCGCGTACGGTGGCGTTGCCGGCCATAGGAGCCGGCATCTACCAGTACCCAGCCGCAGCCGCAGCTGGCGTGGCCATCGGGCAGGCTCTCGACTGGCTGCGCGCACACGGCGGCCTCGACCTCGTGCGGTTCGTGGTCTTCGAGAACGCCACGGCCCAGGCCTACGTCCAGGAGATCGAGCGGCTGACCAGCGTGGCATGAGCGCGACGCTTGGCGCGTGAGGCTCGGGAACCGTCCCAGCCTCACGCCTCTCCGTCTCCTACGAAGCCCGCGCGCGTGTGAGCCTAAGCTCCTCCACGGCCGCCGACTCGGCGCTCAGGCGCGAAGCCCGTGCGCGCGTTGATCCGCAAGGAGCCTCAGATGACGCTGAACCTGATGCTAAGCATCAGCTTCTTCACCTCGAAGTGCACGTTGGCCGTGCCGTCCTCCATCGCCGCTAGGTCGCGGCCGGTCACGTGCACGCCCCAGCAGACCTCGCGGTCGTTCACGGCTTGGAGCTGCTCGGGGTTGAGCACTGCCGCGCCCGCCAGGCGGGTACTGGTGCGGTCGAGCTTGAGTGTGAAGGTGGGCCCCAGGGTGTTGGATCCGTGGAAGACCTCGTCACCCACCCCGGTTGCGTAGGCACGAGCCTGGACCTTGCCGGTCAGCGCCGGGCCGTCGTAGGTGGCGTCCACGATCCACTGCAGCTTGGCCGACTGCACGGTGACGCCGGGCTCCACCTCGGAGAAGTCGATGCACTCACCCACCTCGGTAGGCAGGTGGAGGTCGAGGGTCTCAGCTTCGCCCTCCTTGATGGGCTCGCTGACGGTGCCTTCGGTGTCGGCTTCTGGGATCTTGGCTTTGAGATCCACGTCCATGGGGAAGGGCAGGTTGGAGCAGGCGGGCAGCATCAGTACGGCCGCGAATACCACTAGCGGTTTGACGAAGTTGGTGAGGGTCACGGTCTCCTCCTATGCCAGCGCCGAAGCGATGGGCTTCAAGAAGGGCGAGCTTGACGCCTAAGCAGCGATGAACGCCGTCAGGCCTCGAGGCGATCCGATGCGAACCGCGACAGCGGCTGGTCCTGGCCACCTGAGTCGCAGCGTCCTCACAAGGTGCCACGCCCGGATGAATCCGTGACCACGTTCCGATGAGAAGCGCTAGGGGTCGGGCGAGCGGCGCATCCGTGGAACCTGGTAGACGGCTGTAGACGGCTACCGCATGGCTCGAGCTACCGCTGCGCCACCCTCGAGCCCGCATGCCGGTGCCGGCTCACCCACCTACGCGCGTGATGCCGAAGCCGCCCGCCGCCCGAACCATCCGATAACCACGAGCGCCAAGCCCGCCATGAGCAGTGCCGGCAGGAAGGCGTGCAGGTACGGGAACTGCCCTCCCCCGAAGGTAGCCTTCATCCACCCACCCAGCGGCGCCCCCACCACGGTGCCCAGGCTGAACATGGCGTAGAACAGCCCGTAAGCGCGTCCGCGCCGGCCCTCGGTAGCCTGAGCGATCTGACCCGACGTGGACGGGAAGATCAGGCCGTAGCCCGCCCCGAAGACCGCGCAGGCCACCATCAGCAAGGCAAGTGACTCGGCGAACATCAGCAGCGCCAAGCTGACGAGCATGATGCCCACGCCCGCCGCGGTGGGTAGCGCGCCGCCGCGCCGGTCGACCAGCTGCGCCAGCGGGCTGATCATCACCCCCGCGGCCACCAGGCCGAACACGGTGAACAGCATGCCGGAAGTACCGGCGCCGTGCCCCAGCGACTCCGCCATCTCCGGCAGGAAGGTCGTGAGGATGCCCATGGCGAACATCAGGGTGAAGATGCCCAGGAAGGCCGTCTCCACCCCGGGCGGGATGCCGGCCGGGGCCGGCTCGGCGGTGCGTTCCTTGACGCGGCGCGTCTCGGGTAGCCCGAAGCCGGCGAGGAGAGCGCCCAACGCCAGCAACGCTGCGGCGCCGTAGAACACCGGATAGAAGCCCGCGGCCTGCCTGAGGATGCCCGCCATGGCCGGCGCTACTATCGCCACCGTGCCTATCAGCGCTCCGGCGCGGCCCATGGCGCGACCGGCGCTGCCGGCCGGCGCTAGGTCGGCGATCATGGTGAACACGGCCGGAACCAAGATGCCGCCCGCCGCCCCGTGGATGAGCCGCACCGCTATCAAGCGGCCCACGTTGCCGGCGGCAGCGTAAAGCAACATGGCCCCGGCGGCCGCGATGAGTCCCACCAGCAGCAACCGTCGCCTGCCGGAGCGGTCGAGCAGGATGCCGCCCACCACGTTGAAGATGAGGTTAGTTACCGAGTATGCGGCCACCGCCACGCCCATGGCGAAGGCGTCCCCGCCCAGGAACTGGGCGTACGGCCCGATGGTCGGGAACATGGCGAAGTTGTCCGTGAAGGCCACGAACACCACGGCGTAAGCGATCAGCAGCGTGACGCCGCGGCGGCGTTCGGTGGAGTTGGTACTGGAGTCGATCAAGGCTTCGAGCGGACAGGCGCAACGCCGGGACGTTCAGGCACGATCACCAGCGCTAGTAAGGGGGGAAGTTCGTGCACACCTCACGGTACCACCGCACTGGAACCGTCCCGTTTCCCGGCCCGCTCGTGAGCCATGTGGCCGGCTGAGCGCCTGCGCCCGACCCCCTCTAGGGCGTAGCGATAGTGATCCGCATGCCCTCCTGCTGCAGCAACTCGTTATCCCAGTAGAGCCCGCGCGGCCCGCGCTTGCCGTTGCTCTCCAGGATGGTGGCGCCGGTGCGGAGGATGATGTGGCCGTCGTGCTGGTAGCCGAACTCGGCGTAATCGGCGCGGACGTCCTCGTCGAACACCCGGGTGGTGAAGGTGAGCTGGCCGGGTAGGCGCTGCGCTCCCAGGAACTCGAAGTCGAAGATGACCCCGGCCTCGGTGTTCGAGAACGCCTTCTTGCCGCGGACGTAGTACACGCCGTCTTCGCGGTACTCGCTGGTCTCCACGCTCGGTTCGTTCCGGATGGCCGCGTCGGCTTCGCTGCGCAACTCGCTCAGGTGCTCTTCCGGGGCGCCTTGTAGTTGGGCGTCCCGCAGTAAGAGGTGCCCGATGGTGCCGTCGAAGCTCATCTCGTAGCCGCCCGCATCATCGACGGTGATCACGAGTTCGTAGTCGAGCGGTTCGTAACAGGCGGTCAGCGCCAGAGCGGTGAGGATGAAGGGAAGGAGTAGTCGTGGTGCTGTTCGCATGGCTGCCTCTCTCCCGCCGGGCTCGGCGGGCAGGGGCTAGTCGTAACTCGCCCGCGCTATGGTCGGCCTAGCGAATACTCCGCACCCTCAAGCGCGTTCACCACTTACAGCTCCCGCGTCCGCCCCTTCCGCAGCTCCAGCCGCTCATCCTGCATGAGCCCCGCCGCGATCTCCTCAACCGACCGCACCGTGGTGTTCGCGAACGGTATGCGGTTGCGGCGGAACAGTTCTTCCACGTGCGCCACCTCCCACTGGCAACGCTTCAGCGACGAGTAGTCGCTGTCAGCCCGGCGCGACTGGCGGATCTGGTGCAGGCGCAGCGGGTCGATGGTCAGGCCGTACAGGCGCCGCCGGTGCGCCCGAAGTGCCTTGGGTAGCTCGTGCAGGTCCAGGTCCTCGTCGGTGAGGGGGTAGTTGGCGCAGTAGAGGTCGTAGTGCATGGCCAGGTAGAGGCTGGTGGGCGTCTTGCCCACGCGCGAGACGCCCACGAGGATGACGTCGGCGCGGTCGTAATGGTCGGTGCCTAGGCTGTCGTCGGTGCCCACGGCGAACTCCACCGCCTCGATGCGCTCCTGGTAGCGCGCCAGGTTCCGCAGCCGGTGCAGGCTACCCACGTGCGCATGCGGCTCACGGTGCAGGAAGGCGGCCAGCTTGCCGAGGAACGGCTCGAACAGGTCCATCACCAGGGCGTCGGCGCCTTCTATGCGGCGCAGCACTTCGGACCTGGAGATGCTCGTGAGGACCATGCGCGGCCCCCGCGCCGCTTCGATCTCCCGGACCAGCGCGTCGGCCTTCTCCACCGAATCGATGAACGAGCGGGTCCGCAGGCTGGCGGCCAGCCCCTCGAAGCGGGCCAGCAGGCTCCGGCCGAGCATCTCGGCGGTGACGCCGGTGTGGTCGGAGACGAAATACACCTGGAGGGTCTCGCCCTCGGATGGCGCAGCCACGCCTGAGGGTAGCAGCCGGATGACTTCAGTGCGCTCTGCCGTCGGCAGCCGGAGCGGCCCGCCTATCCTGGACCGGTCAGATCGCAGCAACATGCGCCAGCGAGCTCCGGGGAGGTCAGGATGGTTTACGTACGGCAACTGGACGAGGTGGGCATGGGCGACCTCGAAGACGTCGGGGGCAAGAACGCCTCACTCGGAGAGATGATCGGCTCACTAGCCGGCGCCGGAGTGTCAGTGCCGGGCGGTTTCGCCACCACCGCGGCGGCGTTCCGCGAGTTCCTGAGGGTCAACGACCTGCAGGAACGCATCGATGCGCGCCTGCGCGAGCTGGACGTGGCCGACGTTGTTTCGCTGGCGGAAGTAGGCAAGGAGATCCGCGACCAGGTGGCGTCCGCCCCCCTGCCCGAGCCCCTGGAACAGGCCGTGCGCCAGGCCTACGCCGAGCTGGAGCGCCAGATGGGCGACAGGGCCGCTGACTTGTCCGTGGCCGTGCGCTCGTCGGCCACGGCCGAGGACCTGCCGGAGGCGTCCTTCGCCGGGCAGCAGGAGACCATCCTCAACGTGCGCGGCCCCGACGGCGTGCTGGCCGCCATGCGCACGGTGTTCGCCTCGCTGTTCACCGACCGCGCCATCGCCTACCGCGTGCACCACGGCTTCGAGCACTCCGAGGTGGCCCTCTCCGTGGGCGTGCAGCGCATGGTGCGCAGCGACCTGGGCGCCTCGGGCGTGGCCTTCACGCTCGACACCGAGTCGGGCTTCGACGACGCCGTCTTCATCACGGCCGGCTACGGCCTGGGCGAGCTGCTGGTGCAGGGCGCCGTGGACCCCGACGAGTTCTACCTCTACAAGCCGGCGCTGCGCTCGGGGGCCCAGCCGATCCTCAGCCGGCGGGTGGGCAGCAAGCGGCAGCGCATGGTCTACGCCGAGGAGAGCCGGGCAGGGGCCGATGGCTCCGCGGCCGGCAGCAACGGCACGCACAGCACCGTCCGCACCGAGGACGTGCCGGACGAGGAACGCTGGCGCTTCTCGCTGACGGACGAGGAGCTCACCGAACTGGGCCGGCAGGCGCTGGCCATCGAGGAGCACTTCGGTCGACCCATGGACATCGAGTGGGGCAAGGACGGCCTGGACGGGCGCATCTACATCCTGCAGGCCCGGCCCGAGACGGTGCGCAGCCGCGACGGTCAGGTGCTGGAGCGTTACCGCATGCTGGAGCGCGCGCCCGTGGTGGTGCGCGGCCGGGCGGTGGGCGCGCGCGTGGGCGCCGGCCCCGCCAAGGTCATCACCGACGCGTCCGAGATGTGGCGCGTGGAGGAGGGCGACGTTCTCGTCACCGACATGACCGACCCGGACTGGGAGCCGGTCATGAAGCGTGCCTCGGCCATCGTCACAAACCGCGGCGGCCGCACCTGCCACGCGGCCATCATCGCCCGCGAGCTGGGCATCCCGGCCGTGGTGGGCACGGGTGACGCCACCGAGTTGGTGAAGGACGGCGCCCAGGTGACGGTGTGCTGCGCCGAGGGCGACGAGGGCCTGGTGTTCGAGGGCACCCCGCGCTTCGAGCTTAGCCAGGTGGAGCTTGGCGCCATGCCCGAGCTGCCGGTCGACATCATGATGAACGTGGCCACGCCCGAGCGGGCCTTCGCCTTCTCGCGCCTGCCGCACCGCGGGGTGGGCCTGGCGCGCATAGAGTTCGTCATCAACAACGCCATCGGCGTGCACCCCCAGGCGCTGCTGGAGTACCCCGACGTGCCCGAGGAGCTGAAGCGCGAGATCGACGAGCGCGCCACCGCCTACGGTGGGCCGCGCGAGTTCTTCATCGGCAAGCTGGCCGAGGGCATAGCCACCATCGCCGCCGCTTTCGCGCCGCACCCGGTGATCGTGCGACTGTCGGACTTCAAGTCGAACGAGTACGCCCACCTGCTGGGCGGCGACCGTTACGAGCCCAAGGAAGAGAACCCGATGATCGGTTTCCGCGGCGCCTCGCGTTACCGCTCGGAGACGTTCGCGCCCTGCTTCGCCATGGAGTGTGAGGCCCTGAGGCGCGTGCGCGACGACATGGACCTCAAGAACGTGAAGGTGATGGTGCCCTTCGTGCGCACCGTGGGCGAGCTACGGGAGGTGCTCGAGATCATGCGCTCGCACGGGCTGGAGCGCGGTGAGAACGGGCTGGAGGTCATCATGATGTGCGAGGTGCCCTCCAACGCCATCCTGGCCGAGCAGTTCCTGGAGCACGTGGACGGCTTCTCCATCGGCTCCAACGACCTGACCCAGCTGACCCTGGCGCTGGACCGCGACTCCGGCCTGGTGTCCGACCTCTTCAGCGAGAAGGACCCGGCCGTGAAGGCGCTGGCCGCGCAGGCCATAGCCGCGTGCCGCAACGCCGGCAAGTACATCGGCATCTGCGGGCAGGGCCCCTCGGACGACCCCGAGTTCGCCGAGTGGCTCCTGGAGCAGGGCATCGGTTCCATGTCGCTCAACCCCGACACGGTGCTGGAGACCTGGCTCTTCCTGGCCAAGGAAGGGGATGCGGAGCGGCAGTTGGCGTAACCGGCACCTGGGAATCGTTGTGATGGCCTCGGCCACCGGGTCCGCTGCGGGCGTCGTCCGCAGCGGGCTTTCCCTGATGGCGCTCCGTCGTGATGGATTGCCTGGCGCCACCCGGCGCGGTTCCTACACTCAGCGGTAGGCATCGCGGCGCGGCACGCGGTTCGGCGTCCACAGCCCGCGGTGCACCTTCATCTCAGGACCACGGAGGTGTTAGCCATGGCCAGAGACCGCAACTACGAACGGAACCACGAACGGAACTACCGTCCTGACCGTTACGACCGAGATGATCGCGACCTCGGCGACCGCATGAGCGACGAGATGCGCTCATGGTTCGGCGACGAGGGTGCGGAACGGCGCCGCCGCATGGACCGGCTGGAAAGGGAGCGCTCCGGCGGCTCGGGCTGGCTGGATGCGGGCGGCCGCCACGGCATCTACAGGGAGTACCCGGACGAACGCTTCTACGACGGCGGCTGGGGTGCCGGCCGCGACCCCTACGGGGAGCCGAACTGGAACGACCTGCCGGCCGGGGGCCGCTACGGCCTGGGCATGGGCGGCATGTTCGGCGCCCGCTACCCCGGACCCGGATTCGGCGGCGTGGGCTACCCGGTCGAGCTGGCCGGAGCTCCCCGCTACCGCGACGACCGCAACGAGCGTGCCGACCGCAACGACCGTTACCAGCGCTGGGGCGCGTCGGACTGGAACGAGCAGTCGGCGCGAAGGCGTGGCCCCCACTACGGCCGCGGTCCCGAAGGGTACAAGCGTTCCGCCGAGCGGATAACCGAGGACGCGAACGACGCGCTGACCTGGGACCACGACGTGGACGCCAGCAAGATCCAGGTTTCGGTGGAGGGCGACGAGGTGACACTCGAGGGCACGGTCGACAGCCGCCGCGCCAAGCGCGCCGCCGAGGACGCCGTGGAACGCGTGAGGGGCGTGCGCGACGTCCATAACCGCCTGCGCGTGCAGTCACCTGAAGACATGCAGGGGCCTGCGGACACGCCGGGGATGAGGCGCGAACGAACCTAGCAGTACAGGAACCCAGGAACCCGGTGGTGAAGGGCCGCTGGCCCTACCTGAGCTTGGGCGCCTCTTCGGCGCCCAAGACCTTGCAGACGCTGAAAATCCGTGCGGGTCGTCAGTTGGGCCCGCACATCATCAGCAGGTTGCCTTCGCAGTCGCGGAAGTTGAACCAGTGGCCGTTCTGGACGGCGTGGCCGTCGTACTCGATGATCTCGACCCCCCGGCCTCTCAGCGACTCGAGCGAGGCGTCGATATCGTCGGTTGACAGCATGAAGAGGGGGTAGCCCTCTTTCCGCAGGCCGGGGCCCAAGTGCTCCGCGCCAGGCACCAGCTTCTGATCGAGAAGGATGCCGGTACCGCCAGGCAACGGGATATGGCACAGGTGGCCGAACTGCACGTCGCCAGCCGGCAGTTCCAGGATCTCGCGGTACCAGCGCCGTGCCCGTTGAACGTCGGTGACGGGTACGACGACGTTGACGACGGACTGCGTAGTCGGAAGTGTTCCTGTGGTTTCTGTCATCTGTCTGGCTCCTAGGGTAACTGGAGA